>CAZNOC010000078.1:0-16421 GCA_964574545.1 uncultured Bifidobacteriaceae bacterium | reverse complement strand
TCCCACCCGCTCCCGATCTGCGTGCCGCGTTCGTTCTCGCGCAGGCTGACGGCCGCGACGACGTCCATGAACGGCGTCGAGTCGGTGTTGGTCATGTGTGGGCCGACTTGCGCCGGGTAGTCGGTTGCGTACCGCGCGTTCGCCGCGTGAAGAGCCCAGGCCAGCTTCTGGGACTCGGCGGTCATCTTCGAGTTCATCTGGAACTCGATGTTCACGTCCGCTTCCGGACGCTGCGTGGGGCTGACCGTGCCATCCGCGCGCGGCATCCCGTGGTCGAACATCATCATGTCGTGCTGAATCATGCCGAGCCAGCGCGGTTCGGGATACCGGCCCGACCCCGGCGGGCTCTCGACGCCCTGAAGCTTCTGCCGCTGCGCGACGTAGGCACGGGCGCCGTTCAGCCCCGTTTCCTCGTTGTTCCAGAGGATGAACCGGATGGATCGTTCCGTCTCGACGCCCGGCATGCTGAAGATGCGGGCGAGCTCCATCACGATGGCCGTGCCCGACCCATCGTCGTTGGCCGCCTCTCCCCAGCCGTGCCCGTCCATATGCGCGCCGATGATGTACATCTCGTCGGGGCGTGTCGTGCCGATCTTGGTGCAGTAGACCTGGTTGCGGGCACCGGGGGTTGAAGGTTGCGAGTTGAGTGCGCGAAGCCGCTCGTCCGGCTGGCGCATTGGATCGTTGTTGACACCAGTCGGGGCGCGATGGCCGCGCGGACGTCCGCCTCCCACCGAGCGCGGGGGGCCGGGTGGAGGCGGAGTGGCGGCCGGCGCCGGTGTGCCCGGGGGTCGCGGCGCGGGCGGATGGTACTCGTAGTCCATTCGTTCGACGTTCGTGCAGCCGTAGCTTCGAAGCTGCGCTTCGATCCAGTCGTTGGCCGCACGATTGCGGTCCGTGCCCTCCCGGCGATCGCCGAACACGGTGAGCCCCTTGACCGTCGCCTTGTACTTCTCGAGATCGAGCTGATCGACAAGGTGCTGCACCGGATCGTCGGCCGCGGCCGGAGCCTGCTGCGCCGAGGGGGCCGTGGCGGCGGCCACCAACAGGGCCGCAACCGTCCAGGAAAGCCGTCGCATAAGCGTTCTCCTCTGCCGCGCAGTGTAGCGCAACAGGTCGGACTTCATGATCCCCGAAGCATCGCGAGCGTGAGCGTGCCTAGCAGCACCAGAAGGACAAGCCCGGTCACGTGCCAGTGCGAGAGGCCGCGCTCGACGATTGCCAGACCGCCCCACGCGCGCGCCAGCGACGCCACCCACGCGCGGGGAAGGGCTGGCGACGGTGCCGCGCCGGTCGCCGGAATACGGAGTGTCGCGAAGGGCCGCATCACGACCCACAAGACATCCCCCGCAGGCACGCGCGGCCCGGAGCGCGCGCTCGGCCAGGCGCGCCGAGCCGCCCAGTACGCGGCAAGGCCGCCGGCCGCGGGCCACGACAGCGACCAGATCGCGCCGGGCTCGAGCGAGGGTGCCACATCCGGAAGTCCAGCGGTATTCATCGGTCCGAAGGCGAGCACGGCCACGGCCGCCGTCAGCAGCGCCCACGGCATCCAGGTCCCCGCGTGCGCCCCGCTGCGTGACCCGACACCTGACGCGAGCGCCAGCGATACGAAGCGCACCATCAGGAGCGTCGAGCCGATGGCGGCGATCGAGAGCAGCAGCGCGAGCGCGCCGCCGCTCGATGCGGGCAGCGCATCCTTCAAGGCGAGCTTCGCCATCGCGCCGCTGGTCAAAGGCGCCCCGGCGATCGCGAGTGCCGGCACCAGCAGCCCAGCGGCCATCGCCGCTCGCGCCCAGACGGATCGTCCCGGATGCTGCGCAACGCCAGCCCCGAGGAAGAGCGCGCCTTTGGCCAGCGCGTGGTGCGTCGCGTACAGCACGACCGCCGGAAGCAAAAGCGGCCACGCCTCGGGCGCTGCCAGGCCCGCGCCAATCGCCACCGTCATCAGGCCCATCTGGCTGATGCTCGAGTAGGCGAGCGTCACCTTCGGGTTGTCCTGCAGCACCCCGGCGACGGCGCCACCGAAGGCGGCGCCAAGCCCGCCGGCCATGCACCAGAACCCAAGCCCCGGCGATGCGGCCTCACCGAGCGGGAGGAACCGGATCCATCCGAGGAGGCCCGCCTTGATCATCGCGCCGCTCAGCACGGCGCTTGCGGGGGTCGGCGCGACGGGATGCGCGAGCGGGAGCCAGACGTGCAGCGGCACCGCGCCTGCCTTGATTCCAAATCCCACCAGCAGCAGGCCCGTCACCAGTGGGCCCGGGATCTGCGCGGCCGTGGTCGTCCACCCGATGAGGCGGATCCCACCCGTGACCCCGGCCCACGACAGGAGGCCCGCGAAGATCAGCAGCTCGCCCACGACGACGAGCGTGATGTACACGCGCCCTGCCTGCAGCGCCTCGCGATCGCCGGCGTGAACGATCACTCCGTAGGACGCGAAGCTCATCAGCGCGAAGCATGTGTAGAACAGCACGGCATCGCCCGCCGCGATCAGCCCCACGTTGCCGGCCATCGCGACCAGGAAGAACGCAAAGAAGCGGTGCGCCGCCGGGTCGCCGTCCAGGTACTGCCGTGCGTAGACGCCGGCCACCAGCCAGAGCGTCGAGGTGAACATCAGGAACACGCGTCCGATGTCATCGAGCTCGAAGCGCGCGCCAAGAAGGAGCCATGGGAGATCAGCCGGCTCCGGCGCGGCCACGGCCAGGACGAGCGCGGGCAGCGCCGCCCACGGCGCCAGCGCGATCGCGACCCCGCGCACGCGCGGCGACGCCAGGCACACCGCGACCACGATCGGCCACGACACGGCGGCGAACCACGGCAGGGACCTCAGTACCTCACTCATCACTCGTACGCCCGTTCGGCAATCAGCCGCGCCCACTCGAGCGGGCTGGGCGGTGCCGATGCAAACAGCCCCGCGAACAGGGCCGCCGCCGCCGTCACGAGTGGCGGCATCAGCAACGCCCAGTGGGTTTCGAACCGGCCCGTCCTCGCCGGAAACGGCGTCACCGGCCGCCGGAACCACGCGCGGTGCAGGATCGGCAGGAAGTACGCGGCATTCAGCAGGGTGCTGCCCGCGAGCACGCCGATCACCCAGGGCTGCGAGGCCTCGAGCGCGCCGAGACCCAGATACCACTTCGTCACGAACCCGGCCATCGGCGGCACGCCGATCATGCCGAACGCTGACACCGTGAACGCCGCCATGGTCCACGGCATCCGCGCGCCCATGCCGTCGAGCTCGTCGATGCGGTGCAGCTGCAGCGTCTCGGCGACGTTGCCGGCGCAGAAGAAGAGCGTGATCTTCATCAGCCCCTGGTGCACGAGGTGCACGATCCCGCCGATGGTGGCCGACGCGCCGAGGATCGTCACCCCGAGCGTGATGTAGGACACCTGGCTCACCGTCGAGTAGGCGAGCCGCTTCTTCAAGTCCGTCTGTCGCAGCGCCTGCACGGACCCGTAGAGGATCGTGAAGCTGGCGAGGACGGCCAGAGGCCCGGCCACGCCGATGGCATCCGTGAGCCGGATGCCGTAGACGTCGTACACCACGCGCACGATGCCGAACGCACCGGCCTTCACGACGGCCACGGCGTGGAGCAGGGCGCTGACCGGCGCGGGCGCCACCATCGCGACCGGCAGCCATGAGTGCAACGGCACGAGCGCCGCCTTCACGCCGAGTCCGGCCACGAGCAGCACGAAGATCGCGACGAGGGGGGCGGCGTCCACGTCGGCCCGTGCGAGCGTGTCGCCCCCGTCGAACAGCACCGGGCCCACGGCCGCCTGCAGCCAGACCGCGCCCGCCAGCAGCAGCGCGCCACCCGCGATCGTGTACCGCAAATACACGCGGCCGGCCTGGAGCGACGCCTCCGTCCCGCGGTGCACGACCAGCGGGTACGTCGACAGCGTCAGCAACTCGTAGAAGAACACGAACGTCAGCAGGTTGCCCGCCAGGCCGATGCCCACCGTGGCGCTGACGCAGATGCTGAAGAAGCCAAAGAAGCGGCTTCGATTCGGGGATCGTTCCAGGTACGCAATCGCGTAGATCGTCGTCAGCAGCCAGAGAAACGCCGACAACGACACGAACAGCAGCGCCAATGCGTCGGCGCGCAGGAGCAGATCGACGTCCTGCACCAGCGGCAGGCGGAACTCGGGGTGCCGCTCGAAGTACACCTCCCGCATCATGAGCCAGACGAGCGCAATCTTCAGCACAGCGCCCGTGAGGTTCAGTACCGTTCGCGTCGCGAGGCGGCCTTCCGGCAGCACGAAGATGACCACGCCCGGCACGAGCGATGTGAGCACGACAAGCAGCGGAAGCCAGTAGGCCCAGTTCATCGCCGCGCATCCTGCAGCAGGCCTGCAGCTTCCGGCGCCCCGATGGCCAGCAGATCCAGCGCGGGTGCGACGAACAGGCCCGTGGCAAGCGCGATGACGGCCAGCGCCAACGCCGCCGCGTCGAGCAACCGCGGCACGGGCTGCAGGGGCGTTTCGGTCGGCGGCGTGAAGGCGCGCGCCAGCACGCGAAAGCAGTACCCGGCCGCGAACAGCCCGCCGAGCAGCATGACGGCCACCAGCCAGGCGTGCCCCGACTCGATCGCCGCCCGCATCATCATCCACTTCGCCACGAACGTCCCGCTCGGCGGCAGGCCCATCAGCGCGACGCTCGCCAGGCCCACCGCGAAGAAGGACAGCGGGAGGCGAGCGCCGACCCCGTCCAGCTCCGCGATGCGATCGTGGCCGGCCGCCAGGCGGATGTTGCCCGCGGCCATGAAGAACGCCGCCTTGGCGAACGCGTGCGACACGGCGAACACCGCGCACGCCTGCCACGCCGCCAAACCTCCCGGCCCCCCAACCAGCGGAAACACCAGGAAGAGATAGCCGAGCTGCGCGACGGTGGAGTAGGCCACGAGCGGCTTGAGGCGCGTGGCCTGAAGGGCCTGGACGGATCCCCAGACGATCGCCCCGGTCCCGAGTGCGGCCAGCAGCAGGCTGGCTTCGAAGGGCGCCAAACCGGGGAACGCGTGAAACCACAGACGCCACAGCACGTAGAACGACGCTTTCACGACCAGCCCCGACAGCAACGCGCTGACGGGCGCCGGCGCGTTCGCGTGCGCGGCGGGCAGCCAGAAGTGCAAGGGGAAGAGCGCCGTCTTGATCAACAGGCCGATCGTGAGGAGCGCCAGGGCCGCGGGGGCCACGGACGCATGTGGCGTGCCCCGGGCGAGTTCGTCGAGGCTGAGCGTGCCTTCGGTCGCGTACACGAGCCCCACCCCGAGCAGATACAGCAGCGACCCGAGCATCGCGGCCAGCAGGTACCGCAGGGCGGCCGCCACGGCGACCCGCGTACCGGCCAGGGCCACGAGCGCCACCGCCGACAGGGTCACCAGCTCGAGCGCCACGTAGAGGTTGAACAGATCCGCCGACAGGAACACGGCGTTCAGGCCGCCCCAGAGAAACAGCCAGAGCGGCCAGAAGCGCGCGCGGCCCGACGGCTCGCGCGTCTCGTGCCCCCGCAGCGCGAAGGTCCCGTGCGCATGCAGGCTGACAACGACGCCGGTCACAGCCGTCATCACCAGCATCAGCACGCTCAGGCCGTCGGCGTGGAGCTCGATGCCGAGTGGCGCTCCCCATCCGCCGAGCTGGTGCCGCTGCGCGCCCATCGTCGCCACCTGCCAGGCGAGCGCGGCCACCGACGCGGCCACGCCCAGCGAGGAGGCGGCCGCGAACGGCGCGAGACCGCGGCGGCCAAGCACGAACGAGACAGGCGCGGCCAGGAGCGGCAGCACCACCGTCCAGACGATCCAGGGCGCGTCAGCCGGCAGTGGCATCGTCCTCGTGCGCAGCGCCATCGCCGCTCTCGTCCGCGTACCCGCGAAGGCGCCGGGCCAGCGCCAATGCCACGGCCGTGGCGCTCACCGCGACGACGATCCCGGTGAGCACCATCGCGTGGGGCACGGGATCGATGGCGCCGGACGGCCTCCTGTGCGCGCCGGCCACCAGCACCAGGAACACGCCCGCGCCCATGATGTTGACGGCCAGAATCTGGCGAAGGATGTGGACGCGCGACACCAGCCCGTACACGCCGACGACCAGCAGCGCCACGCCCGTCAACGCGTACCAGAGGGTGAGCGTCATGGCGCCTCGTTCTCCGGAGACGGCGCCGCGTCGATGCGCCCGCCGGCGAAGAGGATCACGAGCACGATCGCAATCGAGATTGTGAGGAGCGATTCGAGCAGAAGGATGAGCGCCTTGGCCCATGCGTCGGGCAGTTCCAAAAACGCGCGATTGGTGGCCATTACGGCCACACCCACAGCCAGAAAAGCCACGAGTCCGAGCACGACGGCGCCGCGCTCGACGATCGCCTGCAGTTGCGGCGGAGCGACACGCCCGGTGATGAGGAGCAGCACTCCTGCCACGGCAAGCACGGCGCCCGCCTGGAAGGCGCCGCCCGGCGCATCGGTGCCAATCCACAGCAGGTAGCCTGCGACGAGCAACACCACGGGCACGAGCACGTGGACGAAGCCCGCGAGCACGGGGCCCGGCGGATCGGCATCGAGGACACGCCCGTGCATCGGGGAGAGCGCCCACACCGCCACAACGGCGACCACGAGCACGCCGATCTCGAGCAGCGTGTCGTAGGCGCGGAAGTTCAGGAGCACGGCCGTCACCGGGTTCTCGGCGCCGCTCTCCGCGAGGCGGGTATCCACGCGCTCGCCGAGCCCGGCGAACGCGTCCGGCCAGGCCCACACCGCCGCGCCGATCGCGAGGCCTGCGGCCCCCGCCGCCAGCGCCAGCGCCAGGCTGACGGCCGCCCCGCGCGACGGCTCCGGCGTGAAGTCGGCCTGGGAGCGCATGTAGCCCAGTGCGTTCAACAACAGCGCCCCGGTGAGCCCCGCGCCGACGGAGGCCTCGACGAGTCCGAGGTCCACTGCGTCCAGCCGCGCCCAGGCGATCGACATCGTCAGACCAAAGACGATGAAGAGCACGATGGAGCGGAACAGGCTGGCGGTGCCGAGCACGCCCGCGGCCAGCGCGACGAGCGACAGGGCCAGCACGACGTCGAACGCCCAGAGGATGGCCGTCATGCGCGACGCCAGGGCTCCACGCCCAGATGCCGGGCGGCGCGGGCGCTGAGATGACACGCCGTGGTGCTCGCCAGCAGCACCAGCAGCCAGATGAGGAGCAGCTTCAGCGCCACGGGCAGCGCGCCGGATCGCAGCGCAAGGCCGGCCAGCACGAGGCCGAGGCCGAGGTTGTCCACCTTGGTGAGTGCGTGCAACCGGCAGTACACGTCGGGAAACCGCAGGAAGCCGACGGTGCCGGCGAAGAAGAAGACGCCACCCGCCAGCATCAGCGCGAGCGCGAGGAAGTCAACGACCGGCATCGGCCGCCTCCTCAGGATCGGGCTGTCCGGTCCAGACACGCCGAACGAACACCACCACGGCGACGGCCGCAAGCAGCGCGAGTACCAGCGCCACGTCACGGAGCGGCGCGACAGCGAGCGCGTCGGCCAGCAGCGCCATGATCGCGACGCCCGTCGTGCCGAACAGCTGCGCCGCCAGAATGCGGTCTGCGGGCGTCGGCCCGCGCCACACCCTGGAGAGGCCCGCGACGAGGTTCAGCAGGAGGAACAGCGCAAGCGCCGCGCTCCAGTCGTTCATCGCGCGTTTCCCCCGGACAGGCCACAATCGAAGATCGCGGCAATCCTGACTTCGAGTGCCTTCACACGGAGCATCGTGTCGGTGCCCCCGGTCAGCCTGTGCACGGTGAGGACGTCGCCTTCGAGGTCCGCGCTCAACGTCCCTGGCAGCAGGCTCACGACATTCACGAACAGCACGCGCGACGGGCCCTCGTCCGGCAGCCTGATCCGGTAGCGCTCGAAAGAGGGTGCGATGGGCAGGCGGGGATGTAGCGCCCGATACGCTACGTCGACACTGCCCGTCAGCGCATGCCAGGCGAAAAACGGCAGGAAGCGCGCGACGCCAGCGGGGCTGACGCGCCACCGCTCCGGCCGGCCGAGCGCGACCGACGTGACGGCGGCCGCCAGGACGGCAGGCGCCCCGATGACCCAGGAACCGGCGTCGCCGCCAGTGAGGGTCCACCACACGGCCGCCAGCACCGCCACGCGCACGACAAGCCGCGGCACCGGAGAGACCGGCCGGGGAGACCGCGGATCGTCGAGTGGCAAGACGACTCCCATACGGGGCGCGTGGCGCCAGAGTAGTCGATCAATCCCGGGGATTGGTGGCAAACACCGTCAGTTCGGTCGTGAAGCCGCGATCGTTCATCTCGAGGATGGCCTTCACCATGTGCGCGATGTCCTCGCCGATGAGCTTGGTCTCGTTGGCGGGCTTCTGCGGCCGTCCCGCGGCGGTGGAGAAGTCCGTGAGCACCTCGCTCGGGTTGACGAGGAACACACGCACGTTGTGCTGGCGCAGCTCCGCGCGCCAGCACTCCGTCATCCCGCGCAGCGCGAACTTGCTCGCGTAGTACGCCGTGCCGAAGGGCGCGCCGCGCAGCGCCGACGTCGAGGCGATGTTCACGAGGTTACCGCCCTGACGGCTGATGAAGTGCTTCGCCGCCTCTCGCGCCATGAGCATGGCGCCCGTGACGTTGGTGGCGAACACCGCCTCGAAGCTCGCACGGTCCATCTCGACCAGGGGCTTGAAGACGCCGAAGCCCGCATTGTTCACGAGCACGTCGAGGTGGCCGAAGGCGTCAGTCACCTCCGCCATGGTCCGCAGCACATCGGCTTCGACCGATACGTCGGCATGGATGGGATGCACACCGAGCGCCGACGCCGCCTCGTCGAGCTTGGCGCGGTCGCGGCCGGTGATGGCCACGCGCGCGCCGGCGCCGGCCAGGGTGGCGGCAATCGCACGGCCGATGCCGCCGCTGCCGCCAGTCACGAGAATCGTCGCATGCTGCAGGTTCATCCCCCTATCTTAGACCCGGCCTGCCGGTGGGCTCCGTCGATTGGCCTCTCGCGCGTTCGTGTGACAGGATGACGTCAGCGCGAAACACGGCCGCGCTCCGGCACGCACCGCGGCCTCGCGCCCGACGCCATGATCACACGCAAAGTGTCGCGGTGGATTGCTCTCGCGTGGTCCGAGCGACGCGTCGTGACCGGCGTCGCGCTGCTGCTTCCCATGATCTGGGCCGGGTTGCGAGTGTTCGGCTTCTCTCGCATGCACGCCTGGGCGCGCCGTCCCACCTCGACCGGCGCCAGGCGGTCCGATCTCGAACCCGAGGCGATCGGCGCCCTTGTGGAGATGGCCGGTCGCGTCGTTCCGTACTCATCGACGTGTCTGACGCGATCCCTGGCGCTCGTCTGGCTGCTCGGGCGCCGGGGCGTCCGCAGCGAACTGCGCATCGGCGTCCGCACGGCCGACGATGGGTTCGAGTCGCATGCCTGGGTGGAGCACGAGGGCCGGCCCGTCAACGACGTCCCGGCCGTATCCGAGCGCTTTGCCGTGCTGGAGGGCATCGTTCCGACACGGCCAGGGACGCGCCCGTGAGCGGCATCGCCGGCATCATCGATTTCGACGACGCCCCGATCGACCCGGGGCGGATCGAGGCCATGACGTCGGCCATGGCGCATCGGGGCCCAGATGGGATCCGCCACTGGCGCCACGGATCGGTGGCGCTCGGCCACTGTCTGCTCTGCACGACGGCGGAGTCCGAGGAGGAGCGCCAACCCGTGGCCAGCGAGGACGAGAGCCTCGTGCTGGTGATGGACGGACGCCTCGACACCTGGCAGGAGTTGCGGCGTGAGCTGTCGGAGCGCGGGGCCATCCTCCGGGACCGCTCGGATGCCGAGCTCGCGCTGAGAGCGTACCAAACCTGGGGACGCGATTGTCTGGTCCACCTCGATGGCGACTTCGCATTTGCGATCTGGGATGCCCGCCGCCAGGCGGTCTTCTGCGCCAGGGACCGGATGGGCCGAAAGCCGTTCAACTACCACTGGGACGGAAAGAACCTGACGTTTGCGTCGGAGCTGCACGCCATCCTCGCGATGGGGTGGGGGCCGCGGACGTTGAACGAAGGCATGCTGGCGGAGTACCTGGGAGGCGAGTGGTACTCGCGCGAGGACACGCCGTGGGTCGGCGTGCAGCGGCTTCAGCCGGCGCACTGGATGGAGATCGGACGCGGCCACCTGGAGGTCAGGCAGTACTGGCAGCCCGATCTCCACGCCGCGATCGTCTACGCGCGCGACGAGGACTACGTGGAGCACTACCGGCACCTGCTGGCCGATGCCGTCCGCCGCACGTCCCGCACGCACCGGCCGCTCGCCTGCGAGGTGAGCGGCGGGCTCGACTCGTCGGCCGTCTTCGCCGTGGCCGCCGACCTGCAGCGGCGGCACGCACTCCCCGCGCCGGGCGTGACGGGCTTCACGCTGCGGTTCGAGGACGGTGGAGAGGCCGACGAACTGGAGTACGCGCGGGCTGTCGGCGCACATGTCGGATTGCCCGTCCGCGAGATCGAGCCGACGCGGCAGCCGCTGTCCTGGTACGCAGCCTGGGCCCGCACGTATCACGAGTTCCCCGGCTACCCGAACGGCGTGATGGGCTGGGGCATCAGGCAGGCGGCTCACCAATGCGGCGCGCGCGTCCTGCTCGTCGGCGGCGGCGGTGATGAGTGGACGACGGGAAGCCGCCACTACTACACCGAGGAACTGGCGTCGGGACAATGGCGCCAGTTGTCCCGCTCGTTGACGGCTGACTTGCGGGACCGTGGTGTGAGGCATGCGTCGCGGTGGCTCGGGCACTCCTGTGCCGTCACCCTGCTCCCGGATCCGGCCCTGCGCCTGATGCGGGCGCGGCGTCGACGCCGCACGGAGGCTGCCGCCAGACGGAAGAGCTGGCTCGCGCCGCGACTCGCGGACGTGCTCGGTCAGCGCGCCGCCTCGGTCCGCTCGCCCACTGCGGGCGTCCGACTCGCTCGAGCCGGCCAGGCCGCCTTGCTCGATGCGCTCTATTCGCCCTACGACCTTCTGGCGCACGAATCCGAGGAGCGCCTGGCGGCTGGCCTGGGCGTCGAGCTTCGGGCGCCGTTGTCGACCCCAGCGATGGTACAGTTCGCGTTTTCCACGCCTGAACGGCTGCGGCTGCGGGGACAAACCATCAAGGTCCTGCACCGGCAGGCCATGATCGGCCTGCTGCCCGCCACGGTCCTGGAGCGGGCCTCGAAAGCTGATTTCATGGTAACGTTTCGCGATCACGCCGACGAGCTTCGCGATCGGCTGACGGCAGACGTTCGGCACCGGTTCGAAGACTGGGTACAACGCGGGACCCTCGACTCGGCACTGGATCGGTTCGGCGCATCCTCCGGTGACGGTGCGGCGGAATGGCGGCTCTGGAGTCTGTTCGGCTGGAGCCTCCTGCGTCCCGACAGAGAAACGAGATCGCCTGCCGGATGAACCATGGAGCGTGGGCATGACGATGACACCGAAACGCGAGCCGGAAGCTGACGCCGGGACCACGACGCCGGCCGGTGACGCACCGCGGAAGCCCTACCTGCGCCCCACTGTCAGGGTGCTTGGCGCCGTGCACGTGATGACCCGAGGGAACGGGGTCACGCTGAACGGCGATGGCGGCCAGATGATGAGAATGCGGAGAATGCGATAGGGACCCGCCACAGCAGGCATCGTCCAGCAGGATTCCCACCTGTCCTGGGTGTCCGAGAGGCGGCCGCCGTTGTTGCAGGAACACTTCGGTTACATCGCCGACAGCATCAGGGTCGAACAGTACCGCCACGCTATTGGCCTCGTCGTCCACGCGGGCGATCGCGTCGCCGACGTGGGCTGCGGCTCGGGGCTGCTCGGGCTGTTATGCCTCCAGGCAGGCGCGGCCCACGTGGACTTCATCGACCACGGCCCGATCCTCGATGTCGCCCGGCAGACGGTGGTCGGTGCCGGGTTCCAGGACCGCGCCTCGTTCATCAGCGGGCGATCGCAGCAGATCGAGCTTTCCGCCCGTGTGGACGTGGCGGTCTGCGACCACGTCGGGTACTTCGGTGTCGACTACGGCATCGTGCCGCTGTTGCAGGATGCCAGGCGCCGTTTCCTGGCGGCCGGCGGAACGCTCATCCCTGCACGCGTCGCGCTGCACCTTGCCGCGGTCGAATCGGACTCGTGCCGCGCCCTCGCCGACGGGTGGACGGGGGAGGCTGTTCCGAGCGAGTTTCACTGGGTGCGCGAGTACGCCATCAACGCGCAGCATCCCGCGCAACTCACAGCGGAACACCTGTTGAGCAGCCCGACAGAATTGGGCGTCCTCGATCTGTCCGAGGACCAGCCCGCGTTCCTGTCCTGGACGGCGGCCCTGCGCATCGAGCGCGACGGCGTGGTTCACGGGCTGGCCGGCTGGTTCGACTGCGAGCTTGCCCCGGACGTGTGGATGACGAACGCCCCCCTGGCGGAGCGACCGATCGATCGGCCGCAGGCGTTCCTGCCGCTCGGCGAGGCCGTCCGGGTGCGGGCCGGTGATCGCGTGACGGCGACGATCATGATGCGGCCGTTCGACCACGTGACGGCGTGGACGGCCGAATTCGAGTCCACCGGCGAGCGCTTGAGCCACTCGACGCTGCAGGGCATGCTCCTCTCTCCAGAGGATCTCGTCCGATCGGATCCCTCGCGCGTGCCGCGCCCGAGCCCCGAAGGCCGCGCCCGGATGACGGTGCTCGCCTACTGCGACGGGCGGCGGTCGATCCGCGAAATCGAGGAGGCCGTGCTGCGCGATCACCCTGCGTTGCTTCCGTCCGCGGAGGAGATCTCTCGGTTCGTCTCGCGCATCCTCGGGCTCGATACGCTATGACGCCCGACTACACCGTGCGGGACGCACGCGCGCAGGCGCCGATGGCGCTCGCGCCGTTTCGCGAATGGACGTTTCCGGACGGCGCTCTGTGGGCGCAGTTCTACCGCATCGAGGCGGGGTACCTGCTTCGCTTCCCCGGACTCGCGGACTTCGAGCTCTCGACCGATACACGTGTCGTGTCCTGCCATCCAACGCCGGGTGCGGCCAGCGACACCGCCGAGCACCTCTACCTGAACCAGATCGTCCCGCTCGTCCAGAGCAAGCAGGGCCGCCTCGTCGTGCATGCCAGCGCCGTTGAAGTCGACGGAGGCGCGGTGGCGTTCGCCGCCGCATCCGGCAGGGGCAAGTCCACGCTCGCGGCGAGCTTCTCCACGAGCGGCTTCCGTTTTCTTACCGATGATGGCCTCGTGCTCGAGCCTGTCGACGGCGGCTTCCGGATCCTGCCGAGCCATCCCTCGCTGCGGCTCTGGAGCGATAGCCACGACACGCTGGTCGGCGGATCTGCGGCGGAACCTCGATCCGAGTCCGACGGCCTGAAGGTCCGGATTGCCGCCGGCAGCCACATGGCCTTCTGCCCGCAGCCGCGGCCGCTGCGCCTGGCGTTCTTCCTGGGCGACGGGACCGCCGGCACGTTCACGTGCGAGCGCATGACCGCCACCGAGGCGCTGGTGGCGTGGGTCGGGCATTCGTTCCTGCTCGACCTCGACGAGCAGGCGCTGCTGGCCGGCCACTTCAACCAGGTCGCCGCGATCGCCAACCTTCCGTTGTCTTACCGGCTGGACTACCCACGGCGGTTCGAGGACCTGCCACGACTCCGGCAGGCCATCGTTGAACACGTCCGGGAGAAGGGCGTGGCCGCATGACGCTGCTCGATCGCGTGCGCGTCCCTCAGGAGGTCGTCGCGAGGCGCGTGGGCGAGGAAACCGTCATGCTGCATCTGGCCAACGGCACATACTACGCCCTGGATCCCGTGGGCGCGCGAGCATGGCACGTGCTGGAGCAAGGCAGGACGTTGTCGGAGACGTGCGACGTGCTCGAGGCGGAGTACGACGTGCCACGCGCGCAGCTCGAACGCGACGTCCTCGACCTCGTGGACAGCCTCGCGTCGCACGGCCTCGTCGTCCTGGCGTAGCCATCGCCGGGCGGATGCGCACGATGGAATCCCGACAACTCGATCCTGAGCTTGGCGCCCTGCTCGCCTGCGCGCTGGCGTCCGCCGGCGTCGATCTGTCCGCCGTGCTCGCTACAGCCTGTGCCGCGCCGTTCAGGGACGAGCGAATCCTGGAGCGCGCCGCGCGGTACCAGGTGCGTCCGCAGCTCGCGGCGCACGTGGAGGGCATGGCGTTGGCCGAGGCCGGCGCGATCAAGGCACCACTGTCGGCATTCGCGAGCGCGGCGCGGGGGCACGGGCTGCTCATGGCGGGCGAACTGGTGCGCGTCCTCGACGGGCTGCGCGCGGCCGGTGTCCTCGCGGTCCCGTTCAAGGGGCCCGCGTTCGCGGAACTGGTCGGCCATGGCGCGGGCGCACGGGAGATGAACGATCTCGACATCATCGTCCGGCCAGGCGAGGTCGAATCCGCCGTGCGCGCACTGGCGCCATTGGGCTACACGCCGATCCTTCCGCCGCAGGCCCTTGCCTCTTCGTGGCTCACGCGGGTCACCTCCGAGATCGGGTTGCTCGGTCAGCGCGACACGATGCTGATCGAGCTGCACTGGCAGCTCTCGCCGGCGTGGTATCCCGCGCCTTGCACGGTCGTCGACGTGATGGCCCGGCTTCGGGAACGGGCGTTCCTCCACGGCCGGGTGCACTGGCCGGCGGCCGAGGAGCTGTTTCTCGTACACGTGGCCGACGCTCTGAAGTCGTGCGGCCAGGGGATCCGGTGGATCGCCGACCTCGTCCAGATCCTGCGATGCCACGCGGACCTCGACTGGACGCACGTACGGGAGGTGGCGGCTCGCCGTGGCGGCGTGAACAGCGTGCGCGTCGCGCTGGCCGCTGCCAGGGACGTGACGCACGCCACGGCACGAATGCTCGACGTACCGGATCTCGCGCTGGTCCTGCCGCCACCGGCACGCGCGCTCGCCGACGAGGCGGAGCGCGTCCCTCGCCTGGCGGCGGCCGTCCGGTCGATCCGGGAACGCCTGCACACGGATGCGGAACTGGACGGCGCGCTTCCCCAGTTCCTGTGGGCGCTGCGGCTGGCCGACCGGCCGCTGCGAGGTGCGTGGGCGATCGTCCGCCATCTCGGGGCGCCGTCCGTGGCCGATCTCGCCGCCATGCCGCCGGATGGGGAGTCGGACGCCCGCCTGCGATGGCGCGCCCTGCGGAGGCGTGCCGCCCGTCGGGCGCGGTGACGGGCGTGGCTGCCTGCACGCGTTCAGACCGTGCACGACGCGCCAGGGTGCCGCCGACAGGTGGGCGGCCAGGGGCGTGCGCAGGCCCCACGCGGGCGCCAGCGATATCATTACCCTGTTAGAGGTAATGATTACGTATAATGACGTAATGGCGAACGACAACCCCTTCGTCTATGGCGAGATCGTCACCGCGGGGGCGTTCGCCGACCGTGACACCGAACGCGACCGGCTCTTGCGCGACCTCGAGGCCGGCCAGAAGGTCTTCCTGATCTCGCCCCGGCGTTACGGCAAGTCGTCGCTCATCCGGGACGTGCTGCGCCGTCTCGCGCGACAACGCATCCTCACCGTCGAAGTGACCGTGGCGGCGTCCAGCTCCTACGTGGGCTTTCTCGAGGCGTACGCGCAGGCGCTCGTCCAGGCCGACACGCCCGCCGGACGCCTTCGACGCTGGGCAGGCGAGCTGTTCCGGTCCATCTCGCCGGAGCTGCGCCTCGAGACGACGCCGCCCGGTGAACCGCGCCTGGCGCTGGCCTTCCCCGGCGTCCGCACCGCCCGTGATACCGCCAGGCTTGCGGCCGAGGTCTTCGCGCTGCCCGGCCGCATCGCGGCCGCCCGCAGACAGAAGCTCGCCATCGCGCTCGACGAGTTCCAGGCGATCGCGGCCTTCGACGGCGGGACCGTCGAGCATGCCCTGCGCGCGGCCGTGCAGGATCAACGTGCCGTCGGCTACGTCTTTGCCGGCTCCGAGCCGTCGGTCATGGAGCGGATGCTGGGTCCCCGCCGCCCCTTCTACAAGGCCGGCCCGGTGGTGAGGCTCGAAAAGATCGACGAAGACGTGATGGCCGCGTTCGTCGACGACCGCTTCGCCGGGGCAGGTGTCCGGCCGGAACCGGGCCTTGGGGCCGCCATCGTCGAGCTCGCGGCGAACGTCCCCTACGACGTGCAGCGGCTCGCTCACGAGACGTGGGACGACGTGAGAGCGACCGGACGACGGACGGCGGGCCTCGACGACCTGCACCGCACGCTGACGCGGCTCCTCGGCGAGCATCACAGCGTCTTTGAGGCCGCCTGGCAGCGCCTGACACTGGCCCAGCGCGCCGTGCTGCGGGCCGTGGTGCTCGAGGAGGGACGCGAGATGCTCTCGGCCGACGTCCGCACCCGCCACCGGCTCCAGGGGGCCTCGAGCGTGCAGTCGGCCCTGGCCGCCCTCGTTCGCCAGGACGTTCTATCGAGGGACGGTGCTCAGTATGCTGTGACCGA
>CAZNOC010000077.1:0-16662 GCA_964574545.1 uncultured Bifidobacteriaceae bacterium | reverse complement strand
AAAACACGAAGTCGCGCTTAAAGCAATATCAAAGAACGAGTTGTACGTTCACCGCTGTTCAGCGCGCGTCAGCGGATTGCACTTGCTAGTGATTCGTAATCAGCAGGTCATCGGTTCGAGTCCGATCGCCGGCTCCAGAATCCCAGGCCCATTCCACGAATCGGCTCCGGGCTGACCGACACGACAGCGCGATCCGGGAACCCCCTCTACAGAAGCCGTCGTCGAGGTCACTCAACGAGGGCCCAGCCCCGCACCGGAGCGAACCACACCCTCTGACTCCGGAGACGGGCACGCCCTGCGTGTCCGCAACATCGCGCGGTGCCACCACGGACACACCGTCGCCTCCCCAAAGTGTCGGCACGCCGACGTCGGGTGCAGGCACGGGGCGAGTCCGCACGGAGTACGAGGCGAACCTGTCAGGAGGTCATGGCGTGGGCGCGGAGTGCAGTCGTGGGGGACGGGTAGTTCACGGCACAAATGATCTGAAATAGAACAACGAATTCCATCCACACACTTCACGCCATAAGACAATTATTAGCAGTTACTTACGGCCATGCAAGGATCTCTTGTGTGTCCTGATTCAGACCACTGCACAGATGAAGCTCTGATCGACTGAGACACCTATCATGTTCTTTTGCAGTGGCTTAGCGTCATCATGATTCCTGGCATTCTTCGTGCAAAAGGCGCAGGGTGGCTTCGCCGATTCATATGTCTGCCCAACCCAAGAAGAGTTCACGGGCCCTGCTCGCCTACGTGACCCTCGTCGTCCTGACCGCCACGGTCGTGCTGTTCGTGGGCATCCCGAGGGCCACCTTCAGCCAGCCGCTTCTCTTCATCGCGCTGCTCCTGGGCTCGACAACGGCCGCCGTCATGCGGATTCACCTGCCGCTTGCCAGCGGCCAGGCGACGATGTCGATGTCGTACTTCACCGACTTCCTCAGCCTTGTCCTGCTGGGGCCTCACGAAGCGATGATCGTCGCGGGCGTCAGCGCCGCCACACAGTGCGCCGTCGGCCGGAAAGGCCGGTCGTCGCTCCGTCAGGCGCTGTTCAGCAGCGCCACGCTGATCCTCACGGTGCAGAGCGCCGGCCTGGTGGCCGAACGGCTGGGCGGATTCGCGCTGCATGGAACGCTTCACGAGATCGGGAAGCCCTTCGCCGGCGGAGCCGTCACGTTCTTCCTCGTCAACAGCTGGCTCGTCGCCACGGCCGTCGCGCTGTCGAGGGGACGCTCGATCGCTGCGACGTGGCAGGACGACTTCCTCTGGGCAGGGCCGGCGTACTTCGTCGCGGCGGGCACCGCGACGTTTGCCGCGTGGGTGATGAGCTCCGGCGACGGCTGGCTGGTGCTCTTCGCGGCCGCGCTCCTGGCGCTGACGTTTCACAGCTATCGCGTCTACTTCGGCAAGGTCGCCAAGCACCAGGAGCACCTGCGCGTCGTCTCTCAACTCCATATCGCGACGGTGGAGGCGCTGGCCCGCGCCATCGATGCGCGCGATCAGACGATCGACCCCGAGTCGGGGGCTCCCGAGAATCACATCCGGCGCGTCGAGACCCGTGCGGCCGCGCTCGGCGAGGCGGTCGGCATGTCGCCCACCGAGATTGAAGGACTCAAGGTCGCGGCGCTGCTCCACGACATCGGGAAGCTGGCCGTGCCGGAGCACATCCTCACCAAGCCGGGGCGCCTCACGCCGGCAGAGTTCGACTACATCCGCAAGCATCCTTCGGTCGGCGCGGAGATCATCAAGGCCGTCCCGTTCCCGTACCCGGTGGCGGCCCTGATTCAGAGCCATCACGAACGCTGGGATGGCACCGGATACCCGGCCGGGCTCCGGGGCGAGGATATCCCCCTGGGAGCGCGCGTGCTCGCGATTGTGGACTACCACGATGCGCTCACCGCGCATCGGCCGTATCACCGGCCCATGACGGAGGACGAGGCCATCGAGACGCTGCGGGGCGAAGCCGGCAAGGCCCTCGACCCGCGCCTCGTGGATCTCTTCCTGGAACTCCTGCCCCAGACCGAGCATCTCATGCACGAGATCCCGGCCGCCGAGCCGGTGCGCCTCGACCTCAAGACGCCGCAAACCGGGGCGCCCGCCACCGGCTTCTCCACGCAGGGCGAGGCCGCGCCTGCGGCGACAACGGTGTTTCAGAGCATCTCGCAGGCGACGCAGGAAGTCCGCGCGCTGTACGACATCGCCCAGACGCTCGGCACGCGGCTCAGCGTGGACGACACGATGAGCCTGCTCACCTCGAAGCTGAACCGTCTGGTGCCGGCGTCCTGCTGGGCGCTCTACCTGCCGGATGCACGCCGGGAAGTCGTGCGCTGCCGGTATGCCGCCGGGCTGTCGGCAGACGCGCTCGAAGGCCTCTCGTGCGCGTTCGGCGAAGGCGCGTCTGGATGGACGGCCCGGCACCACACGGCCGCGATCAACGCGCGAGCGAGCGCGGACTTCGAAGCCGCCGGGGCGCCCGAGGCCGGGGCGCTCTTCCAGTCGGCGCTGACGTTCCCCCTCATGGAGGGCGCGCAGCTCATCGGCGTGCTGACGGCCTATCACGTGCGCCAGCAGCCGTACACGGCCGCGCACCTCGACCTGCTCGAGCGACTGGGCGGCCAGGCGGCCGCCGTTCTGAGCAACTCCATCCAGTTCGAGAGCATGCGGGTCGTCTCCATGACCGACTCGCTGACGGACCTCCCCAACTCGCGCGCGCTTGTCGGGTACATCGACGAGCGCCTGGCCGCCGGCGACGGAACGCTGCTGCCGAGCGCGATCATCATGATCGACATGGAGGGCTTCAAGGCCATCAACGACGTCCACGGCCATCAGGCCGGCGACCTTGCGCTCCGGCAGGTCGCCACGACCCTGCGCCGTCAGATTCGCGCGTCCGACTTCTGCGCGCGGTATGGTGGCGACGAGTTCGTGGTGGCCCTCTCCTGTCACGACCTCGGCGAGGCCGAGCGCCGGGCCGAAGACCTGCAGCGCGCCGTCGCGCGCGAGCAGGTGCAGGCGGCCACGGGAGAATCCTTCACCGTGACGATCAGCGTCGGGGCGGCCATCAGCGGACAGGACGGCACGACGTTCGACGAGCTGCTCGACGCCGCCGATCGGCGCATGTACGCCAACAAGCAACAGCGGCAGATCGCGGCAGGCACGGCGCCCCAGCGACCCCACCTCCGGCTGGCCCACGTCGCGCGCTGACGGACGGTCAGCGGCCGCGGCCGGGAATGCGCCACAGGAAGATCCGGCGCCGGTTGACCCATCGCACGTCGTCCGCCTCCCAGTCGCCCATGTCCCAGACATACGACACGACTCGGGCACCCGGCGGCAGGTCGGACTCCAGCCTGGGCCTCAGCTTCAGGTTCGGCTGGGGATGCAGAAACAGCGTCACGACCGTGGCGCCGGCCAGGTCGGCCGCGTACATGTCACCCTGCCTGAACTCGACCTGCTGTTCGACGCCCGCCTCTCGTGCGTTGGCATTCGCGCGCGCGACGAGCGCCGGGTCGATCTCGATGCCGACGCCACGGGCGCCGAAATCGCGGGCCGCCATGATGGGAATGCGGCCGTCGCCCGAGCCCAGGTCGTACACGACGTCCCCGGGTCCGACGCCGGCGAGGTCGAGCATCGCGCGCACGGCGGGCATGGGCGTCGGCTCGTACCTGACGTCCTGACCGGGGATCGGCTGGCAACCGCAGACCGCCAGCAGCCCCACCACCAGCGCAGGCCACGTCGACGTCAACACCGGAGGCCTCCTCTGCTCGTCACCCTGCTCGGAAACACCAGGGTCTCGTCCACCGCGGCACGGGCCTCGACACGTCCGTCCGGCGCGACCGCGATCGTGATGACCACACGTGAGAGGCTGAGTCGCCCGTTCAGTGACCCGACCCGGCCCGGGTGGTGGCGCCTGCGCGGCTTCCCCTCGCTGAACGGTCTGACGGATCATCCGGCAGCCGATCGAAGCCCACGAGCGACCAACCGTCATGGATCCGCCGAAAGTAGATGGCGACCGGCGCTTCCCACGATGCCACCGGAGGATCGATCGCACTCAGCGCGACGGTGATGTAGCCGGAGGCCGGCAGGTCCGGTGCTGGAAGCAGCGTCCCGGAACCCTCGGTCGTACCAAGCGGCGTGGTGTCGCCTGTGGTGTTGTCGAAGCGAGACCAGGCCGCACGATACCCGCCGGGCGGCGCCGCCACGCCGGCCTCGACCGCGGCGTTGGCGAAGCGCAGCCCGCGTCCGTCGAGCATGGGATCCACGACCGGGTTAATGGCCGGGAGGTAGCGCTTCAGGATGCGGTCGCGGCGCTCGCGGATCACGCGGGCAAGCACGGCCTCCGCGCGCTCGTCGTCGAAGCGGCCCTCGGCCACGACTCGGTCCACGATCGCGTCGGTGATGGCGCTCAGCTTCCGTGCGGCCCAGAACTTGTCGTCGGCCCGGGCGTGGCGGAACGCCGCGTTGCTGATGTGCGGGCGCCACGCCTCCGGGTCCCACGCCTCCAGATCGATCGGCAGGCGGCCCACCGAAG
This sequence comes from uncultured Bifidobacteriaceae bacterium, assembly GCA_964574545.1. Taxonomy (GTDB): domain Bacteria; phylum Acidobacteriota; class Vicinamibacteria; order Vicinamibacterales; family UBA2999; genus JAUXWO01. The sequence goes on along the minus strand of CAZNOC010000077.1, from coordinate 12,140 downwards.
GCGCCTCGAAGACCGGCATTGTCCGCCACCGCGGAATCCTCAGTCCCAGGCTCAGCACGCGCCGGCCAATCTCGCCCGGATCCTCGACCAGGTGCTCGAAGCCCTGCCACCCTTCGCGTGGACCGATGCCGGCGCTCCCGAGCGCCGATCCGAAATCAAGCAGGTAGCGCCGGATGAAGGTGCGCCCGTTTTCGCTGACCAGCACGGCCAGCGAGTTGATGCCCTTGGCGTCCACGTGGTCGAGCCACGACGCGAAGACGAAGTACCCGCGCAGCTCGCGGCGGTGCTCGTGCGGCACGATGTCGTTCGGGTCGTCACGGCGCGTGCCGTGGAACCGAATCCGGCCGACGGGCCTGCCCGGCGCCGCGCGGCTCGCGATCACCCGATACGACCCATCAGCTTGCCGGTCGCTCCTCGCGAGCACCCACCGGAGATCGGCGCGCGTCATCGGCCTCGCCGTCTGGTGCGGCGGCTCGATCAGCGCCCCAGGCGCGATGTCGAGCCGCTCGGGATCGAGGCTGGTAATGTGGTACTCCACCGTGTGGTAGCCGACCGCCCAGAACAGCTTCGCGGCAACCAGTTCCGATCCGGTAGCCATGCCCCGCCAGCCCGGCGGATCGAACTTCAGGAACCAGACGGTGCCGGCGCGATCGCGAACCGTGAAACCTGGTGTGACGCCGTCGCTCTTGGCAGCGGTCACTTCCCACCGCCCTTCGGCCGGTCCGCCGTCAACGTTGGCCGCGCGCGCCACGGTGTCCGGCGTGAGGAGCGTGCGGCCGGCGCGATTCACGTAGAAGGGCCCGTCCGGCACCTCGTCGACCGTGTTGACGTTCATCGCGCGCCGGCCGGTGACCGGATCGCCCTGGTTGCCGTACAGCTCCTCCAGCGTTTGATACGTGAGGTGGGGTTCATAGCGGGTCGCGTTCACGACATCCTGCGTGATCGGCTCGACCCAGATCGGATCGTCATCATAGAACCTGGGCTGGCCGGCCGCGCCGAGCAGGCTCCCGGCCGCCAGAGCGGCCACCAGCGCGGGCAGATGAACTCGCATGAATGCCATGGGAATGCTCAAAACGCGTGGCTGGCGCCGACCACGAGGTTGACGCCCTCGGCGCCCCGCGCCAGTTCGATCCGAAGGACCGTGAACGTGGGGCCGTGAAAGCGCCCGCCGATGCCCCAGCTGCGGCGCAGCCGCGCCCCGCGCAGGTCGCCCAGCCGCGGCGCCACCTGTCCGGCGTCGACGAAGACCGCCATGTCGAGGAAGCGCGACGGCCGCCAGCGGTACTCGGCGGTCAGCAGCAACCGCGTGCGGTCGGCAAAGCGCCGGTTGGCGAACCCGCGCAGTGTGTCGCCGCTGCCGATGAATGGCGTGAGCACCACGGGCACCCGGTCGCCCTCATCGGTGCGCGTGACGGTCGCGAGACCGCGAAACGCCAGCACATACTGCTCGCGCAGCAGGGGCACGAGGTGCGACACCTCGTACTCCATCCGGTCGAACGAGAACGGATGCCCCTCGCGCTCCCGGAAACGCGACCATGTCGCGCGATACAGCCCGCCGCGAGTGCTATAGCCGGGAGACGAGCGCCAGTCGAAGGCGACCTGGGCCTCCATCACGTCGTACCCAAGCGACAGGCCGAGCCCCGGCGTGTCGCCGGCGACCGCGTCGGATGGCACCGAGGCCTCGATATCGAGTCGCCGATAGCTCGCTCCAAGCGTGCTCGCGGCAATCGGCGTCAGCTCGGCCGTGATGCTCACCTCCGTGGGCTGGTAGTCGTAGGTCACACGCGCCGCACGATCGGCGCCCGGCCCAAGGCCGTAGAACAGGACGTCCCTGGCATCCGTGCGGTGCGCCGTCGCCCGTACTGACAGCAAGCCCGGCACAATCTCGGGAAACCTGACGTCCGCCGACATCAGCGTCGAACCGGCAATCGACGCCCCGGCCACCAGGTTCACCCGGGCGCCATGCGGGAAGCGCCGCAGATAGCCGCCGCCGATCGCGAATCCGGTGCCGGGGTAAACAGTGCCGAGCCACGGATACACGCCGCCCTGTCCACCAATGAGCGGTGACTGCTGGATGCGCACCAGCACCCGTTCGGCGGTGTTGGGGCCCTCCGGCTCGACGACGGCGGCCTTGGCGGCCTGAGCGGCAGCAATCGACTCGTAACGCGACGTTTGCGCACGCACCGGACCCGCGACCGCCACGACCAACACCAGCGCGATCGCGACCGGGGGCACACGACCGCGCGCACGGCAGTTTCTGACGAACATCATGCGTTCTCCGCACCCCCGAACGCACCCACGCGGGTGCGAGACAGGGGCCGCCCGGCGCTCAGCGGCCCGGCAACCCCGTCCGCTCGATTATCCCGGAGTCGACAATCCGCCCGGTTCGCGAGATGGCCTCGAAGTACAACCGGTCGGCCGTGGCCTCCACGGCCAGGAAGCTGTTGTCGGCGTCGAATCCCATCGCCGTCAGCATCGATCCGGGCCGGATGTTACCCCGCCTGAGCTGCCCGCCCGATCCGACGATGAAGTGCCGCACCCCATGCTGGGGCGTCAACCGCTCGTAGAAGTGCTCGTGACCGGTAAAGACCACGTGCACACCGCCGAGCACCAGCAACGGCTCGAGCGAGCTGCGGAGATCCATGTTCGACCCGTGCCGCTGTCCGGACGAATACAACGGATGGTGCCAGTAGCCGACCTTCCACCGCGCGGTCGACCGTGCGAGCTCGCCAGCCAGCCACAGCAGCTGCGCCGCCGTCAGGTCGGTGCTGTCGAGCGCAAAGAACTGGACCGGGCCTCTCGTGAACGTGTAGTAGCGCTGGCCGTTCATGTTGAACGGCGCGTAATCCTTCTGATGCGCCTGGTCGTGGTTGCCGAGCGTGGCGTGAAACGTAACACCCGCCTCGAGCAGCGGTCCGTACGGCTCCTCGAACTTGCTGGCGAAGTCCCGGGGGCGCTGACGTCCGTAGAGGTTGTCGCCCACCGTGAGCACGAACTCGTACGGGAAGCGCCCTCGTACCTCCCGCATCGTCTCCGCCGTTTCGTACTGCCTCGTCTTGCCGGTGCCGAAATCACCGAGGACTGCGAACTTCACAGAGCCCGGTGCGCCCTGCAGCACGGCGGCCGCCGACGGGACCGTGCCCTCCGCCGGGGAGGTCCTCAGTGCACAACCTGCCACAGCCAGCACCAGGAGCAGGAGCAGGGCCCAGGCCCAGGAACGTGCGGCGCCGCGACGGCGGATTGACAAGGTCATGGTCGTCCTGAAGGGCCTATTGTAGCCGCCTCTCTGCCGCCTTGCTCCCACACGCTGACCCGTCAGCTGTCGCCAGTCGTCATTCGGACAACGCGGCCGTCTGCGCACGCGACAAGATGCCGCGTCGACCATGAGGCCGTCGCAGACCGACCTCGGGGCAGTGCCTGGCCTCGCCCGTCGTCGCGCCCCCGGGCGCCGTCTACGCTGGCGCTGCGAAGTCCGGTATGATGTCCGGCGGCGTCGATGGTGATTCGCGAGTCGCGATTCGCTGCTCTTCGCAGTTCGCTATTCGGTATCCGCAATTCGCTCTGGAGGATCATGACGATGCGTTCGCGCCTGATGACGACGGCGGCCGTGCTGGGATGTCTGCTCTTCGCCGGACCGCGCGCCGCCGTGGCTCAGCACGACATGCCCGGAGCCGCGCCGCCGGCCGCCGGCGCTGCCGGTGAGCTGCCCTCCTACGTGGCCGAACCAATCGATCTCCACCCAGCGGCGCTCGGCGCGTTCACACGCCCGATCTCGTCCACCAACGCCGAGGCCCAGGCGTTCTTCGACCAGGGCATGCAGATGATGTACGCCTTCGCGCGGCTCGATGCCATCCGGTCATTTCGGGAGGCGTGGAAGCGCGACCCCGACTGCGCCATCTGCTATTGGGGTGAGGGCTGGGCCTGGGGCTCGTACCTGAACGGGCCGATGACCGCCGATCAGTCGCCCTTCGCGTATGCCGCGACGCAGAAGGCCCTGTCGCTCAGGGGCAAGGCCACGGAGAAGGAGCGGGCGTTCATCGATGCGCTCGCCGTCCGCTACGTGGCGGACTTCGACGCCGATACCCGGGTCGAGCAGGACCGCGCCTACGCCGAGGCCATGCGCAAGGTGGCCGAGCGCTATCCCGATGACCTCGACGCCGGCACGCTCTACGCCGACGCGCTCTTCCTGCTCGAACCGCGCCGCGGGCGCCGCGACATCAACGCGCCCAGCGTCCAGCGGCTGCACGCCGAGCTCGAGCGCGTGCTGGCGATGGACATCCGACACCCCGGGGCGTGCCACCTCTACGTGCACGCCACCGAGTCCACCGTGAACCCCGAGAAGGCGGAGGCCTGCGCGGAGTTCCTGGAGGACTCGATTCCCGGCGCGAGCCACATCAACCACATGCCGTCGCACACGTTCAACCGCGTCGGCCGATGGGCCGATTCGGTCCGCGGCAACACCAAGGCGTGGCATTCCGACTTGAAGGCCGAAATCGGCGAGGGCTTCGCGATCTACCCGTCGCACAACCTGCACATGCTGCTGTTCGCCGCCTCGATGGACGGGCAGGGCGCGGTGGCCATCCAGGCCGGCAAGGACTACGCGAAGCTGACCGACGACACGATGTACCACGTGCTCACGCTCGTGCGCTTCGGGCGCTTCGACGAAATCCCGGCCATCACGGCGCGGCCCGAACGCGACATTCCGGCCGGCATGTGGGACTTTGCGCAGGGATACGCGAAACTGCGCGAGGGCGACGTGGCGTTTGCCCGCGCGTACCTGTCGCGCGTACTGAAGGCCGCGGAGACATCCACGCAGTCGTTCCGCGCGCATCAGGCACGCACGCTGCTGGGGATCGTCGGCGGCATCCTCGAGGGCGAGATCCTGCGCGAGGAGGGCGATCTTGCGGGCGCGATCGTCGCGTTCGAGCGCGCGGCGAAGCTGGACGATGAGCTGGAGTACGACGAACCGGAACCGCTGCCGTTCGCGGCGCGCCATTGGCTGGGTGCGGCGCTGCTCGAGGCCGAGCGGTTCGCGGACGCCGAACGCGCGTACCGCGAGAATCTCGTGGCCCACCCACACAACGGATGGTCGCTCTTCGGCCTGCGGCGCGCGCTCGAGCGCCAGGGTAAGCCCACCGGCGAGGTGGACGCCGACCTCGAGAAGGCCTGGGCCCGATCGGACACCTGGCTGCGGGGATCGCGCTTCTGAGAACTCGCGCGTATTCAGAGCGAGTTAGCGGTGGCTTTCAGCTTTCGGCTTTCGGCTTTCAGTTCTCGGGGCTTCCACGGATCACGCGCGCTGAACGTCGGACCCGGCGAGCCGAGCGCGGCACGCACCCCTGAGCAGCCTTGAGCGGATCGGGATGGAGCCTGCAGACCTCTCGCCCGTCCCCGAGGCCGCCCGAACACAGTCGCCGTTCGACCTGTTCCTGATCTTCGCCGCCGCCAACGTCGTCGCCACGACGCTCCAGACGGGTGCGGTCCTCGGCTCGCGATTCGGTGCCGCCGACGTGATGGGGTTGGTGGTGTCGGGCGCGGTCTTCGGCGCCGCGCTGGTGGCCCTCCTCGCGCCGGTGGGTTCGCGATCGGGCGTGCCCTCGATGATCGCCGCGCGCGCGCCGCTCGGCCACCGCGGCGCCCGCCTGGTGGCCGTGCTCCTCTACCTGACCAACTTCGCGTGGATCGCCGTCAACAACTCGATTGCCGCGTCGGTCTGCGCGCGTGTCCTCGGGGGCGCTGCGACAAGTCGGGGCTGGTCTGCCGCCCTCGGGGTGCTCGCCACGGCCATCGTCGCGCGTGGGCCCCGTGCGGTCGCGCGCGCCGACCGCGTCGCCGTGCCGCTCATGGCGCTTGCGGGAGGTGTCCTGACGTGGGCGGTGCTGTCCCAGGACGCACCGCCGGTCGCGCTGGAGACGACGGCCGACCCTCCCTCGGTGTGGTGGGGGCTCGACGTGGTTGCCGGATACCAGGTGTCGTGGCTGTTGATGTTCGCCGACTATTCGCGCTACACGCGATCGCCCCGCAGGAGCGCCGCCGCGGTCTTTGCCGGGCTGACGCTTCCCGCGCTGTGGCTGATGCCGGTCGGCTGGGCGCTTGCGCGCGCCGCCGGCAGCGACGATCCCGGCGCGATGCTGGCCGCCGTGGGCGCCGGCGCGGCGCCGGCGCTGCTCGTCGCCGTCGCGACCGTCACCACGAACTTCGTCAACATCTACCTGTCGTCGCTGGCGTGGCGCAGCCTGGTGCCGCGCGCGCCCGGCACGGCGTCGGTGTGGGCCATCGGCCTCATCGGCACGGCACTTGGCCTGATCTCGACCGCGTGGCTCACCCGCTTCGCCGACCTCATGATCCTGTTCGCGTCGGTGCTCGTCCCTGTCGGCGGTGTCTTCCTCGCGCACTTCGTTGTACTGCGCCGTCCGATCGACCTCGCCCAGGTGTACGGACCCGCGAGCGCCTCCCCATGGAACGCGGCCGGACTGGCCGCATGGCTGGCCGGCGTGATCGTGTACCAGGTGGCCGCGCCGATTGGCGCCACCCTGCCGGCGCTGGCGACGGCCGTGTGTGTGTACGTCGTGCTGGCGCGGAGCGCGACCCGGACGTCTTCGGGACGCTGACTCACTGCTTGCGCACGACCCCACCCTGCATGACGAATTGCACCTTCGCCATCAGGCGGATGTCGGCCACCGGATCGCCGGGCACCGCCACAAGGTCCGCGATCTTGCCGGCCTCGACCGTGCCCAGGTCGTTCTCCATGTCGATGAGCCGCGCGGCCTCGAGGGTCGCCGACTGGATGGCGGCCATCGGCGGCATCCCGGCCTCCACCATGTAGACGAACTCGAGCGCGTTGTCGCCGTGCGGCGCCACGCCCTGGTCCGTGCCGAAGGCGATCTTCACGCCCGCCTTCCACGCGCGCGCGAAGGTGTCCTGGATCTGCGGGCCGATCGCGGCGGCCTTCGGCCGGACGATCTCGGGGAAGTACCCATCGATCTGCGCCATCTCGGCGACGAAGCGTCCCGCGCTGATGGTCGGGACATAGTAGGTGCCCCGCTGCTTCATCTCCTCCATGATCTCCGGCGTCATGTAGGTCCCGTGATCGATCGAGTGCACGCCCGCCCGCACCGCCCGCATCATCCCCTCCGCCCCGTGCGCGTGGGCGGCCACCTTCATGCCGTAGTCACGCGCGGTCTGGACGACGGCGGCAAGTTCCTCCTCCGTGAACAGGGGCGCGTCCCCGCTCTTGGCGAGGCTGAGCACGCCGCCCGTCGCGGCGATCTTGATGAGGTCGGTGTTCTCCTGATACCGCAGCCGGACGGCAGCGCGCATCGCGTCCGCGCCGTCGGCGCGCCCCTGCGCGCGCGGTGCCAGCAACTGCTGCAGTTCCATGGCAAGGCCGTTGGTGCCGTCGCCGTGGCCGCCGGTGGTGGTGACGCCGCCAGCCGCGATGATCCGCGGCCCGCGGATCCAGTCCTTGGCGACGGCGTCACGCAGCGCCAGGTTCAGGCGCGATCCGGCGCCGAGATCGCGGACGGTCGTGAATCCCGCCATCAACGTGCGCTCCATGTACTGCGTCGCCCGCAGCGCCACGTCGGAGGGATTCATGAAGAACCCCTCGGTATAGCTCGTCGGCGACGACTGGCTGGAGATATGGACATGCATGTCCATCAGCCCCGGCATCAGCGTGGCCGTCCTCAGATCGACGACGGTGTCGCCCGCCCCGGGATTCGCGAAGCCGTCCACGACACGCGCGATGCGATTGCCGGCCACCACGACGGTGACGTTCGTGCGCACCGTGTCGCTGCGGCCGTCGATCAGCCGCCCGGCGTGAATCAGGATGTCAGCCGCGGCGGTGGCCGGCAGCGTCGTGACCAGCAGGCCGCTCAGAGCCAGACGGATGATGGCGTGTATCGATGACCTCATGATTCCTCCTGGGACCGGCGTCGTCCCCTATGTGACTCCTCGGCCGGCGTCAGCCGACCATCGAGGTGCGCCTGACGCGGAGCGCCTCGACCACGCGGTCGATGTCGTCATCGGTGTTGAAGACGGAGACCGACAGCCGAAGGCGGCGTTCGTTGCCGACGATGGTCGCCGTCACGTTCGCGTGCTGGAGCGCCTTGGCGGCCGCGGCGGCGTCCCGCACGCCGAACGCCACGATGGGCGTGTCGGTGCCGGCGGGGGTCAGCGGCTCGTAGCCAAGGGGCGGCAGGTCCCGCTGCAGGCGATCGGTCAGCCGCCGCGCGTGCGCGCGGATGCGATCCAGTCCGCAGGCGTTCACGTAGTCGATGCCGGCGGACACCATCTGGGCGAGCAGCACCGGAATCCCACCCGCCTCGTACATGGCCGCGCCCGGGAGGGTCTCCCAGGTCATCTCGGCGCGATTGAAGTTCGTGATCTGCCGGTGCCCGTAGCGGGTCGTCGGCAAGACGGTCCCCTGCAGGTCCTCGCGTACGTAGAGGAAGCCGAACCCGCGCTCTCCCATCAGCCACTTGTAGGTGCCGGCCGACGCAAAGTCGATGCCAAGATCGCGCATGTTGACGGGCACGGCGCCCACAGCTTGAATGATGTCGGCGAACACGAGCGCGCCGCGATCGTGCGCGATCCGGCTGATGGCGCGGCAGTCGTGCAGGAACCCGTTGACGTTCGAGACGAGCGCGAGCGACACGAGGCGCGTGTTCCGGTCGATCGCGCGGTCCACGTCGTTGACGTCGATCTTCCAGTCCCGGTGCTTGACGATGCGCAGCTCGACGCCCTGCTTCTCGAGTTCCTTGAAGAGGTAGAACGACGAGGTGAAGTGCAGTTCGTCAATCACGACATTGCCGCCCTTGCGCGGCAGATCGAGGCCCAGCACCACGATGTTCTCACCATCTGACGTGCTGGAGACGAACGCTACCTCGTTGGCCGTCGCCCCGATGAGCGCTCCGTAACGCGCCTTGAGGCCGGCTTGTCGTTCGGCGTTGAAGTCCACGCGGCCCGGCCCGGCGCCGCGACTGCGGAACGCCAGGCCCTCCTCGATCGCCCGCGACGCGAACGCACCGACGGGGTGCAGCGCGGCGCTGTTCATGTAGGTCGTCGTGGACGCCAGCGGGAAGTCGGCGCGCACCGACGCCGGAAAGACGGCGGCGGGCTCGGCCTGTGCGGCGGCAGCGAAGAGGGGACGAGCGGACAGGGCCAGTGCGCCCGTACCCGCCAGGAACGCGCGGCGGTCAAGTTTCATGGGGCGATTATAGAGGAGCCGGCCCGGCCTTGCCTCCTCAGGGATCGCGGCCAATCAGTTCCCGCCACAGTGCCCCGGGGTCCACCCGACGCTGGCCGGACCGGTCGACCCACTCGATGGGCACCGGCGCGTTCGGTGCGAAACGGATGCCCCACACTGGCGTGAAGCGCTCGTCTGACGACGAGTAGCGTGCGTCGCCGAGGATGTCTGGCTCCAAGGCCGCGCGGGCCACCCAGTCGTGCGTGAACCTGGAGAAGCGCCGGAAGTCCCGCCGAAGACGGGCGTCCGCCAGCACTGACGCGTCGAGATCACGCTCACCCACCGCGTCCGCCGCGTAGCCGGGGTGCCAGGAAGACGCCCCCCACCATGGCACCCGCAGCCGATCCGAGTGGATCGTCTGCCCTTCCTGGTACAACGACCGCCAGATCACGTTGTTTGCGAAACCCGGAAACACGGCCGCGCGAACCGCAGCGTGGCCGCGCGACAAAGCGATCTGTTCCTGGGCGTCACGCGCGCGCGCCTGCTGCACGGCGCCCAGGCCGAGGTAGACGGCACACAGGCACAACGCGACCGCGGCCGGCACGGCGGACCGCCGCCGAACGGCAACCGCCACGCCCGTCAGGACCACCAGGGTGAATACCGGATCGACGATCGAGATCAGATTCCACGCCACCCGCGTCTCGCTGAACGGCCACCACAGCGACGTGCCGTACGTGGTGGCCGCATCCAGCACTCCGTGCGTGGCGTACCCGGCCGTCGCCGCAAGGACGTAGCCCTGCCACTGTCGTCGGTGACGCGCGCGGAGCAACCACGGAAGCGCCGCGACGGAGCCGCCCACGGGGATGAAGGCGAGCGCGTGGGTGAAGTGGCGATGGAACTCCGCGTAGAGGAGCGGATCGGCCGCGCTGCGAATGAGCACATCCGCATCGGGCAGCAGCGCCCCCACGGCGCCGGGCAGCCACGCGCCGCGTCCGAGCGGACGTGAGGCGGCAACCCGTGCGAATGCGGCGCCTACGAGCGCATGCGTGACAGGATCCACGTGCGAATACCCCCGCCCGCAGTGTACCGGCGCTGCGGCGTCACCCTCCTGGCACAGGATCGGCCACACGCCTCTCGGGCGGGACGCCGGCCCTATGAAGGAGGTCCAATGCCTGAGGTGCCGTCTCGCTAGAAATCAAGCAGGCGTGTGTACTTCACGACGAAGGACCGCCCGAGCGTCTCGATTGGAGTAAACGAGCTCGTGTCGCGCCGGTCGTTGTACACGAGGAACAAGCCGGTGCCACTGCGGTCGAGGAGTGCGAGCCTCACGTTCGACGAGAACTGGGCCGTCTGGCTGTTGTACTGCAGCAACGCCTGCAGGCTGGCCAGCGGCGTGAACGCATAACTCGCCTTGATCGGCACGAGGTGTGCGACGAAGTCCCCGTACGGGAGCGTGATGTCCTGCCGCGTCCAGGCCGCGCTGGCGGCGACGCGCGACCCCAGCCGCAGGTTGGCCGTCAGTTCGAGCGCCGTGATGTCACCGTCATAGTATTCCCCGATACGGTAGCGCACGGTCCCTGTCGCCACCGCGCTCGGGTCGTGCTGGTACTCGAACGCGTGCTGCACCCAGGAGTACTCGCCGACCGGAATCACCACGCGGCGGCCGTCGCGGTTGTACACCTGGAAGGGCCGCGTCGGGTTGTCGCGCTCGACCTCGAAGTACCAGCCGAAGCGCCCGCCGCGCGCCGGCTGGATTTCGAGCGGGTGGATATGCGCCCGAGACGACTGTAGCACCCCCTCGAGATCGTAGTAGGCAGAATAGGAGACGTGGGGCGAGACCCGCCGTATCCACGGGTAGCGTTGCGGCTGCGGCTGATAGAACGCACGGAGCTCCGGCCGTCTGTATCCGCGCCGGGGCAGGAAGCCCACTTCAGGATTGAACCGCTCGCCCACCTGCGAGACGCCGCCGGACACCTGCCAGACGTTGTTCGTGAAGTTGTAGAAGGCGCGGCCCGCGTAGTCGTGGCCGGTCGTGCCCGGCGAGTCCGTGCGCGCGAGGAACGCCGAGATGCGCTGGTTCCGCGACGCCTGCCAGTTGCCGTCAAGGCCGAACGCGCGGTTCCAGTTACCCGACCCGGCGAGGCTGCCGGTGGCCTGCCGGTTGACGGCCACCGCGCCGAAGCTGGACCGCCCGACCTCGCGCTGCGCGCGCACGACGCTGAAGTTGTTGGCCGCTCCAACCGGCTGCCCGTCGCCGTCCATAGCGTCGTCGGTCTGAACGTTGAGCAGCCCCACGTTCCAGGCGCCCACCTTGCCACTCAGCCGGGTGCCCGCCAGGATGTCGATGGGCGTGCCCGAGGCCGACAGGCCGATGCGGCGCGAGAAGAACAAGTCGATAGCCTGCGGCTGGCCGAACTGGAACGTCGAGGCGTTCTCGAGGAAGAACGGGCGCTTTTCCGGAAAGAACAGGTCAAAGCGTGTCAGGTTCACCTGCTCCTCGTCTGACTCGACCTGCGCAAAGTCCGTGTTGATGGTCGCGTCGAGTGTGAGGTTTGGACGAATTCCCCACTTGAAGTCCCCGCCGAACGCGGCGGAGCGATCGAGCTGCCCCGTCGCACGCGTGAAGTCCTTGTTGGCCGAGCCGAGCACGTACGGGATCAACCGGATATCGCGACGGCCCGGCAGGTCGAGCCCCGTCAGCTTGGCGGCCATCGAGACCCGGTAGATGTCGAACCCGCGAGGAATCGGCGCCAGGTAGACCTGCTCGTTCTTGTGGCGGATGTTCCGCATCACGTTGAAGCCCCAGGTCTGGTCGCTGCCGGTGCGGTATCGCAGCGTTCTGAGCGGGATGGCCATCTCGGCCTCCCACCCGCGCTCGGTCATCCGGCCCTGCACCGTCCAGTCGCCGTCCCAGTTCGCGTTGAACGCGCTGATCCCTCCGCGCTGCGATCCG
>CAZNOC010000076.1:0-16769 GCA_964574545.1 uncultured Bifidobacteriaceae bacterium | reverse complement strand
TCCCTGATCCCTGATCCCCGTCCACCGCTCACCGATCACCGTCCACCGCCAACACGTCCCTCACCCCGAACCACCCCTTGCGTCCCACCACCCAGCGCGCGGCTTCGAGCGCGCCGTGCGCGAAGACGGCACGGTCGCGCACCGTGTGCGTCAGCGTGATCGTCTCGGTGGGGCCATCGAAGCCGATGGTGTGCGTGCCGGGCACCGACCCGGCACGGGAGGCCGCCACGTCGATCGTGGCAGTGTATCCGGACGCCCGCATGGCGCCCTCGAGCATCAGCGCCGTCCCCGAGGGCGCGTCCAGCTTTGCGGCGTGGTGAATCTCGTGGATCCAGGCGCCGAACTCGGGGCGTGGCCCGAAGCGGCGGGCGGCCTCTTCCGCGAGCATCTGGAACAACTGCATGCCCATCGAGAAGTTCGCCGACGCCACGACGCCGATCCCGGCGCCGGCGGCCACTTCCCGCATCTCCGCCTCCCGCGCCTGCCAACCGGTCGTCCCGATGACGGTGCTGATGCCACGGGCGGCCAGCTGCGGTAGATTCCGGGGCACGGCCTCCGGTCGCGTGAAGTCGATCGCGGCGTCCACGAGTCCGACGCCCGCACGGGCGATGCCCTCCGGCCCCGCGGCCTCGGTCACGATCCCGGCAACGGCGAAGCCGTAGTCGGGCGCGAGTGCCTCGACCAGCCGTCCCATTCGTCCGTGCCCGACCAGCAACAACCGCATCATCGTCGCGCCCCTCGCGTTCGGTGCCTCATCCAGGACCGTTGGCCGATGTCACCGTTCGAAGAAGCGGGTATGCAGGCGCCGCAGCGCGCGCTCGAGGTCGGCCTCGCGAATCACGAACGTTATGTTACGACGGGACGCGGCCTGCGACACGAGCTTCAGCGGCACGTCACCGACCGAGTGCAGGATCTCGGCCGCGAGCGTCGGGTCCGACTGCAGCCCTTCGCCCACGGCGCAGACGATCGCCATCTCGTGCTCGCAGCGCACGTCGGAAAACTCCGCCAGACCGTCAACGATCTCCGTCAGCCGGCGCCGGTCGTCGATCGTGACCGACACGCTCACCTCTGACGTCGTGACGACGTCCACCGGCGTGCGCGCGCGCTCGAAGACCTCGAACAGCCTCCGCAGAAAGCCGTGCGCCATCAGCATGCGCGTCGAAGTGATGTCGATGACCGACACCTGACGCTTGGAGGCCACGGCGGTCACGGGACGGGGGCTCGCCGGACGCTCCCGGGTGATGAGCGTGCCGCGCGCCTCGGCGCGGTGCGAGTTCAGGATGCGCACCGGGATGTTCCTGGCCACGGCGGGCAGGATCGTGGCCGGATGAAGCACCTTCGCCCCGAAGTAGGCCAGCTCCGACGCCTCGTCGAACGACAGGTGAGGCACCACCTGCGGGTCCGGCACGATGCGCGGGTCGGCCGTGAGCATACCGTCCACATCCGTCCAGATCTGAATCTCTCCGGCGCCCAGGCATGCGCCGACAATGGCGGCCGAGTAGTCCGACCCTCCTCGCCCGAGCGTGGTGGTGACGCCGGCCGCCGTGGCGCCGACGAAGCCGCCAAGGACCGGCACCTTCCCGGCCGCGAGCATCGGATCCACCAGGGCCATGAGCGCGGCGGTCGTCTCTTCCATGAGCGGCGGCGCGGCCGTGTGCTCGGCGTCGGTCACGATGGCGCGGCGTGCGTCCACCCACTCTGCGGGCAACCCGCGCGACGCCAGGGCCGCGGCCACGAGGCGGCTGCTGACGATCTCGCCGGTGGCGGCGATCGTGTCGAGCCAGCGTGGCGACACTTCTCCGAGGACCGCCAGCGCCTGCACGATGCGCTCGAGCGCGTCGAATTCGTGCTCGATGAACGCCACCGCGTCCGCGCGCAGCGCCCGGTCGTCGATCACGTCCGCCACGCCGATGTGCCGCGTCCGAAGATCCTGCAGGTTGTGCCGGGCGCCATCGACGTCACCGGCGCCGGCCTCCGCCGCGACACCGAGCAGCCGGTCGGTAGCCTTCGCCAGGGCGGACACGACCACGATGGGCCCGCGGCTGTCGCCGCCTTCCTGCGCCGCCTCCCCCTGGCGCTGCGCCCGCACGATGGCGATCACCCGCTCGATGGCCCGGGCATCCGCCACCGACGTCCCGCCGAACTTCATCACAACCATGGGGCGAGCTTTCTCATCTGGTGATCTTCTGATGTGGTGATGTGGTGACCTGATGTGGCGATGTGTCAATGTCGGGGCGCCTGCGGCCTGCATCTACCTTTCGATCTTCAGGCATCGATGCCCGTGATCGCGAGATAGATGTTGGCCCGAAGGGCGTCGCTGCCGGCGATCGCGAGATAGATGTCGGCCCGAAGGGCATCCTGAGATCGAACATCCGATCGCCACATCTCCACATCGCACATCGCACATCACATCACCACATCACCACCTCACAAGTTCACGAGATGATTCCCTCTGCCACCATCAGCTCGGCATTCAGCACGGCGGCGCCTGCGGCGCCGCGCACGGTGTTGTGGCCGAGGGCGACGAACTTCGTGTGGAGGACCGGGCACGTGCGGAGACGGCCGACGGACACGGCCATCCCGTGGCCGCGGTCCGCATCGAAGCGCGGCTGGGGCCGATTCGGCTCATCGCACACGACGATGGGGGGGACCGGTGCGCTCGGCAGCTCCAATTCCTGGGGCCGGCTCGTGAACGTCGCCAACGCCGCGCGCACTTCCTCGAGCGACGGCCCGCCCGCGAGATCCACCGACACGGTCATGGTATGGCCATCCACGACCGGTACGCGGCTTGTGTGGGCGCTCACGATCGCGGCGTAGGGCACTCGGCCTCCGTCGGTGCCGAGGATCTTGAGCGTCTCGCTCTCGATCTTCTCCTCTTCGCCCCCAATGAAGGGCACGACGTTGCCAAGGATGTCGAGCGACGCGACCCCCGGATACCCCGCCCCCGACACCGCCTGCATCGTCGACACCACCACCGCGCGGATGTCGAAGAGCCGGAGCGGGGCGAGAGCCATGGCGAGCACCACGGTCGAGCAGTTCGGGTTCGTCACGATCACGCCTGACCAGCCCTTGCCGCGGCGTTGCTCGGGCAGGACCGCAAGGTGCTCGTGGTTGACCTCGGGAACGAGCAGGGGCACCAGCGGATCCATGCGGTGGTTTCGCGCGTTGCTGATGACGGTGTGGCCGGCCGTGGCGCAGGCGCGCTCGATGTCGCCGGCCACGCCCGCGTCGAGTGCCGAGAAGAGCACCTTCGGCCCCTGGCCGGGCTTGCATGCCTCCACGGTCAGTGCGCCCATGTCGTCCGGCATTGGCGTCGCCAGGCGCCAGGGTGCCGCCTCTCGATACGACCGTCCTTCGGACCGCTCGCTCGCGCCCAGCCACGTCACCCGGAACCACGGGTGCCCCTGCAACTGGGCGATGAACTGCTGCCCGACAACGCCCGTGGCGCCAAGAATGCCAACTTCGATCGGTCGCATGATCTTCTGCTCTCGTATTCAGCCGACCAATGTGATCAGCTTTCGGCTTTCAGCTTTCGGCTTTCGGCTCTCGGCTCTCGGCTCTCGGCTCGTCCGACTCCAAGAAAAAACCCGCCGGCGGGTTGTCCGCGGCGGGCTGCGTGTTTCGGCCTGGGGGCCGATCGAATCAGTGCTGCTCTACTGAGCCGGCCGCAGGTGCTCGCGTCCCGACGCGGACGTGGTTCGCTTGGCAAAGCGTCGCTTTCGGGACTTGAAAACGCGGCCGCAGGTCATGTGCGCCGTTGAGTATACAACAGGGTTCCGCCTGCCCAACGTGCCAGCTGGCGTCGGGCGACGCACGAGCCAGGGCCGCGGACGGTCACCCGATGGGTGCGCGCGCCACAACCGGGGAGGCCGATCGGCTGGGCGATCGAAGGAGTCTTGCACATGGAAAGTTGAGACAGTATACTTTCACTTGATGAGCAACCTTGCCCGCGCGTCCCGCTCGGCGCCGCCGGAACCGGAGGCCGTCGTGGCCAAGGCCCTGGTGTCCGCCGCCGCCCGGCTGGGCCTCCGTCATCGCCAGGTGGCGGCCGTCATCGGCACGAGCGAGGCGTCCATGTCACGGGTGCAGCGGGGCCGGGGCATCGCTCCGGAGAGCAAGGAGGGCGAGCTGGCGTTGCTCTTCCTGCGGATGTACCGCAGCCTCGACACGCTCGTGGGCGGAGACGATGGGCTGGCGCGGCAGTGGATGCATGGGCACAACGACCACCTGGGCGGCGTGCCGGCCGAGCTCATCGTTCGCGTGGAGGGTCTCGTCGATGTCGTCCAGTATCTGGACGCAGTGCGCGGGCGACTCTAGACAGAAGCCCCTGCGGCTGTCGGCCTGGCGGGTCGTCGAAGCGCAGCACCAGGTCTCCACCCGCAAGCTGGTGGACACGCTCGAGGAGCAGTCGCTCCTCGAGGACCTGATCGATGCGGCCAAGCCGCCGGATCCGACGCAGGGCCGGCTCCACTATCTGCTGTCCACGCCGTTCCGCTATCCGCCGCTCCGTCACGGATCGCGGTTCGGGACGCGACACGAACCCGGCATCTGGTATGGATCCGAGGAGCAGCCGACGGCGTTTGCCGAGGTCGCGTACTACCGCCTGGTGTTTCTCGAGGGCACCCGTGCCGACCTGGGTACCGTGGCGACCGCGCTCACGGCCTTCACCGTCCTGGTCCGGACCGGGCGCGGGATCGACCTGGCCGCCCGGCCATTCAGCGCGCACCGGGCGGCCATCGCGTCGCCCTCGACGTATGTGGAAACGCAGGCCCTGGGCCGCGCCATGAGGGACGCCGGCGTCGAGGCCGCGCGCTACCCTTCCGCCCGCGACGCGCGGGGCGTGAACGTCTGCGTCCTGACGCCCGGGGTGTTCCGCGGAATCAAGCCCCGCGGGCTCGAGACCTGGCATTGCCTCGCCAGTCGTGCGCGGGTCGAGCTGGTCAGGCGCGACTACTTCACGCCGTCCCAGTTCACGTTCCCGCGTGAGCGGTTCCTGGTGGACGGCCGGCTGCCGGCGCCGGCCGCATGAGCCGGAGAAACGGCCGCGACATCCATGCCCCGAAGGAACCCGGCCCGGGCGTCCGCCCGGAGTATGCTCAGTATCGGGACGCGCGGCGGCTCCGTCGCGTCCGGCCACCCCAGGAGCCTTGACGGCCAGAAATCGTGACTGGGGGGTCAAGTGGTCCGTCAAGGCGATGCCCCGCCGGAGGCGGGGCAAGACGACATCGAGACCAGCGAGGCGGAGCGCGCTCCACATGCTCGCCGGTCTCAGGCGGAGCCTCGCGAGAACTGAGGAGCGACCTATGCGGTGGAAGTCAGCGCGTCGGAGCAGCAACGTCGAAGATCGCCGGGGCATGTCCGGGGCGGGCATGGCGGGCGGGGGCGGCATCGGGGTCATTCTCGTGGTGCTGGCTGTGTCCTTGCTGACGGGCCGCAATCCGCTCGAGCTCATGCAGCTCGTGGACACCGGTTCCAGCCCCGCGTCGTCAGCGCCAGCGGGCGCGCCGCCGGCCGATGACGTGCACGCGCAGTTCATCTCGGCGGTGCTCGGCGACACCGAGGACACCTGGGGCCGCATCTTCGCCGACATGGGCCAGCAGTACGAGCCGCCGGTGCTCGTGCTCTTCAACGACATGGTGAGTTCCGCCTGTGGATCGGCCTCGTCGGCGGTCGGCCCCTTCTACTGCCCTGCCGATCGGCGCGTGTATCTCGATCTGTCGTTCTTCCGTGAGCTTGACGAGCGTTTCGGCGCGCCGGGCGACTTCGCCCAGGCCTACGTCGTCGCGCACGAAGTGGGACACCACATCCAGACGCTCGCGGGGATCTCGGGCCGCGTCCAGCAGCAACGCGCACGCCTCCCGGAGGCCGAGGCAAACGCGCTCTCGGTCCGGCAGGAGCTGCAGGCCGACTGCTTCGCGGGCGTGTGGGGGCATCATGCGGGACGCCGGCAGTTGCTGGAGCCTGGAGACGTCGAGGAAGGGCTCGGGGCGGCGGCAGCCATCGGTGACGACCGGCTTCAGCGCCAGAGCCAGGGCGTGATCGTCCCCGAGAGCTTCACGCATGGATCGTCAGCGCAGCGCGTGGAGTGGCTGCGGCGCGGGCTCGAGACGGGCGACATCGGGCAGTGCGACACGTTCGAGGGAAGGCTGTGATCGGTCATCTCGGCCCCCGGTGAGTGCGGAACTGGGCGGGGACCAGGCCCAGCTTGCGCATGCGTGCTCTCAGGGTGTGCGGGTTGATCTGCAGGCGCCGTGCCGCGCCGTGCGGGCCTTCGATGCGTCCACCCGTCGTGTCGAGCACGCGCCGTATGTGATCGGCCATCGCGGTGTCGAGCGAGGCCACGGGCTCCTCGAGGCGCCCTGGCCTCGCCTCCGCCGCGCGGAACTGCTTCGGTACGATCCCGAGCTTCCGTATCCGGGCACGGAGCGTATGCGGGTTGATCTCGAGCAGTCGTGCCGCGCCGCGTGGACCCTCGATGCGCCCGTGCGTGGCCTGGAGTGCCGCGTCGATGTGCCGTCGCATGGCCTCGTCGATGGCGTCGCTGGCACCTGTCGCTTCGCGCTCGGCGGGTGAATCGAACGGCAGGGACGAAGCGTCGGCATGCCCGCCGGCGGCCCCAAGCGCCGCGGCGATCCGCAGCGTTCGGCCCGCGCCCAGGATGACGGCGCGCTCGATCACCGCGGCCAGCTCACGCACGTTGCCGGGCCAGTCGTACGCGAGCAGCACGTCCAGATCCTCTGGCGTCGGCATGAGGGGAACACCGACGAGGCGCGTGGCCGCGCGTGCGGCAAACTGCGCCGCCAGCCGCGGGATATCCTCGCGTCGTTCGCGGAGTGGCGGCAAGTGGATGGGGAAGACGCTGATGCGTTGCCACAGGTCTTCCCGGAACGTGCTACGCGATGCCATCTGGCGCAGATCACGGTGCGTCGCCGCGATGAGGCGTACGTCAACGGCCACCGGGCGCTGGCCGCCGACGCGCGCGAACGTTCCGCCCTGAAGGACACGCACGACTCCCGCCTGCGCCTCGAGCGACAGCTCTGAGATGTCATCCAGGAACAGGGTGCCGCCATCGGCGCGCTCGAACCACCCGTGGCGCGCGGCAACCGTTCCGGTAAAGCCGGCACGCTCCTCGCCAAACAACTCCGAATCGACCAGCCCGGGCGGAATCGCGCCGCAGTTGACCCGCACCAGCGGTGAGCGCGCGCGGCGCGAGCGCTCGTGCAGCGCGCGCGCCAGCACTTCCTTGCCGCTGCCGGTCTCACCGAGGATCAGCACCGGCACGTCCGAATCCGCGACGTAGTCGACGCGGTCCATCACCGCACGTAACCCGGTCTCCGCACCGACAACCGCATCGGCGACGTCGTGGCGTCCAAGCTTGCTCAGCAGCGCCTGCTTGTCGGCCTCCAGCGACTCGCGAACCCGCCTGAACTCGCGGACGCGAGCCGTATTGACCAGCGCCGCCCCCAGCGGCTCGCGAAGCATCGCGAGCAACTCCCCGTCTGCGGGCGTGAACGGCGTGCGGCGCGAGAGCATCAGGACCACACCGAGCGGCCCCTGCTCCGCGTGCAACGGCGCGGCCACACACTCTCCGCGGAAATCAGACGGACTCACCAGGTCGAGCAGGGAATGGCCGGGCACGCGCCCGGCAACGGCCACCGAATCCCGGCACCACGCAAGGAGGCCCTGGATGGCCTGGTCACTCAGCTTCGATCGCGTCGCGGCAAGCCCCGGCGCATCGGGCCGGCACGGCGCCAGCGCCACGGTATCGAGGCCGGCGTGAATCAGGTCCAGCTCGCGCACGAGCAGATGGTCCGCGGCGGTGTGTGCGCCGATCAACCGGGCAATAGCCTGGATGGACTGCTCGAGCTCGAGATGCCGGCCCGACTCGCGCCAGACCCCAAGCAATAGGTCGACGTCCTTCACGTTGTTCCTGATTATACGCTGGCAACAGACATTCTCCGGTCAAATGACAAGGAAACCTCTCAGGGCTACGTCACCGCCACTGGGGAAGGACGGCCCAGCCTGAGAATGTCTGCGCGAAGGCGACAATTCTCACCGAAGTCTGACATTTGCGCGACGAAAAGGCGAGGCATGTCATTAAAATAAGCTGGAAATATGACCATATTAAACGGAATAGGCGCTGCGACGCGATTCAACCCGCGCATTTTCATCCACTTACCGACACTATGTCGATGTAATGGCACGGAAGATGCTCAAATAGCCTTCGATTGTTGTCTGGATTCACGGCATTGAACCAGATCATTTGAGTATATTGTGTGGCTATCGCGGGAGTTACAGTGTTAATTGACGGATTTTGCAAGGGTGCGGTCAAAACTCTGGCGGCCCTCATCGTCGGGGTCGCGCTCTCTTCCACGGTGTTCGCACAGCAGCAAACCACCGCGGGCGCGGGCCGCGGCCACGGGGCGATCGCCCCGCCCGAACTCGAGGCTCAGCCGGCAACAGCCGCCATCACCGGCGTCGTTCGCGATTCCTCCGGCGCGGCGGTTCCCGGCGTGGTCGTTCGGCTGTCACAAGGAGAGGCTGCGGCCGACGTCGAGGTCGTCACCGATGGCGAGGGCGCCTACCACGTGACGGCGCTGGCGCCGGGTGAATACCGAGTGGAAGCCACGCTCGACGGGTTCGAACCGGCCGTTGAGGTCGTTCGGGTGTCAGCGGGCCAGTCGGTGGACGTCGATGTCACTCTGACGGCCGCGCGGTTCACTCAGGGCGTGATTGTGACGGCGCGGCGCGTCGAGGAAGCCGCGCAGGACGTCCCCATCCCCGTGTCGGTCATCGACGGCCGCCTGGTCGCGGACGCGGGGGCTTTCAACGTCAATCGTCTGAAGGAACTCGTCCCGACCGTGCAGTTCTACTCCTCGAATCCGCGCAACTCGTCCATCAACATCCGTGGCCTGGGCACGCCGTTCGGCTTGACCAACGATGGCATCGAGCCCGGCGTCGGTCTCTACATCGACGGCGTCTTCTTCGCGCGCCCCGCGGCCGCCACCCTCGATTTCCTCGACGTCGAGCGCGTCGAGGTGCTGCGAGGACCGCAGGGGACGTTGTTCGGCAAGAACACCACGGCCGGCGCGGTCAGCGTGACGACGAAGCGGCCGAGCTTCACGAGAGAGAGCGACGTCGAGCTCAACTTCGGCAGCCTCGGCCTGGTGCAGGCCAAGGCGTCCGTCACAGGGGCGCTCTCGAGCAAGGTGGCAGGACGGGTGTCGTTCTCGGGGACGACGCGTGACGGCTCCATTCGCAACGTCGTCAGCGGTCTGGATCTGAACGGCCTCAGCAACCTCGGCGTTCGCGGGCAGCTGCTGTTCGCGCCCTCGGACAGGACGGCCGTCACCTTCACGGCAGACAACACCAGTCAGCGCCCGACCGGCTACGCGCAGGTCATCGCCGGCGTGGCCCCGACGATGCGACCGGCGAATCGACAGTACGCGCAGATTGCGGCCGACCTTGGCTACACGGCGCCGAGCTTCAACGCGTTCGACCGCGTAACCGATACCGACTCACCCTGGCGGTCCAATCAGGATCTCGGCGGCGCCTCGCTGACGATCGAGCGGCGCTACGGCACGGGCACGCTGACATCGGTGACCGGGTGGCGCTACTGGAACTGGGATCCGTCGAACGACCGTGACTTCATCGGGCTGCCGGTGACCACCGTCTCGGCGGCCCCGTCGAGACAACGCCAGTGGACGCAGGAAGTCCGCTATGCGGGCACCGTCTCCGAAGAGCTGAACTTCGTGGCTGGCGCGTTCTACTTCCGGCAAGGGGTCGACTCCGATCCTGTCATCCGCCAGGAGCAAGGCTCGGCGGCGGCGCGGTTTCTGCTCGCGCCGACCGCGGCGGCGGCAACGCCCGGACTGCTCGATGGCTACGGATTCAATCAGTATCTGACCTATCGCAACGTGAGCGCCGCGTTGTTCGGTCAGATGGAATGGAAGGTGTCGGATCGCCTGCGGCTGCTGCCGGGGTTGCGCGTCAATTACGATGACAAGTTCGTCGACTTCGACCAGCAGGTCTCTGGCGGTCTGGAGACGACCGATCCCGTCCTGCTCGCCCTGAAGAGGTCGGTCCTGGCGCCGCAGGCCTACACGGCCGATGTGGACGACGTCAACGCGTCGGGGCAGATCACTGCGGCGTTTCAGGTGTCCAGGTCCGTCGCCACGTATGCCACGTATGCGACGAGCTTCAAGTCGGTCGGGCTCAACCTCGGCGGCGTTCCCTCCGATGCGCTTGGTCGTCCGGCGCTCGACGCCGCGGTCGTCAAGCCCGAGGACGAGCGTCATCTCGAAATCGGCATCAAGACCGAACTTCTGCCCGGCATCACCGCGAACCTGACGGTCTTCCACACCGAGATCGACGACTTCCAGACGCAGGTCGTCAACGCCAATGTCGGCGTGCTGCGTGGGTATCTCGCGAACGCGGAAAAGGTCCGCGTGCGTGGCGCCGAGCTCGACGTCAACGCCCGCGTAAACCGCCACCTGACGCTCTACTCGTCGACCGCCTTCAACGATGGCAGGTACGTCTCCTTCAAGGACGCGCCGCCGCCGCTCGAGGAAACCGGCGGGCCACAGGTGAAGGACATCTCGGGCTCGGAGCTCGCCGGCATCTCGAAGTGGGCGCTTTCCTTCGGCGGCGAGTACTCCACCCCGGTGACGGCGCTTGGTCGTTCCGGAGATGTCTTCGGCGCCGTTGACGCCAGCTATCGGTCGTCGTTCTCCTCGAGCGCGACCGCGTCGAGGTACCTCGTCGTTGATGGCTACGCGCTGGTCAATGCACGGGTGGGCTTCCGTTGGTCGGACGGCTGGGCGGTCTCCCTGTGGGCCCGCAACCTGCTCGACAAGGACTACTTCGAACTGCTCTCCGCGGCCCCGGGCAACTCCGGCCTGTATGTGGGACTGCCGGGCGATGCCAGAGCGATCGGCGTCACCATGCGGTTGTCGTTCCGAGGAAATTGATGACGCCCACCTTGCTGGTGTTCGCGCTCGCGGGCTTCGTCGCCTCCTTCGTCGACGGCGCGCTCGGCATGGGTTTCGGCCCGACCAGCGCGAGCATCCTGCTGGCCAGCGGCCTCGCGCCGCAGGCCGTCTCGGCCTCGGTGAATATCGCCAAGGTCGTGACGGGTCTGGCTTCTGGCCTGGCGCACTGGCGCTTCCGCAACCTGGATCGCACGCTCGTGCTCAAGTTGGCGGTGCCCGGGTGTGCTGGCGCGTTGCTTGGGGTGACGGTGCTCTCGAATGTGAGCGGGGCGACGTTGCGGCCCTACCTCGCCATGCTGCTCACCCTCGTGGGGATACGGATTCTCGTGCGGTTCGCGCAGCCGATGACGCCGACGCGGGTGGACCTGGCTGCGGAGCCCGGCAGTCTCAAGAAGACGATCCAATACGATGGCCGGGGCGTCAAGACGGCGGCGTTCGTCGGTGGCATCACCAACGGGTTGATCGGCGCATGGGGGCCGGTGGTCACCCCGTTTCTTCTCCATCGAGGGGTCCGTCCGCGGTATGCGATTGGATGCGTGAACACCGCCGAGATCGCCGTGGCTTCGACATCCGCGTTCTCGATCGTCGGTGCCATGGGGTCGGCGGGGGTCAATGGCACGCTCATTGTCGCCCTGTTGCTGGGCGGCGTCGCCGCGGCGCCCTTCGCCGCGTTTGCGACGCGACGAGTGCCGGCCAGGTTGATGGGGATCGCCGTGGCCACGTTGCTGTTGCTGACCAACGCGCGGGAAATCATGGGATGGGCGAGCGTTGGCGGCTCCTGGGTGTGGGTGGTGTACCTCGGCATCCTTGCGACGAGCGCCTATGCTCTCGTCATCTACCCCAAACAAGCAGCGCGTGTAGCGCTTCGAGAGGGGATTCCGAGCGGCTTGCGGAGTTGATCGTCGCCGCACCTCGGGATTGGTGTCGCGGCCGCACGCGTCCGCCCGTGCGAGGGGAATGCCCGTTCCCGCGCGTATCAGGCGACACCCGGCTTCCCGCGCTCTCCGTCACGGGGCGTCGAAGGCTCTTCGGCGGTTCTGCTTTGCGCGAGGGCCCAGGCGGCAGGGCGCCCCGGCTTCTCGTCGGTGCTGGCAACGCGGCTCAACGCATCCATGTGGCACGTCCATGACGAGATCTCGCGCCTGGCCCCCAGATGAAGCCGACGATGGCGTCTGGTCGGCGCCGTTTCCCACCGCGATGCGACGAACCGAGCGCCCCCATCTTCCCCGTCGCAATCGGGAGGCACACGGTGTATGGTAGGCAGCGCGTGGGCCGGGCACGACTGGCGCCACGGCAGCCAGGAGCGCACGATGGGGATGAACGAGAGGCAACGTCGGACTGGTGTGGGCCGTCTGCTGGCGGCGTGCGTCCTCGGGATGGCGCTGGTCGCGCAGGGGCCTGCGGGGGCGCAGGGACCGGGCACGCAGAACGGCGAGTGGCATTTTCTGGGCGGGGACGCCTGGAACACCCGGTATCTGCCGGCCAGCCAGATTGACGCCTCGAACTTCAACTCCCTCGAAGTCGCCTGGCAGTGGAACGGCCAGAGCTTCGGCGAGGCGGGCGCCGGGCTGATGCGCTCGACACCCAGCTACGTCGACGGCGTGCTGTACACGGTGGCCGGCGAGCGCCGTACCGTCGTGGCGATCGACCCGTCGACCGGCGCCACGATCTGGACTTTCCGCGAACCCGACACGGCCCGCTGGGCCTATTCGATGCGCGCCAGCTACGGGAAGGGCGTCTCGTACGCCGTGGTCAACGGCCGTCCGGTGATCTTCATGATCACGCCGGCCCGCTTCCTGTACGCGCTCGACGCCCGCACGGGACGCCCGCTCGAGAACTGGGGCGGCGGTATCGATCTGCCGGGCTTCAGCCAGACCGGGGTGGTCGACGTGCTCGAGGACCAGGCGCGCGACTGGGGCCCGTGGGCCTCGCTGAATAAGCCGTGGGATCCCGATCAGGGCATCCCGCTCGAGCTCGGCTACGCCACCGCTTCCTCCCCTCCCATCGTCGTCAACGACACCGTGATCGTCGGCACGTCGCACGAGCAGGGCTACAACCAGACGCGCAAGGAGAACATCCCCGGCGACATCGTGGCCTACGACGCGCCGACCGGCAAGATGAAGTGGAAGTTCCACGTGGTGCCGCGCGAGGGCGAGTTCGGCTACGAGACGTGGGAGAACGGCACTTATCACGAGGGCAACATCGGCTCGTGGGCGCCGATGTCGGCCGACCCCGAACTCGGGCTGGTGTACATCCCGACAAAAGGCGGCGTGCTGGACTACTACGGCGGCTTCCGTCCGGGCGGCAACCTCTTCGGCAACTCCATTGTCGCGCTCGATGTGAAGACCGGCGAGCGGCGCTGGCACTACCAGATGGTCAGGCACGACGTCTGGAACTACGACACGCCCACCGCGCCGGTCCTGATGGACGTCACGATTGACGGCCGGAAGGTGCCGGTCATCGCGCAGCCGACCAAGCAGTCGTTCCTCTACGTGCTCGATCGCCGCACGGGCGAACCCATCTGGCCGGTCGAGGAGCGGGCGGTGCCACAGTCGAAGGTGCCGGGCGAGAAGCTCTCGCCCACGCAGCCATTCCCGACCTGGCCGCTGCCGTACGACCTGCAGGGGCGGAGCGAGGATCATCTGATCGACTACACGCCCGAGATCCGGCAGCGGGCGCTCGAGCAGGCGCTGAAGGGCAACCACTTTGCGCCGCTCTTCAACCCGCCGACGCACCGCGGCAACGCCGAGGGGGCCGGCCCCGCGCGCATCTGCGGGGGCGGCGGTGGCGGCTCGAACATCAACGGGCCGCCGGCCGCCGATCCGGTCAACGGCGTCATCTACGTCTCCTCGCACAGCGGCTGCACGTACGTGATGCTCGTACCCGGTCATGAGATGGATCACCCGAAGGCGGCCGGCACGACGGTGGTCGACTGGGCGCGCGGCCCGGGCGGGCGGCCGTCGGGACCGCCCGACAACATCGACGGCCTGTCGATCTGGAAGGGACCGGTCGGCCGCATCACGGCCATCGATCTGAACACCGGCAAGCACCTGTGGGTGATCCCGAACGGCGACGCCCCGCAGGAGGTGCAGGACCGCATTCGCAACCACCCGCTCCTTCAGGGCGTGGACGGCGTCATGACCAACCCGGGCCGCGGGGGCCTGCCGTCGATGATGGTGACCGAGACGCTGGTGATCGCCACGGGGATGAGCGCTGATGACGAGCCCCACGTGTTCGCCATCGATAAGCGCACCGGTAAGCGCGTCGGACAGGTGAAGATTCCCTCGCTGAGCATGTACGGGATGTCCGGCTTCGTGCACAACGGCCAGCAGCACCTCATGATCCAGCAGCCGTTCGGGCTGGTGGCGCTCAGGCTGCCGCAGAAGGCGGAGTCGACGAGCCGGGCGCTTCAGGAGTGACGGGGGGCTGACGGGGTCGGGATTGATTTTCGCGGTGTAACGGTCCGGACTAGTGAAAATCAATCCCGACCCCGTCTGCCGTCACGTTGCGGACAAGTGAAAATCAATCCCGACCCCGTGAGACGTCGAGGTTGAGCAGGTCAATGTCTTCCGGACGGCGCCGCGCGCGCCGGCAGCCCACCCCCGGCCGTGCCGATCCGCCAGCGCCGACCGCTTCGCGGACCATGAGCGGCGTGTTCATGGTGCCGCTGGCCTTCACGGCCGGACTCCTCGCGCTCACGCTCGTTCCGCGCATCGGCGACACCCCGGCGCTCCGATGGTCGTTCTGGGGCGCCGCGGCCGTGCTGCTGATCTGGCTGGCGGCGCTCGCCGTGCGGAGCCGGCACGAAGGCGCCCCGATCCTCCAACTGGCCTCGCCGCGGCCGCAGCACTACGTCCAGGCCCTCTGCCAGATCGGGATCTACGCGTACTGGGGCTGGTACTGGCCGCCTGTCTACGACTTCATGCCGCTGCTCGCCGGGCAGCTGCTGTTTGCCTATGCCTTCGACCTGCTGCTGGCCTGGTCGCGGCGCGAGCCGTATCAGCTCGGCTTCGGCCCCTTCCCGATCATCCTCAGCACGAACCTGTTCCTGTGGTTCACCGACGAGTGGTTCAGCCTGCAGTTCCTGCTCGTGGCGGTCGGGTTCCTCGGCAAGGCGTTCGTTCGCTGGGAGCGTGACGGCCGCCGTGTGCACATCTTCAACCCGTCCGCCTTCACGCTGGCAATCTTCTCGGTGGCGCTGCTGCTGACCGACTCGACGCACCTGACCTGGGGCCAGGAAATCGCCACCACGTTCGGCGCCGGGCCCCGCATCTATCTGGTGGTGTTCACGGTGGGCCTGGTCGTCATGTCCTTCTTCTCGATCACGCCGGTGACGGCGTCTGCCGCGGCGACGCTGTTCGGTGCGAGCGCCCTGTACGGGGCCGTGACGGGCGTGCCGTACTTCATCGACTCCGAGATCCCCGCCGCGGTGTTTCTCGGGCTGCACCTGCTCGTCACCGATCCGTCGACCTCGCCGCGCACGCCGCTGGGCCGCGGCCTCTTCGGCGTGCTCTACGGGCTGAGCGTGTTCGCGCTCTACGCATTGCTCGGTGCGTTGGGACTGCCGACGTTCTACGACAAGCTGATGGCGGTGCCGCTGCTCAACCTGGCCGTGCCTGGCATCGATCGCGCCGTCCGCGCCGTCGGGGAGCGCCCGCTGCTGGAGCGGCTCGGCCTCACAGGGCCGCTCGGTCGCCTCAACCCCGCCCACATGGCGGTGTGGGTCGTGCTCTTCAGCGCGATGGCCGTCAGCGGCCGCACCGACGGCATGCACCGGGGCGATGCGCTGCCGTTCTGGACGCAGGCGTGCAGCGAGCAGCGCCCGCAGGCCTGCGAGCGCCTGATTCGCCTCCAGGAGTCGTACTGCGGCGACAACGCCGGGTGGGCCTGCAACGAACTCGGCCGCCACTACGTGGAGGGCCGCCTCGTGCCCGCCGACATCGATCTCGCCTTTGCGTACTTCTCACGCGCGTGCGAAACACGGTTTCAGCCGGCCTGTCTGAACCTGCTCGATCCGTCAGCGGGCCTCGGCGGCGACCCGCGCGCGCTCGACCTCCGGCTGCTGCTGCGCGAGGGCGGCCACAACCTGCTCGACATGCCGGAGGCCGATCTCTACGCGCGCGCGTGTCGCCACGGCTGGAGCTTTGCGTGCGATCGGCAGGCGGCCTCGCGATGAACGTGTCGCGCGGACGACCGCGCCCATGGCACCTCGTGGTGACGTGCGCCCTGCTCGCGGCGAGCGTGTGCCTGGCGGCGGCATACCAGCCCTCCTCAGCCCGGACCGCTGCGGATCTGCCGCCGGAGGCCATCCCCGACTTCGTTGAAGTGCCGGCCGGGCCGTTCCTGATGGGCGCGGATCCCACGACCGATCCCGACGCCTTCGACAACGAACGCTGGTCGCCCACGGCGGCGCAAGGCACCGTCGATCTCCCCACGTTCTACATCGCGCGGCACGAGGTAGCGGTCGCGCAGTTTGCCGCCTTCGCGAGGGCCGGCGCATGGCGGGTGGATTCGCGCGCGCTGGAGGCGCCGCCCGATCATCCTGTGGCCTTCGTGTCGTGGCCCGATGCGCTCGCCTACGGCCGCTGGCTCGACGCCGAGTTGAAGCGGTCGTCGTCCGTGCCTGCCTGGCTCGGCGCGCGTCTGGCCGAGGGGTGGCGTGTGACGCTGCCGACCGAGGCCGAGTGGGAGAAGGCGGCGCGCGGCGCCGACGGGCGTCGATTCCCCTGGGGCAACGATCCGGATCCGGCCCGCGCCAACTACCAGCGCGCCGGCACG
>CAZNOC010000075.1:0-17316 GCA_964574545.1 uncultured Bifidobacteriaceae bacterium | reverse complement strand
TGATTCGCTGCACCACCGCCCATGTCGATCTCGCGGCTCTCGCGGCGAACTACCGTGGTGTGGCCTCGATGCTCGCTGCCGAAGCGCGATCGCTCCCTGACGCCTCAGGCACTGCCGGTGCGGTGCCCCCGCCTTCCATCATCGCCGTCGTCAAGGCGAACGCTTACGGTCACGGAGCGGTGCCCGTGGCGCGGGCGCTCGAGGGGGCGGGCGCGGCGTGGCTGGCCGTGGCCGACCTCGAAGAGGGCCTCGAGCTGCGAGAGGCGGGCATCCGGGCGCGCATCCTGGTGTTCGGCGCCTTGAGCGTCAGCGACCTGGACAGTGTCTTCGCGCACGCGCTGACGCCGACGATCTCCAGCCCCGCCGCTGCCCGCGCGCTCGAGTCTGCCGCTGCCGCCCGCGGCGTGCGCGTCGCGTGCCACCTGAAGATCGATACCGGGATGCACCGGCTGGGCTTCCGCCACGAGAACCTGCCGTGGACGTTGCCGGCGCTCGTCGCGAGCCCGCACCTGGAGATCGAGGCTGTCTACACCCACTTCGGGACGGCGGACGACCCGGAGCACCCGCAGTTCGAATCCCAGCGTCGCGCCTTCGAAGACGCCGCCGCGGCGCTCGCAGCGCTCGGCGCGCGCCCGCGCGCCCGGCATGCGGCGAACAGCGCCGCGCTGCTGCGCGACGCGCGGACATGGTACGACTTCGTCAGGCCTGGCCTGCTGCTCTACGGTGTCGCGCCGCCGCCGCTCCACACCACGATCGCGCTGCGCCCGGTCATGTCGCTCTCGAGCCGTGTCGTCGCCGTGAAGGGCCTGCGCGAGGGCGAGACGGCCGGCTACGGCGCGCGCTTCACCGCACCTCGCCCGACCAGGATGGCCGTGGTCCCGGCAGGGTACGCGGACGGCCTCGACAGGCGGCTGGAGGGCCGGGGCTTCGTCCTGGTGCGCGGCTGCCGCGCCCCTATTGTCGGCGCGGTGAGCATGGACATGCTGACGATCGACGTGACCGACGCCGACGCGGTCTCGCCGGGCGATGAAGTGGTGTTTCTCGGCACCCAGGGCGACGGCGCCGTGCAGACGATCGACGTCCGCGAGATGGCCGCGTGGATCGGCACGATTCCGTACGAGATCCTCTGCCGTCTTGGCGCGAGGGTGACGCGCCGCTACGATTGAACGGACACGCGCGGCGCAGGGAGAGGCACGACGTCATGTGGGGTACCGAGTCCGAACGTGCCGCGTTCGCCGCGCTTCTTCCCGTGTGGGCCGGGCCCGCCGGCGTGCGCGATCGCAAGGGCGCGATTCCGAGGATCAGGGCGCTGGCCGAGGCGGGCTACGCTCCCGCGCAGTGCGCCCTCGCCGAAGCCTACGCCACGGGAGAGGGCGTGCGGCGCAGCGATGCCGAGGCGTTCCGGCTGTACCGTCTGGCCGCCGACAAGGGCTATCCGTCGGCCGTGGGGGCCGTCGGCAACTACTACCTCAGGGCCGTACCTGCCCACGACCTTTGTCCGTACGACCCGGTGCAGGCGGCCGAGTGGCACCTGCGGTCGGCCCGCGAGGGCAACGCCGGGTCGCAGTACAACCTTGCCTTCAGCTACTGGGACGGGCGCGGCGTCGGCCGCGACCCGGCCGAAGCCTATGTGTGGGCCAGCCTCGCCGTTCACTGCTCGCCGGCCCGCCTCCGACCGGCGGAGGCGCTCCGCGACCAGGCGTCGGCGGCGTTGGCCCCGGATCTGCGTCCGGCGCTCGACGTCCGGATTGCGGAGCTGGCCGCCGCCTTGCCGCACCCCTGGTCCGAGCACCTCGCCTACTGGCGTGCGCTCGCGGCGGCGACGGGCGACGACGGAGACGGAGCCGGGCGCCCAGGCCAGTCGTAGAAGCGATTGGCCTCAGCGGCCACCGGGCCTCGCTGCTATGATCGCGGGAGAGGTGAACGCATGCTCGCCACGATTCCCGTCACCCGGACGGAAGTGACCCGCCTGACGCCGAAACTCCGGGACACTGCCCCATTTGGCGCCGTCTTCAGCGACCACATGCTCGTGGCCGACTACGCCGACGGGAAGTGGGGCGAACCGGTCATCGTGCCCTACGGCGCACAGATGCTGCCGGCCGCGCCGGCTGTGGCGCACTACGGCCAGGGCATCTTCGAGGGGCTGAAGGCGTACCCGCAGGACGACGGCGGCGTGGCCGTGTTCCGTGTGGACGCCAACCACGCGCGGATGAACCGTACCACCGTGCGGATGGCGATGCCAGAGATCCCCGCGTCGATCTTCATTGACGGGACGCTGGCGCTCGTCGCGCTCGACAGGCACTGGATCCCCGCCGTGCCAGGGAGCGCGCTCTACATCCGCCCCGTGATGTTCGCCACGGGAGAGCCGCTCGGTGTGCGGCCGTCGGATCACTACCGCTTCGTCATCGAGACCTGCCCGAGCGCCCCGTATTTCTCGGGGGCCGTGGACCTGCTGGCGGAGGAGACCTACGTGCGCGCGTTTCCAGGCGGCACGGGCGAGGCGAAGTGCGCCGGCAATTATGCGGGCAGCCTCGTGGCCTCGCGCGAGGCGCAGGCACGCGGGTTCCACAACGTGCTGTGGCTCGATGGCCTCGAGCGGCGCTGGGTCGAGGAAGCCGGCTTGATGAATATCGTCTTCGTCGTCGACGGCACCGTCGTGACGCCTCCACTCGGCGGCACGATCCTGCCAGGAATCACTCGCGACAGCCTCCTGACGTTGCTGCGCGACGCGGGTGTCCCGGTCGAGGAACGCCGCATCTCGATTGACGAGGTGTTCGAGGCCCACGCGGCGGGGCGCCTCCAGGCGGCCGCCGGTGTCGGCACGGCCGCGACCATCGCGCCCATCGGACGGTTGCGGCACAAGGATCGGGAGATCACCGTGCCGTCGCTGACGCCGGACTCCCCGCTCGGGCGCGCCGGCGCGGAACTCGACGCGATCCGGACCGGGAAGACCGCCGACCGCCATGGCTGGATGCGGCGTGTGTGACAGCCTGCATCTGACATGAAGCAGCCCAGGCCGGTGTTCGTCTGCCAGGAGTGCGGCAGCCAGTCGCCTAAGTGGCAGGGACGCTGCACCGATTGCGGCGCGTGGAACTCCTACGTCGAAGAGCGTCCGACGGACGCCCCGGCTGGCGCCGCGGGTCCCGGACTGGCCGGGCACCGTTACGCGTTGCCGGGGGAGGTGAACCAGGGCGCCAGGAGATACGCCGACATCGAATCGGAGCACACGGCGCGGCTCACCACGGGCATCGGCGAGTTCGACCGCGTGCTCGGCGGAGGGATTGTGCCGGGTTCGCTCGTGCTGCTCGGCGGCGAGCCTGGCATCGGCAAGTCCACGCTGCTCCTGCAGGCCGCCGCCAACTTCGCCCATACGCACGGCCCTGTCCTGTACGCCTCGGGGGAGGAGTCCGCGCACCAGATCAAGTCGCGCGGGGACCGCCTCGGTGTCGGCGATGCCCCTCTCTATCTCATGGCCGAGACCTGCATCGAGCGCATCCTCGAAGAGATCGGACGGGTGCGGCCGGCGATGCTGGTGATCGACTCGGTGCAGACCGTCTTCTCGCTCAAGTTCCAGTCCGCGCCCGGCAGCATCGGGCAGGTGCGCGAGGCGGCCACGCAGTTTCTCTTCACGGCCAAGGGACACAACCTCCCGACGTTCCTTGTCGGCCACGTCACCAAGGAGGGCAGCCTCGCCGGACCCAAGGCGCTTGAGCACGTCGTGGACACGGTCCTCTACTTCGAGGGCGAACGTCATCACTCACACCGTGTCGTCCGCGCCGTGAAGAACCGCTTCGGCGCGATCAGCGAGCTGGGCGTGTTCGAGATGACCGGCACCGGCCTGCGACCCGTGCCCAATCCCTCGGAGATGTTCCTGGCCGAGCGCTCCGTCGCCACACCCGGGTCGGCGGTGCTGTGCTGTGTCGAGGGCTCACGGCCGCTGCTGGTCGAGGTGCAGGCCCTCGTCAGCACGAGCGCCTACGGCATGCCGCGGCGGATGGCCGTGGGGATCGACCAGAACCGGCTGTCGCTGCTGCTCGCCGTGCTCGAGAAGCGGGCAGGTCTGCTCGTCGGTGGCGATGACGTATTCGTGAACATCGCCGGCGGCATGACCCTCGACGAACCTGCCGCGGACCTGGCGATCGTCGGAGCCCTGGCGTCGAGCCTTCGCAACCGCCCCCTGCCGCCCGGGACGGCCGTCTTCGGCGAGGTCGGGCTTGGCGGGGAAGTGCGGGGGGTGCCGCAGGCGCTCCTGCGTATCCGCGAGGCCCAGCAGCTCGGATTCACCCGCGTCGTGATGCCCTCGGCCAACGTGGATCCCACGATCGAGGGGGCCGGGGACGGCGCCATCGAGCTCGTGGGCATCCGGCACATCGGCGAGGCGCTGGACCAGCTGCTGGCTTGACCTGCCGGCCCTGCCGGTTCTAAGGTTCAGGTAATTATTCCGGCAGACAGTCTGGAGCTTCATACATGGCCTGGTTCATCCTGGCTCGACTGCTATTTGTCGGCGCCGTCGGCTACAGCGCCTTTCTCTTGCGTCCAGTGGCCGGCGACCCGGTCCTCAGCGTGGTCTTCGGCCTGCTGCTGGCGGGTCTGGCCGTGGGGCTGGAGCTTCGCCTGCGCGAAACGCCCGTCACCCACATGCTGGGCGCCCTGATCGGCGGGGCCATCGGCCTCGCCATGGCGAAAGGCATCGGTGCCGCCGTGTTCTGGGCCGATCCCGGCGACGAACGGGTGGCGTTTCTCCACAGCTTCGTCCTGCTGTTGCTGCCGTACCTCGGGCTGGTGGTCGGAGGGAGGAAGGGCGAGTGGCTCGAGCCGTCACGGCTCGTGACGCTCTTTCGCGCGGCGGGTCCCGAGCGCCGGTACAAGATTCTCGACACGTCGGTCATCATCGACGGACGCATCGCCGACATCTGCGAGACCTGCTTCATCGACGGCACCCTGGTGATTCCCCAGTTCGTGCTGAAGGAGCTCCAGCTCGTGGCCGATTCCGGCGACTCGATGAAGCGGAATCGCGGGCGGCGGGGGCTCGACATCCTCCAGAAGATCCAGAAGATGTCCGGCGTCGAGGTCATCATTTCCGACGCGGATTTCCCGGACGTCAAGGAGGTCGATCTCAAGCTGATCGAGCTCGCCCGGACGCTCACCGGCAAGATCGTCACCAACGATTTCAATCTGAACAAGGTGGCGCAGCTCCGCGGCGTCCAGGTCCTCAACATCAACGAGCTGGCCAACGCCCTCAAGCCGGTCGTCCTCCCCGGCGAGATCATGAAGGTCTTCATCCTCAAGGAAGGCAAGGAGTACAACCAGGGCGTCGCGTACCTCGACGACGGGACGATGGTCGTCGTTGACAACGCGCGCAAGATGATCAGCAAGACCATCGACATTGTCGTCACCAGCGTGCTGCAGACGACGGCGGGCAAGATGATCTTCGGCCGCTTCATCGATCCGAGCGCCGCGGCGCAGGTGCAGCACGCCGCGGGCCCGGGTGACGAGACGCGCGTGCGCTCGAAGCACGCGGCTCAGCCGCAACAGGGGCCGCAGGCCTCGGATGGCGCGTCGGCTGCCCTCGGAGGCTCTGCGGTCGCGGCCGCACCGCCGGCCACGGGCAAGTGATCCCCACGTTTCACTGGTGGCGGACCGTGGTCTTCCTGGTCCCCGTCATCTCCATCTATACGGTGGTGTTCGGCGCCTTGTCACTCGCGTCGAGCCTGTTCGACCGGCGCGGGCACTTCGCGCACTGGTGCGCGCGCAGCTGGTCGTGGTTGATTCTGGCGACGACCGGGGTCGAAGTGGACGTCGAAGGGCTCGATCGGCTCGAATCGGGCCGCACGTACGTCTTCGTGGCGAATCACCAGTCCATCTACGACATCCCCGTGCTGTTCGCATCGCTTCCCTTCCAGCTGCGGATCATCGCGAAGGATTCCCTGGGGCGCTTTCCGATTCTTGGCGCGCACCTGAAGCGCACGGGCCACCTGCTGGTGAACCGAAGCAAGCCGGACCACGCCGCGGTGTACGCCTGGGCCAACGCGCTCACCGGCAACGGCCTCTCGCTCATCGTCTTTCCGGAAGGCACCCGCAGCCGCGACGGCATCGTGGGCGTCTTCAAGGGAGGCAGCTTCTTTCCGGCCATGCAGGCCGGCCTGCCCGTTGTGCCCCTGTCGGTTGTGGGCAGCCGGCACATCATGCGCAAGGGCGAGCTGACGACCCGGCCCGGTCACGTGACCCTCGTCGTCCACGCGCCGATCCAGACCACCGCCCAGGCCTCGCCATCGACCGGCGAGGTGCGAGCGCTGGCGTCCCGCGTGAGGGACGTGGTGCGTCCGAGGGTGGAGGCCGAAGCGCGGGTCGATCCGTCTCCGCCTCCACGCCTTTCGGTTCGGCAGGCGCGCTACGACGGCCCGTCCACCCCATAGTGCCGTCGCGACTCGCACCACTGATCCACCGCTCTCCTGTGTTGACCATGAGCGCGGGTCCTGTCGCCGGACAGCCCCACCCGCGGGTCCCCACGCACGGCAGCCGCGCGTGGGACCCGCCCGTCCTCGGCGCCAAAGGCACCTGCCACGAGAGAGGCGCCTGCGCGGCGGGCGGGGCGCCCCGTCCGCCGCCACCCGCTTCGGAGTGGTCAACACAAGCGAGCCGTCGGACTGGTCCTGTGGCACCCAGGACTTAGTACAATGTCGAATCGTGGACGCCCACTTCACCCTTGCACCCGATCTGGCAGCCGTCGTTCGGCCCGCCCTGCTCTGGTGGAGCGGCGCGCGCGTGGTGGAGCGTGAGCCACGACTCGACCCGCTGCTGATGGCGACGGAGGCACGGGTCCGCACGCATCCCCCGGCGGAATCCGCTGCCGTGCGAACGATGTTCAAGCGCGTGGGCCTGGATCCCACCAAGACGCGTCCGTCCAACGAGGCGTTGCTGAGACGCGTGCGCAAGGGGCAGCCGCTGCCGCGGATCAACGCGCTCGTAGACATCATCAACTGGTGCTCGGTCGAGTTCCAGCTGCCGTACGGACTCTACGATCTGGCCCATGTCTCCGGACCCGTGACGATGCGCCTCGGGCAGCCGGGTGAGGAGTATGCCGGCATCCGCAAGGATGCCGTGCACGTGGCGGGCCGCATCACGCTGGCCGATGACAACGGGCCGTTCGGGAACCCGACCTCCGACTCTGCCCGCACCATGGTGACAGCGGCCACGACCGACGCCCTGGTGGTCGTGTACGCACCGGCCGAGACCGAGCCGGGTCGCCTCACCCATGTGCTTGACACGACGGCGTCCCGCATCGCCGGCGTCACCGGCGGGCACGAGGCGGCGCGGCAGCTCCTGGTGCCTTGAATGCCGAGCCAGAGTCCATCAGGGGCTGCCACGACAACGAGGTTCGCCGTCGCAATCGTGGCCGCCGGCGGGCAGGGGACACGGCTGGGCGCAGGCCGCCCGAAACAGTTCCTCGAACTCGGTGGCCGCTCGATGCTCGAGGTGACGGTGGACGCGCTCGCCGCGTGTCCCGACATTCGCGAGATCGTCGTGGCGCTACCCGCGGCCGAGGCCGCCTCGCCGCCGCCGTATCTCACGGCGGCCCGTGCGACTCCGGTCCGCATCGTGGCGGGCGGCGCGCGCCGCCAGGATTCGGTGGCGAATGCCTTCGCCGTCGTGGATCCGCGGGCGACGCTCGTGGCCGTGCACGACGCGGCGCGTCCGTTTGCAAGCGTGGCGCTCGTGCAGCGCACGCTGGCCGAGGCGGACGCGTACGGAGCGGCCATCGCGGCGCTTCCCGTGCGCGATACGGTCAAGCAGGGCAGCCCCGCCGAGGTGTCGGGCGCGTGGGTGATCGCGGGCACGTTGCCGCGCGAGACCATCTTTCTCGCCCAGACACCGCAGGCGTTCCGCCGCGACCTGCTCGCGCGGGCGATCGCGGAGGGCGGGGGGGACGATGCGACGGACGAGGCGATGCTCGCCGAGCGCGCGGGGATTCCGGTGCGCCTCGTGGCGGGCGATCCCGCCAACATCAAGGTGACGACGATGGAGGATCTCGACGAGGCGAAGAGGCGGACGGCCCGGACGGGGATGCGTATCGGGCACGGTTACGACCTCCACCGGCTCGTGGACGGACGTGCATTGATTCTGGCCGGTGTGCCTATTCCTTTCGAGCGCGGCCTCGACGGCCACTCCGACGCCGACATCGTCTGCCACGCCGTGACGGATGCCGTGCTGGGCGCAGCGGGCCTGGGCGACATCGGCCGGCTGTACCCGGATACGGATGCGCAATGGAAGAACGCGGACTCCGTATCGCTGCTCGAGGGGGCGATGGCCCGCGTGCGGGAGGCCGGGTTTGCCATCGGGAACGTGGACGTGACCGTGATCGCAGAGCGCCCGAAGCTCGTACCGCATCTCGATGCCATGCGCAGTCGTCTGGCCACCGCCCTCGGATGCCCGCCGAGCGCGGTCAGCCTGAAGGGGAAGACGAACGAAGGCGTGGACAGCATGGGCCGTCGGGAGTCGATGGCCTGCCACGCAGTGGTACTCCTTGTGGATGAAGGCGGGTAGGGGAGCGTTGAAGCGATTCGCAATTCGCGATTCGCTATTCGCCGTCCACCGTCCACCGTCCACCGTCCACCGTCCACCGTCCACCGTTCACCGTTCACCGTCCACCGTCCACTGTCCACCGTTCACCGTCCACCGTTCACCGAACTGACATGCGTCTGAGATTCGCCCCATCACCCACCGGTCATCTGCACGTCGGCAACGCGCGCACCGTGCTCTTCAACTGGCTGATGGCGCGCCACGCGGGCGGCACGCTGCTGCTCCGCATCGAGGACACGGACGCCGAGCGTTCCACGCGTGACTCGGAGCAGGCCATCATCGACGACCTCCGCTGGATGGGCCTCGATTGGGACGAGGGTATTGGCGCCGGTGGCGATCGCGGTCCGTACCGCCAGTCGGACCGGCTCGAGACCTACCGGGCGCACGCCGCGCAGTTGCTCGACCGACGCCACGCCTATCGATGCTTCTGTTCGGCCGAGACGCTCGAGGCCGACCGCCAGGCGGCGCTCGCCGAGGGCCGGCTCCCGAAGTATGCCGGCCGGTGCCGCGACCTGACGCCCGACATGGCCGGGCGGCGTGTGGACGCCGGCGACCGGCCGGTCGTCCGCCTTCGTGTGCCGGCGGGCCGTGAGGTGACGTTCGTCGATCTTGTCCGCGGCCCGGTGACGTTTCACACCGACGTGATCGGCGACTTCGTCCTCCTGCGATCCGACGGCACTCCCGCCTACAACTTCGCCGTCGTCGTGGACGATGGGCTGATGGGGATCACGGACGTGGTGCGGGGTGAGGATCACATCTCGAACACGCCGAGGCAGGTCCTGTTGTACGAGGCGTTCGGGTGGCCGCCCCCGCGGTTCGGCCATCTGTCGCTCGTGATGGGTCCGGACCACACGCCGCTCTCGAAGCGCCACGGGGTGACGTCGGTAGCGCAGTTCAGGGCGAGGGGCTATCTGCCTGAGGCGCTCGTCAACTACCTCGCGCTCATCGGGTGGTCGCCACGGGACTCGACGTTGAAGGGGCAAGAGGACGAGGAGCTGATGCCGCTTGGCGAGTTGGCCCGCCGCTTCCGCATCGAGGATGTGTCACACAGCGCCGGCGTGTTCGACGAAGACAAGCTCGCCTGGGTGAATCGCCACTACCTGAAGACTGCAGACCCGGCCCGGCTCGTCGAGTTGAGCACGCCGTTTCTGGAGTCGGCTGGATACCTCAACGGCGAGGTGAGCGCCGCTGCGCGCGCCTGGCTCGAGACGGTGGTGCCGCCGGCCGCGGCCTCGGTGGATCGCCTGGCGCAGGTGCCCGAGCGGCTAAGGCTCGTATTCGACTTCGATGCGGCACGCACGTGCGCGGATGCCGCGCTGACGCAGGAGATGGCCGACCCGGCCGCTCGCGCGGTGGCGATGGCGCTGGCGGATGTGCTGTCGGACGCGCCGCGCCTCGTCGACCGCGAGCAGTTCCGCGCGATGGCCGCGCGCGTGAAGGAGCGCAGCGGCCAGAAGGGCCGCGCGCTCTTCCATCCGATTCGCGTCGCCCTGACGGGTGCGGCCGAGGGTCCGGAGCTGGACCTGCTCGTCCCCGCCATCGATCGCGCGGCGGAACTGCCAGAGGGGAGCGGCCTGGCGCGAGCGATGGGTTGCCGCGAGCGGGCGGCCGAACTGGCGCGGCTACTCGAGCAGTCGAGACCCGCGGAACACCCGGACCAGTCGTGACAGCTTTGCCCACGACCCACTACCCACTACCCACTAACCAAGATGATCATCTACGGCGTGCACTCCGTTGCCGAGGCGCTCAAGACGGGCCACGTCCGCGAGGTTCGCGTGAGTGGCTCTGGGAACGAGCGGGTGAGGGCGCTGCTGGCAGAGGCGGAGGCGCTCGGCGTGCGCATCCGGCGCGTGTCGCCCGAACAGCTTGCGCGGGCGGCCGGCGGCGGTGTGCACCAGGGTGTCGTGGCCGAAGTGCCGGCGGCGTCAGCCGTTGACATCGACACGCTGGTCCGGGGGGCGACGGGGGCGCCGCTGCTCGTGGTCCTTGACGGCATCGAGGACCCTCACAACGTTGGAGCGATCTTGCGCAGCGTCGATGCCTCCGGTGCGCACGGCGTCATCCGCCAGACGCGCCGGGCAGCCCCGCTCGATGGTGCGGCCGCCAAGGCGTCGGCGGGGGCCGTCCACCATGTGGCGGTGGCCGACGTGGTGAACATCGCACGGGCGCTCGAAGAGCTGAAGGCGGCGGGGGTCTGGACGGTGGGACTCGACGCCGATGCCGAGATCTCATATAGTGAGGTGGATCTGACTCTGCCGACGGCGGTGGTTCTTGGGGCCGAGGGCCACGGACTCCGTCGTCTGGTGCGGGAGCGCTGTGATGTCCTGGCCGCCATCCCGATGGCCGGTCGCGTCAGCAGTTTGAATGTTTCGGTGGCGGCGGCCGTTGTCCTGTTCGAGGCCGTGCGTCAACGAAGCCGGGGGAGGCCCGGAGATTCCGAATCGCCGATGGCATGAACTGCCGCGGCGAGGGGGGTGATCCGAGGGCCGGTTGGACTCCGGAGGAGAGTATCTGACACACCTACCAGTATGTTGCGGCCCTTGCGTGTCTGGCATGGGTCGTGCTACCATCCCTGTTTTGTCTGGCTGGCGTAGCTCAGTCCGGTAGAGCGGCTGATTTGTAATCAGCGGGTCGGGGGTTCAAATCCCTCCGCCAGCTCCACATGGGCGCGGGCGCGGCTCCTCCGTGGACGGTCGATCTCCACCGCAGAGGTCCGGAGGGAGCCCGGAAAGTACGGTCAGGACGGGGCCGGTCAGGGCGAGCGTCGGTTCAAGGGCAGGTGGCGGAGCGGTCAATCGCAGCAGACTGTAAATCTGCCGTCCTAGTGGCTACGGAGGTTCGAATCCTCCCCTGCCCACCATCCTTCGCCCGGTGGGCGGAGGATGTGCGCCGAGGCGAAGCGGCAAGGCACGACGGGGGGCCGGAAGGCCCCGCCGAAGCGGGAGAAAGCGTCAGGAAGCGAGCGCGAAGGCGGGAGTAACTCAGTGGTAGAGTCACAGCCTTCCAAGCTGTTGGTCGCGGGTTCGATCCCCGTCTCCCGCTCCATTCGACTCACCTGGCGATTCGCTGGGCGAACCGCAAGGTTCGCTCATGGCAAGCCAGGGAAGGGAGAATGCCCTGAGCCCCTCGACGATGCTCGGGGCTCCCTGAGCGGAGCCGAAGGGAGCGAGCGTAGCGAGTCGCCCCTCGACGAAGCTCGGGGCGACCCTGAGCGGGGTCGAAGGGTCGAAGGGCTTCGTGGTTGGCAGGACCGAACGTTGGCAGGGCGAAGGCCGACTTGTCGGCCGGAGCCCGAGGCAAGCCAAGGGGCCGAGGGTGGAAAAGGCCGACTTGTCGGCCGGAGCCCGAGGCAAGCCAAACGGGCCGAGGGCGAAGGCCGATGTAGCTCAGTTGGCAGAGCGCGTCCTTGGTAAGGACGAGGTCACCGGTTCAATCCCGGTCATCGGCTCCAACCTTCGCTCAGGACCCAGGCGAGGGTTGCAGGCCACCCTTCGCTCACGACCCGGCGAAGGTTGTGCCCCGGCGGAGGTTGCCCCCAGAGCCCGAAGGGCGACGGGGGGAGATGAGCGGAAGTCGAGATTCGGTTGGCCGTCAGCCGATGGTGCAGTGAACACAAACCCGACGCCGGCACGGGGCCGGGTCGTCAGTCCGCGAGAGCGAGCGAACACGAGTCATGGCGAAAGAGAAATTCGACCGGTCTAAACCACACGTCAACGTCGGCACCATTGGTCACATCGATCACGGCAAGACGACGCTCACAGCGGCGCTGACGAAAGTCGCCGCCGACAAGGGCTGGGCGAAGTTCATCCCGTACGACGAAGTCGCGAAAGCGTCCGAGTCGCAGGGCCGCCGTGACGACACGAAGATTCTGACGATCGCCACGAGCCATGTCGAGTACAGCACGGCGAACCGGCACTACGCCCATGTCGACTGCCCCGGCCACGCCGACTACATCAAGAACATGATCACGGGCGCGGCGCAGATGGACGGCGCCATCCTCGTCGTGAGCTGTGTCGACGGTCCGATGCCGCAGACACGCGAGCACGTCCTGCTGGCCCGCCAGGTCAACGTGCCGTTCCTGGTCGTCGCCCTCAACAAGGTTGACGCGGTGGACGACCCCGAACTGGTCGACCTGGTCGAGCTCGAGGTCCGCGAGCTCCTCAAGAGCTACGGCTTTCCGGGAGACGACATCCCGGTCGTGCGCGTGTCGGCCCTCAAGGCCCTCAACGGCGAGGCCGATGGCGTCGAGAGCGTCGTGAACCTGATGGAAGCGCTCGACAGCTACATCCCGATTCCGGAACGCGAAGTGGACAAGCCGTTCCTGATGCCGATCGAGGACGTGTTCTCGATCTCGGGGCGCGGCACGGTGGTCACCGGGCGCGTCGATCGCGGCCGTGTCAAGGTGGGCGAGGAAATCGAAATCGTGGGTTTCCGCCCGACCATCAAGAAGGTCGTCACGGGCGTCGAGATGTTCCGCAAGCTGCTCGACGAGGGCGTGGCGGGCGACAACATCGGCGTCCTGCTGCGCGGCGTGGAGAAGACGGACGTCGAGCGCGGGCAGGTGCTCGCCAAGCCCGGTTCGATCCTGCCGCACACGAAGTTCAAGGCCGAGGTCTACATCCTCAGCAAGGAAGAGGGTGGGCGCCACACGCCGTTCTTCAACGGCTACCGGCCCCAGTTCTACTTCCGCACCACGGACGTGACCGGCTCGCTCAACCTGCCGGAAGGCGTCGAGATGGTGATGCCCGGCGACAACACGACGATCAGCGCGGAGCTGATCACGCCGGTCGCGATCGAGAAGGGCGCCCGCTTCGCGATTCGCGAGGGCGGCCGCACGGTCGGCGCCGGCACCATCACCGAGGTGATCGAGTAGCGGCAGTTTTCAGTGGTCAGTTCGCCAGTTCAAGGGGGGATCTCCTCCTTTGAACTGGGAGCTGGAAGACTGGCGGCTCCTGAGGGGCGGGTATGAGAGACATCATCCAGATGGCGTGCGGCGAGTGCAAGCGTCGCAACTACAGCACGACCAAGAACAAGAAGAAGACGACCGAACGGCTGGAGTTCAGCAAGTACTGCCGTTTCTGCCGGAAGCACACGCCGCACAAGGAACAGAAGTAGCCGTTCGCTGTTCGCCCTTCGCTGTTCGCACGGTCGCAGCCGTCTTTGGTGACGAATCGCGAGGCGCGAAGAGCGAATTGCGAGCCTAGGCCAGTAGCTCAACTGGTAGAGCACCGGTCTCCAAAACCGGGGGTTGGGGGTTCGAGTCCCTCCTGGCCTGCCAGTCATTCGTCGGCGGGTTCGTGCGCTCCGAGTCGAGCGCCGCGCGACCGCCGGCCGTGAACATTCAGTGCCGGCGGTCCGAGAGGCCGCGGCCGTGCCGGGGAACCGCATCGTGAAGACCGAGACGATCGACGACGTCAAAGGGCAGCCACCGGCGCCAACGGGCGAGGGGGGCAGCCGCCTCGCGCCGGTCCGCTGGTGGGGCCGGGCGGGCGAATTCCTTGGCGAGGTCCGCGCCGAACTGAAGCGGGTGACGTGGCCGTCCCGGAAAGAGGTCTATGCGACGACCATCGTCGTCATCGTGACGGCGACCTTCTTCGGGCTGTACCTCTTCGGGATCGACATGGTGCTCAACGCGATCGTGCAGCGCATCTTCGCGCGCTTTGGTGCGGCATGACCGACGTGACGAGCAAGCACTGGTACATCGTCCACACCTACTCTGGGTTCGAGAAGAAGGTGGCCGAGTCGCTGGGCCAGCGGGTGCAGGCGTACGGACTGCAGGACGAGATTGGCGAGATTCTGATCCCGACCGAGGACGTGGTGGAGATGCGCGGTGGCCGCAAGGTGGTCAGCTCCAAGCGCTTCTTTCCCGGCTACATCCTCGTCGAGATGACCATGACCGACAACGCGTGGCACGTCGTCAAGAACACGCCGAAGGTCACCGGGTTCGTGGGCGCCGGCGCGAAGCCGATGCCGCTCAGCACCGAGGAGGTCGAGCAGATTCTCGACCAGGTGCGAACGGCGGCCGAGAAGCCCAAGCCGAAGTACTCCTTCGAGAAGGGCGACGCCGTCCGGATCAACGAGGGGCCGTTCACGAGCTTCAATGGCGTGGTGGACGAGGTCAATCACGACAAGAACACGCTGAAGGTGATGGTCACCATCTTCGGCCGCTCGACCCCCGTCGAACTGGACTTCCTTCAGGTGGAGAAGCTCTAACGGCGGAGCGACGAATCGGGCAAGCAGGACACGC
Organism: uncultured Bifidobacteriaceae bacterium; assembly: GCA_964574545.1. GTDB lineage: Bacteria > Acidobacteriota > Vicinamibacteria > Vicinamibacterales > UBA2999 > JAUXWO01. Next base: position 2,489 of record CAZNOC010000075.1, on the reverse strand, counting down.
CCCGGGCCAGACGGCCGGGAGCCGGGCAGCGGAAAGCCGAGAGAGCATCAGAGATGGCGAAGAAAGTTCAGGCAATGGTGAAGCTCCAGATTCCGGCGGGCAAGGCCACGCCGGCCCCGCCCGTGGGCACGGCCCTCGGCCCGCACGGGGTGAACATCATGGACTTCTGCAAGGCCTTCAACGCGCGGACGGCGAAGGACGATGGACTGATCATTCCGGCGGTCGTGACGATTTACTCCGACCGGTCGTACACGTTCATCACCAAGACGCCGCCGGCGTCGGTGCTGCTGAAGCGCGCGGCCAACGTGGCCAAGGGCTCGGCCGAGCCCAACAAGTCGAAGGTGGGGACGGTCACGGCCAAGCAGGTCGAGGATATCGCCAAGCTGAAGCTGGTGGACCTCAACACGCAGTCGCTGGAGTCGGCCATCAAGAGCGTGTCGGGGACGGCGCGTTCGATGGGACTGGATGTCATTCAGTAGCGGGATGAGGGTGGGAGGGCGCGTCGGCGCCCGCGCGAACCACCGGAGAGAGTCATGAGAAAACGCGGCAAGAATTACGTCGCCGCCCGGGCGAAGGTGGAAGATCGGGCGTACGGCCTGGACGAAGCGCTGCCGCTCGTCCAGCAGCTGAAGTTCGCCAAGTTCGACGAGACGGTCGCCTTGTCCATCCGGCTGGGTGTCGATCCCAAGCACGCGGATCAGATGGTGCGGGGCACCGTCGTGCTGCCGCACGGCCTGGGCAAGACCAAGCGCGTGCTCGTGATTGCCGGCCCCGACAAGCAGCGCGAGGCCCAGGACGCCGGCGCCGATCTGGTCGGGGGCGAGGAACTGGTCGAGCGGATCCAGGGCGGGTGGACGGATTTCGATGCCGTCGTCGCCACCCCGGACATGATGCGGGTCGTGGGCAAGCTCGGCAAGGTGCTGGGTCCCCGCGGCCTGATGCCGAATCCGAAGACGGGCACCGTCACGACGGACGTGGCTAAGGCCGTTTCCGAAATCCAGGCCGGCAAGGTCGAATTCCGGGTGGACAAGACCGGAATCGTGCACGCCCCGGTGGGCAAGACGTCGTTTCCGCCCCAGAACCTGATCGAGAACGCGACGGCGCTCCTCGACAGCATCATGAAGGCGAAGCCGTCGGCGGCGAAGGGCAAGTATCTCCGCAGCATCACGGTGTCCTCGACGATGGGGCCGGGCGTGCTGGTGGACGAATCCCGCGTGGAAGCCGCGGTGAAGCGCTAGGCGCGGGAGAGAACGGAACCATGGCAGTCACACGAGCCGACAAGGAAACCGAGCTGCAGCAGCTCGAGGGCATGTTCCAGGGCGCGGATGCGGCGATTCTCGTCGACTACCGCGGCGTGAACGTGCCGCAGGTCACCGAACTCCGCGTGGCGCTCAAGAAGGCCAACGCCAGCTACCGGGTGGTCAAGAACACGATCGCGCGGCGTGCGCTGAAGGGCACGTCGTTCGAGGTGCTCGACGAGCACTTCGTCGGCACGACCGGGGTCGCCTACACCGAGACCGATCCGGTGGCGATGGCGAAGACGCTGACCACCTTCATGAAGGCCACGCCCGCGCTGACGATCAAGGCGGCGGTCGTGCAGGGGCAGGCGCTGCCTGCCGCGGGGGTGACCGATCTGGCCAACCTCCCCGGCAAGCCGGAGTTGTACGCGCAGCTGCTGAGCGTCATGCAGGCGCCCATGGTCAACCTGGTGCGGGTGCTGAACGCCGTGCCGCGCGACCTGATGAACGTGCTGGCGCAGGCGGAGCAGAAGCGATCGTAGATGGCAGGGTGCAGATTGCAGATGGAGCATCGCCCTGCAGTCTGAGATTGACGGGACGCGGGTTTTTTCGCAGGAGCAGGAGAGAGCAATGGCCGAAGTGACGCAGCAGCAGGTGGTGGACTACATCAAGGGCATCAGCGTGATGGAGCTCTCGCAGCTCGTGAAGGCGCTGGAGACCGAACTCGGCGTGTCGGCGGCGGCCGCGATGCCGATGATGGGCATGCCCATGATGGGTGGCGGCGGTGCGGCGGCCCCCGTCGAGGAGAAGACCGAGTTCGATGTGGTCCTGACCGACATTGGCAGCAACAAGATCAACGTCATCAAGGCCGTCCGCGAAGTCACGAGCCTCGGGCTGAAGGAAGCGAAGGATCTCGTCGAGAGCGCGCCGAAGCCCATCAAGGAAGCGGTGACGAAGGACGAGGCCGAGGCGATCAAGAAGAAGTTCGAAGAGGCCGGCGCGAAGGTCGAAGTCAAGTAGCACGACCCGTCCGGACCGTTCGCGGATCAGGGGGCCGGGATTCCAGGAGCCGGGCCCCACTGTCCCGACAGTTGCTGCGTGAACGAAGGGAGCGGGCGCCGGGTGGACGAGCATGTCCACGCCGGGCCGCCCCTGTCGCGCGGGAACTCTCTTTATCAGGCTTCTGGCAGCCAGGCCGCAAGCAATGTACAGCCTTCCGAACAATGTCTACCGCGAGCGCAAGGATTTCTC
>CAZNOC010000074.1:16060-17339 GCA_964574545.1 uncultured Bifidobacteriaceae bacterium | reverse complement strand
TTGGTCGGGGCGAGAGGATTCGAACCTCCGACCCCTCGGTCCCGAACCGAGTGCTCTACCAGGCTGAGCCACGCCCCGACAACCCACCCAGTCTAACCCCACTCTGGCCGGAGGGCCAAGCGGCATTTTCCGGGTGGGACGCTACTTGACGCCCGAACGCAGGTCGATCGGCAGCTTCTCCACGAAGTCGAGTGCGTCGTACGCCGTCATGTCCGGATGGATGGGGGTGATCGACACGTAGCCGGCCATCACCGCCTCAAAGTCTGACTGGCCGCCATTCGCCTCCCAGTCGTTCAGGCCCTCCTCGATCCAGTAGTACGTGCTGCCGCGCGGATCGGTGCGGGTGTCGATCTTCGTCACGTGATTGCGCTTGGCCTGGGTGGTCGTGCGCATCCCCTTGGGGACACCGCTCGGCACGTTGAGATTGAGCAGCGTCCTGGCCGGCAAACCGTGTTGCAGCACTGCTTCGGCGACCACGGCCGCGGCATTGGCGGCCGCCGTGAAATCGAACGTCGCCTCGCGTCTCAGCGACACCGCGATCGACGGCACACCCAGCAACACACCCTCGAGCGCCCCAGACACCGTGCCCGAGTAGGTCACGTCGTCACCGAGGTTCCACCCCTTGTTGATGCCGGACACGACCAGGGCAGGCGGTGCCCCACGCATCAGGACGTCGATCCCGAGGTTGACGCAGTCGGTTGGCGTGCCATCCACGGCCCAGATGCGCTCACCGGCCGGCTCGATGCGGAGCGGCCGCCTGAGGGTCAACGCATGGCCGATCGCGCTGGCCTCCTGATGCGGGGCGACGATCGTCACCTCACCCAGGGGCGCCAGCGCCGCCGCCAGCGCATGAATCCCCTCCGAGTGCACGCCGTCGTCATTGGTCACGAGAATGCGGGTCATGGAACCTCCGATCATAGCGCATCCGCCCGTCCCTGAACCGACCCCTCCCCAACTCCGTCTATCCCCGTAACCCAATGCACACCGTGTGGCTCGATCTCCGATATGCCCTCCGCCGACTGACAGCCAGCCCCGGGTTCACCGCCGCCGCTCTGGTGACGATGGCGCTCGGGATCGGTGCGAACACGGCCATCTTCACGGTCGTGAACGCCGTGATGCTCCGGCCTCTGCCGGTGGCCGCGCCCGAACGGCTGGTCGAGGTGTACACGACCGACAGCGGCGGCACTCCCGCAACCTCGTCGTACCCCGACTACGTTGACTACCGCGACCAGGCCAGAGGGTTCGGAGGCCTCGTCACCGCTTTCAACGCGACGTTGCT
>CAZNOC010000074.1:0-15960 GCA_964574545.1 uncultured Bifidobacteriaceae bacterium | reverse complement strand
TGTTCCTGCGCGCCCGTCTCGCCGACGGGCAGTCGATCGCCCAGGCACAGGCAGAGATGGACGTTGTTGCGGCACGGCTGGCGGTCGAGCACCCCGGCACGAACGAGAGCCGCAAGGTGGTCCTCGTGCCGTCGAACGACGTGCGGCTGCATCCCGAGGTAGACAAGGTCCTCGCGCCCGTTGCCGCGTTGCTGATGGTGGTTCCAGGGCTCGTCCTGCTGATCGCATGCGCCAACGTCGCCAACCTGCTGCTCGCCAGGGCGTCGGGCAGGACACGCGAGGTCGCGATTCGGCTGTCGATTGGCGCCAGCCGGTGGCGACTGGTTCAGCAGCTGCTCACCGAGAGCGTCACGTTGTCGATGGCGGGGGGCGCGCTGGGAATGGCCCTGGCGTATGGGTTGATGCGCGTCGCGGCCGGATGGCGTCCGGAAGGATTGCCAGTACCGCTGACGCTCGACCTCTCGATGGACGCCCGCGTCGTCCTGTTCGCCGTGGGGCTTGCCGTGGCGACCGGCGTGATCTTCGGGCTGGCCCCCGCGATGCAGGCCACGCGGCCGGACCTGGTGCCCGCGCTCAAGGATGAAGGGGCATCCGGGCTGAGGGCGCACCGGCGATACGGTCTGCGTAACGTGCTCGTGGTGGTCCAGGTGGCCGTCTCGCTCGTGCTGCTTGCGGCGGCAGGGCTGTTCGTGCGCAGCCTCCAGGAGGCGCAGTTCATTGAGCCCGGATTCGAGTCCGTTCGCGCCGTCGTGCTCTCCCCCATCCTGAGCCTCACCGAACCCGACCCTGCGGTACGGCGTCAGCTCACGCTCGCGATTGCCGACCGCCTGTCCGCCCTGCCTGGCGTCGAGCGTGTGGCGTTGGCGGATCGCGTGCCACTGGGTGCCTCCGTTCGCACGTCGAACTTCCTTCCCGAAGGCATGGACGCCGACGCGGATGGACGCGGGATCGATATCGACACCGGCACGATCGCGCCAGGCTACTTCGCGGCGATGTCCATCCCCCTCGTGGCCGGACGCGACTTCAGCGACGGTGACGCGGAGGGCGCGCCGCCGGTGGCGGTCGTCAGCGAGGCGTTCGCCCGCCGGTTCTGGCCCGATCAGGATCCTCTCGGCCGGATGGTGCGCATCCCCACTCGCGCGGGCAACGACCCGGCCCCGCCGCTGCAGGTCGTGGGCGTGGCGCGTGACACCAAAGTGCGCACCCTCGGCGAGACGCCGCGACCGTATGTGTACCGCGCCTGGGCGCAGCGGCCTTCTGATGACGTCGGGTTCGTGATTCGCACGTCGGCTGCGCCCGAGCCGCTCGTCGAGCCCGCGCGGCAGGCCGTCCTCGACATCGCACCGGACGCCGCGATCATGGAACTCCAGACCATGCGTCAGCACCTGAGCCTGATGCTCACCCCGCCCCGCCTTGCGGCCGCCCTGTTGGGAGTGTGCGGCCTGCTCGCGTTGCTGCTGGCGTCGGTCGGCCTCTACGCTGTCGTGGCCTACTCCGTCGCGCGGCGCACGAAGGAGATCGGTATCCGGGTGGCGCTCGGGGCGACGCGCGGATCGGTGATCTGGCTCGTCGTGCGAGAAGGGATGGCCCTGGTCGTGGCTGGCGTGACCGCCGGGGTCATCGCGGCCGGCGTGGTCGCGCAGCCGCTCTCTGCGTATCTCTACGGCGTCAGGCCCGTCGACCCACTGACCTTCGCGGCGGTCGCGGCCGTCCTCGCTGGCGTGGCGCTGGTGGCCAACTACCTGCCGGCCCGCCGTGCCGTACGGGTGGATCCGCTCAGGGCGATTCGCTACGAGTAGGGTTTGAGGCCCGGCGTCAGCCGGCCCCGGCTCCCCTTCACGGTACGTAGGCGATGCAATCGATCTCGACCCTCAGCCCCTCGGCCGGCAGTCCCGCTGCCTGGATGGTCGTGCGCGCGGGCCGGTGGTCGCCGAACATGCGCGCGTAGACCTCGTTCATCTGCGAGAACTCCTTCATGTCCAGCAGGAAGACCCCGCAGCGCAGCACGTGCTGGAGGCTGGAGCCGGCCGCCTCCAGGATGGCCTCGACGTTTCTCAGGCACTGCTCCGTCTGAATGGCCGCGCCGGGGCCGGCCAGTTCGCCGGTTGCGGGATCGGTGGCGCCCTGACCGGAGACGAAGACGAGACGCTCGAAGCCCATGCCTGGGGAATACGGTCCCACGGGCTTCGGAAGATTGCTGGCGTGCACGGGGCGATGGCTCATTGCGACGGCTCCTCCACTGGCCGCGACCACGGGGCGGCGGCGCTATTGTAGCTGCGGAACCCGGGAGGGAGCCCATGCGGTCCTCGCAGGCTCTGAAGCCGGGAAGACCGCGAGACCGAAGTCCAACTATCATGGACCGTGCCCCGCTTCAAGTTGACCATCGAGTACGCCGGTACGCGTTACAGCGGCTGGCAGAAGCAGAAGAACGCCCGCACCGTGCAGGGCGAACTCGAACGGGCCATCGCCGCCGCCACGAGATCGCCCACGCTCGAGTTCCAGGGGTCGGGCCGGACCGACGCCGGCGTGCACGCGCTCGCGCAGGTCGCCCATCTCGACGTGGACGTCAACCTGCCGCCGGAGACGCTGCGCTACCGCATCAACGACGACCTGCCTGCCGACATCAACGTCCTCTCGATCGTCAAGGCTCGGCACCGCTTCCACGCACGGCATGCTGCCGTGCGGCGAACCTACCTGTATCAGGTCGCGAGGCGACGCAGTGCCTTCGCCAAGCCTTACGTCTGGTGGGTGAAGGACGCGATTGATCTCGGCCAAATGCGCCTGGCCGCCGCCGCGTTCGAGGGGATGCAGGACTTCCGGGCGTTCAGCGCTGACGATCCGGACGAGAAGTCAACAAAGGTGCTGGTTGACGAATTGCGCGTCGAAGCCGCGGGAGACCTCGTAATCGTGCGTGTCGGTGGATCGCACTTCCTCTGGAAGATGGTGCGCCGGATGGTGGGCGTGCTCGTCGAGATCGGCAGGGGCGGTCTGCCCCCCGAGGCCGTTACCACGCTGCTCGCCGGCGACTCGCCCCTCCCCGCCCGCTTGACGGCCCCGGCATCGGGGCTCTTCCTCGAGCGCGTCTTCTATGAGGGGGACAACTGGCCGGCCCCGCTCGGGCCGGCCTTGCCGGTTCTGTCGACGACGGTCGCCCCGCACGGCGCCGAGAGCGAGTGACGTGCGGAACACGAGAGCGGCTGCCTACTGGATCACCAGCGCCTGCATCAGGGCCTCGGTGCGCTGGCGGGCGGTCTCGAGGCGTTCGCGGATGTTCGTGAACACGAATTCGTGCCCGGCTTGCGCCGCCTCGATGAGAGGCACTTCGGCCTGGCGCCACTGCGACTCGAGCGTGATTCGGCGCTCCGGATCCTTCACGCGCTGAATGAGGCTTCGTGCCTCCGCCAGCGTCGCCCGCACCTCTCGCACCCCGGTCATGAGAATGCCGGCGTCCGCCGCGCGGTCCGGCCGGGGCTGCGCCGAGTTCGGGCCGTGGCAACGATTGCAGGTGTTCTGCATTCCTCTGGGCGAGAGCAGGCTGGCGCCGACCTCTCCGTGACAGGTGGAGCACGTCGGCACGCTGCGGTCGCCGGCACGCAGCATCTCGAAGTGGTGGCTCTTCTGGAAGGCCACAAACGGCCCCGTGTGGCACGTGCCACAGGTCTGGGGCAGGTTTGCGGGATGCACCGGGCTTGCGGGATTCCGGGCGTTCAGCATGCCCTGATGCGCCTGGAACCGTTCGAATGTGGTGGCGTCACCGCCGTGGCACTTCTCACAGCCCACGTTCGCACGCTCGTGAGGGGAGTGCTCCCAATCGCTCAGGTGGCGTGACGCAAACGGCGACCAGTTCACCGTTGGTGCCTCGGCGTTGGCGATGTGGCAGTCTGCACAGCGGCTGACCTGCGCAGCTGCTGGGGAGGCCAGCAGAACGACGACGACGGCGAGTGCGAGGCGCATCATGATCCGGAAGTATGCAAGGCGAACGCCACGGCATCAAGCACGGATCGCGAGCGTTCCGCTAGCTTTTCCGGACGTCAGGCGGACATCGACAAGGGCTGTGACGCGCTGGTGCCGGGCTTCCGGCACTCGGCCTCCCGCGTGCTGGCTGCCCGTGCGGTGCAGACCGGACACGACGCGCGGTACGGCGACCAGCGGCGAACGCCGTTGGCTCGAAGCCAGGCTCGGCGGTCTTCGCACGCGGCACACACCTGACGGACGGCCATGGGACGGGGGCGGAACCAGATACGCAATGTCATGGGTACACGGTATCGAGGCGTCGTGACAGATGAGGTCAGCGGGCGTGGCCGGCAGCCGAAGCCGGCACCGGGTGGGCACCACGCGGTCGCTTGACACGCCGTCGCCGCCGAGGGCCATAATTCGCCGCGGGATGCCTGCCGCTCACGCGTTACCCGCTCACGCTGCGAACCGAGTCGCGCCAGGGGGAGACAAAAGACGTCGCGATTTGCCCGGACCTCCTGGTGCAGTGCCGATCTGACTCTCCAGGCGATCGGCGCCAGACGGAATCGTACTTGCAACCGGTGGCACTGCGGTACATCCACCAGCGGCGGAATCGCATCAGTTTCAACAGGACGCATGAAGCTACAGCCCGACGCCGCAGACCTCCTTCGTCTCCCCAGTGCCATCGCCATCATCGGCATGGCCGGCCGCTTCCCCGGCGCGAAGAACGTCGAGGCGTTCCGGCGGAACCTCGAGCAGGGGGTCGAGTCCATCACGGTCTTCACCGATGCCGAGCTGCTGCAAGCCGGCATCGAGCCCGGGTTGCTGTCGAACCCCGACTACGTCAAGGCGGCTCCGCTCCTCGAGGACGCGGACACGTTCGACGCATCGTTCTTCGAGTACTCCCCTCGCGAAGCCGCCATCATGGACCCGCAGCAGCGGCTGTTCCTCGAATGCGCGTGGGAGGCGCTCGAGGACGCCGGTCACGCCGGCGATGCGTACGGGAGCGCGACAGGCGTCTACTCTGGCGGCGGCGGGGTCATGAGCACGTACCTGCTCTCCGACACGCACTTCAATCCGCTGCTGACCGGCACGACAGCCAGCCTCCAGCACGTCGGAAATGACAAAGACTACCTGAGCACGCGTGTCTCGTACAAGCTGAACCTTCGCGGCCCGAGCCTCACCGTGCAGACCGCGTGCTCCACCTCCCTGGTCGCGGTGCACCTGGCCTGTCAGAGCCTGCTCACCGGGGAGTGCGACATGGCGCTGGCCGGCGGCACGACCGTCAGGGTCCCCCAGCGCACGGGCTATCTCTACAAGGAGGGCAACGTCTTCTCGCGCGACGGACATTGCCGCGCGTTCGACGCCGGCGCCCAGGGCACGGTCTTCGGCAGCGGCATCGGCGTCGTCGTGCTGAAGCGATTGAAGGATGCGCTGAGGGATGGGGATGCGATCCGCGCCGTGATCCGCGGAACCGCCATCAACAACGACGGTTCGGAGCGGAAGACCAGCTACTGGGCTCCCCATGCGGCCGGCCAGGCCGACGCGATGCGGCGCGCCCTGGCGGTGGCGGCGATCGAGGCACACACGATCGCCTACGTCGAGGCGCATGGGACCGCCACCATCAAAGGGGATCCGACGGAGGTGCGCGCGCTGGCGCAGGCGTTCGGCCCGATGCCGCCCGGAAGCTGCGCGATCGGCTCAGTGAAGTCCAACATCGGTCACCCCGAGTCCGCGGCCGGTGTTGCGGGATTGATCAAGGCCGTCCTCTCGCTGGAGACCAAGACCCTCTTCCCCACCCTCCACTACTCGCGCCCCAACCCCGAGATCGAATTCGCCGACGCGTTCTACGTCAATGCCGAGACCAGACCGTGGGTGTCGAGCCAAGCCCCCCGGCGGGCAGCCGTGAACTCTCTCGGCATCGGTGGCACCAACGCCTTCGTGATCCTTGAAGAGGCCCCGGAGCGGCAGGCGACGCTCGATGCCGCCGACCGCCCGTGCCACGTCTTGACGCTCTCGGCCAAGTCGCCAGAAGCTCTCGACGAATTGAGCCAGCGCCTCAGGACCCACCTCGAAGGCGCGGCCGCTGCCGCGTTCCCGGACGTCTGCTTCAGCCTGAACGCCGGGCGAGCGCACTTCGATCACCGGATCGCCATCGTCGCCTCCTCAGAGAAAGAGGCCCTTGTCGGTCTCGCCTCTCCTGAAGTCACGGGTCACGTGCCGGGTTCCCGACCCCCTCGCATCGCCTTCCTGTTCACGGGTCAGGGGTCGCAGCACGCCCACATGGCCCGTGAGTTGTACGAGACGCACGCCGCGTTCCGGCAGGCCTTCGATCGGTGCGCTGATGCGGTCGGGCCAGGACTGGAGCAGCCCCTTGTCAGCGTGCTGTACCCCACTGATGGCGAGTCGACGCTCATCAACGAGACCTCGTACACACAGCCGGGGCTGTTCGCCATCGAGTACGCGCTCGCGACCCTGTGGCGCTCCTGGGGTATCGAGCCGTCGGTCGTCGTCGGCCATAGCGTGGGCGAGATCGTCGCGGCGTGCATCGCGGGAGTGATGACGCTGGACGATGGCCTTCGGTTGATCGCGGCGCGCGGGCGGTTGATGCAGGCCCTGCCCAGAGGTGGGGGGATGGCCGCTGTCCGATGCGATACCGCACGCGCGGCAGCCGCGGTGGCGCCGTTTCACGAGACCGTGTCGGTCGCGGCCGTCAACGGTCCGGCGGACGTCGTGATCTCCGGCCGCATCGAGGATGTGGACGCTATCGCAGCTGCTTTGGAGCAGGAAGGGGTGATGGCCACCCGGCTGAAGGTGTCACACGCGTTCCACTCTCCGCTGATGGACCCGATGCTTGCGGAGTTCGAGCGCGTGGCCCGCTCAATCAGCTATTCGCCACCCTCCATCCCTCTGATCTCGAACGTGACAGGACGCGTGGCGTCGTCGGAGGTTACCACGCCAGAGTATTGGGTGCGGCACGTCCGAGAGGCGGTCCGTTTTGCGGAGGGTGTCGTTGCCGCGGACGCCCACGGCGTTGACGTCTTTCTCGAGATTGGGCCCGCTCCGGTGCTCCTGGGGATGGCTCGACAGTGCATCCAGGGGGGCGCTCACGCCTGGCTGCCCAGTTTGCGCCCCGGACGGTCGGATTGGCGGCAGATGTGCGAGAGTCTGGCCGAGCTATACGTCCGCGGCGCCCGAGTCGACTGGTCTCGATTCGACCATGGCCACAGCCGGCAGCGAGTGCCCCTGCCGACGTATCCGTTCCAGCGCAAGCGGTACTGGCTCGATCCGCCTGCGGCACCGACCGGCACGGTGGAGACATCGTCCCGGCCCCTGCTCGGCCGGCGGTTGCGCTTGCCCGGGTCTCAGGACGTCCGCTTCGAGAGTCGATGGAGCCCTCGCTCACCGGCGTACCTCGACGACCACCGCATCTTCGACACGGTGGTCGTGCCGGGCGCCTCGCATGTCGCGATGGTGCTCTCTGCGCTGCCGGAGGTCTCCCGTCAGGAGCGCTATGTCCTGGAAGACGTTGTATTCCCGCAGGCGCTGACGCTCGAGGACGACTCCGGACGCACGGCTCAGCTCATCCTCAGGACGGACGCGTCCGGTGGCAGGGCCTTCCAGGTGATGACCCTCCGGGATGCCGCCGACGAGAACGACGCGAGTTCGTGGATCGTCCACGCCACCGGTCGAGCGGGGCCCCCGGCCTCGGACACGAAGGCGTCACAGGCGGATCTGGCCGCGTGGCAGTCGAGGTGTACCAGGCACGCCTCGGGGGACGATTTCTACGACCGGTTCTGGTCGGCGGGATATCACCTGCAGGGCGCGTTTCGATGGATCGCCCACACCTGGGCCGGCGACGACGAGATCCTGTGCGAGCTGCAGTGGCCGGAGTTGCCGGACGACCCCGCGGCGTACCCGCTCTACCCGAGCCTGATCGACTCGTGCTTCCAGTGCGTCTTCAGTGACAAGGCCCGCGATCTGCTCACCGAGGATGCCGTGTACGTGCCGTTCAGCCTCCGGCGCGTCGAGTGGATCGGGTCACCACGACCCGGCGATCGCCTCTGGTGCCACGTGAGCGTGTCCCGGCAGGACGGCGCCGGCGGCGGCGTGGACGCGGACATCACGCTCTGCGACGACACGGGACGTGTCCTGGCCGCCATCGAGGGGTGTCAGCTTCGTGAGGTGCGTCGAGCGGCGCTGCTGCAGGACCGAGGACGCGACCTTGGCGACGCGCTGTACGAAGTGGCCTGGGAGGCCGTCGTCCGTGGCGCCGCCCCGGCGCGGCTCCAGGAGGGGGCTCCCGGTTCGTGGATCGTGTTCGCGGAAGCCTCGTGTCTCGTCGCCGGCCCCGTCATCGAGCAGTTGCAGGCTCGGGGGCAACGCTGCGTCCGCGTGGATCAGGGGCCGCGGTACGCGCAGGTGGCCGAGAACCGCTACGAGCTCAACGGGGCGTCACCGGACGACCTTCGACGGTTGCTGGACGACGTGGCCAGCGACGGGTTTTCTTGCCGGGGAGTCCTTCATCTGTGGAGTCTCGACACGCCTTCCATGGATGCGCCCTCGAGCCCCTCGTCGGGTGAGTTCGTGGTTGGTAGCGTGTTGCATCTGATGCAGGCCCTGGCCCACACCGGGTGGCCGGAGTCACCACGCCTGTGGCTGGTCACGCGTGGCGCACAGCCCGTCGCTCCTCACCTGGGGGCCCTCGCCCCGCAACAGGCGCCGCTTTGGGGACTCGGCAAGGTGATCGCCCTCGAGCATCCGGAACTGTCGTGCGTGCGAGTGGACCTGGATCCCTCCGATGGCATGGAAAGCGCGCCACACCTGTTCGACGAGATCTGGGCGCCTGACCAGCAGGACCAGGTGGCCTTCCGCCGAGGGGTTCGGTACGTGCCACGCCTCGTCCGCAGCGCCCTCGGGCGCCAGCAGGACTCGACCGCGTCCCGCGAGGCCGGCGGGATCGGCCCGTGCCAGGTGAGGCTCTCCGCCTACGGCCAGTTCGACAATCTGGTTCTGCAACCACTGGCCCGGCGCCCGCCTGGCCCGGGCGAAGTGGAGATCCAGGTGCAAGCCACCGGTCTTAACTTCCGGGACGTGTTGAACGCCCTTGGGTTGCTCGAGGAGCACTACGCACAGCACCTCGGCGTGACCTCTGCCGCAGGAATGACGTTCGGGTTCGAGTGCGCCGGAACAATCGTTGCCGTCGGGGCGGGAGTATCGAACGTCGCGGTCGGCGATGACGTGATCGCCGTGGCGAGTCATGACGCCTTGGGAAGCTTCGTGACGCTGCGGCAGGAATTCGTCGTGCCCAGACCGGCCGCATTGAGCGTGGAGGAGGCTGCGACGCTGCCCCTGGCCTTCCTGACGGCCTACTACGGACTGCACCGCCTTGCGGCGCTCCAGAAGGGCGATCGCGTGCTGATCCATGCGGCCGCCGGAGGTGTGGGCCAGGCCTGCGTGCAGTGGGCCAGGCACGTGGGTGCCGAGATCTTCGCCACGGCGAGTCCCGGAAAGTGGGACGTCCTGACGGCCGCCGGCGTGGCACACGTGATGAGTTCCCGCACGCTCGACTTCGCGGCAGCGATTCAGGCGCTGACGGACGGCCAGGGCGTCGATGTCGTGATCAACACGTTAAGTGGCGAATTCGTCGACCGGAGCTTCGACGTGCTGAAGCCGGGCGGCCGCTTCGTCGAGTTGGGCAAACGCGACGTCTGGTCCGCGGACCAGGTGCGCGAGCGAAGGCCGGACGTCACCTACTTCCCCTTCGATCTCGTGGAGGTCTCCCGGCGCGACCCCGGGCTGATCGCCGGGATGCTCTCGGAGATGACGACGCAGGTGCACGCCGGCACGCTGACACCGCTGCCGCGGACGGCGTTTCCCGTCTCACACGTCACCGAGGCCTTCCGCTACATGGCGGAGGCCCGACACGTCGGCAAGATCGTGGTCACGCTCCCTCCACTCGCGGCCGAGGGCGCCGATACACCGGTCTCGATCCGAGAGGATGCCACCTACCTGATCACGGGAGGGCTTGGCGCGCTTGGACTCGAGGTGGCGGCCTGGCTCGTGGAACAGGGGGCCCGACACATTGCCCTCGTCGGCCGGCGCCCAGCCGGCGCCGGTGCGCGGGAGGCCATCGAACGACTGCGGCTCGCGGGGGCGGAAGCCGAGACCTTTGCAGCCGACGTCTCGGACCGCGCCGATGTCTCGAGACTGCTGACCTCCGTCAGCGCAACGATGCCCCCACTGAGGGGGATTGTGCATGCGGCAGGTGTCCTCGACGATGGTGTGTTGCTGCAGCAGACGTGGGATCGCTTTCGTACGGTGATGGCGCCGAAGATCGAGGGGGCGTGCAACCTCCACGTGCTGACGGAGGACGTCCCGCTCGATTTCTTCGTCTGCTTCTCGTCGGTCGCATCCCTCGTCGGCAACGCAGGCCAGGGCAATTACGCCGCCGCCAACGCCTTCATGGATGTGCTCGCACACCACCGTCAGGCGAGCGGGCGGCCGGGCCTGAGCATCAACTGGGGGCCGTGGGACGAGGTTGGCATGGCGGCGTCGGGGGGGCGTCGTCAGCAGAGGTTGTCGGATCAGGGGTTCCGGCCGATTGCTCCGGAGCAGGGCCTGCGCGTGTTCTCCCGCTTACTGGACAAGAAGGCCGCGCAAGTCGGGGTGGTGCCGGTCAATTGGCAGGCGTTCCTGAAGATGAACCCGGCGTGCGCGATCTTCCTCGGGAAGGTCGCGCAGGTCACCGCGCCCGGCCCGAGAACGGCTTCTCGAGTGCCTGACATCAGAGGCACGCTCGCACAGGCCAGGGATCCGCGGTCGGTGCTGGCCCAGCATGTCCGCTCAGTCGTGAGCCAGGTGCTCGGAATGCAGGACACGGCCGAGATCGACCCGAGGGCGCGGCTGTTCGATCTCGGGCTGGAGTCCCTGATGGCGGTGGAACTGCGGGGGCGTTTCGAGGAGAGCCTGGGATGCCCCCTGCGTCCCACCGTTCTATTCGACTACCCGACGATCGAGTCCTTGTCCGAGCACCTGGCCGGAAAGATCCTTGAGGCGCGGCCGGCGACGACAGTGCCCGCGGCGGCTGCCCCCGCGGCATCACCCGTCGACGAGTTCGAGGAACTGGGCGAAGACGAGATCGCCGAACGCCTCGCGCGGGCACTGTTGGCGCCGGCGAAGGCCCCAGAACGGTGAGCGACGAGTCTCCCAAACGCGACTACGCGCCGCTCATGAAGGCGGCGCTGCTCGAGTTGCAGCAGCTGAGGACGCGCCTCGACGAGGTCACGCGCCGCCAGACGGAACCTGTCGCGATCGTAGGCATGGGCTGCCGCCTCCCTGGTGGTGTCGATGGGCCGGCACCGTTCTGGCGGCTGCTGCATCGCGGCGTCGATGCCATCCGCGAGGTGCCACGCGACCGTTGGGATGCCGCGGCCTACTACAACGCAGACGCCGACGCCCCGGGCACCATCGCGACGCGATACGGCGGGTTCCTTGACCGGGTGGACGAGTTCGACCCGGCGTTCTTCGGCATCTCGCCACGGGAAGCCCGCAGCCTCGATCCACAGCAGCGCCTCCTGCTGGAAGTGACGTGGGAGGCATTGGAACTGGCGGGACAGTCACCCGCACAACTGTACGGCAGTGCGACCGGCGTCTTCATCGGGATGAGCACGTTCGACTACGCGCTCCACCAGGTCGGTGGCATCGTCGGCGCGGATGACTTGCGCCGGATTGACGGCTATGTGGCGACCGGCTCGACGATGAGCCCGGCCGCGGGCCGCCTGTCGTATGTGCTGGGGCTGAACGGGCCGAGCATGGTCGTGGATACCGCCTGCTCGTCTTCGCTGGTGGCGGTACACCTGGCCGTGACGAGCCTGCGCAACCGCGAGTGCAGCATGGCACTGGTCGGCGGCGTCAACGTGATGCTCCGTCCCGAGTGGAACGTGAACTTCACGAAGGCGCACATGCTGGCGCCCGATGGCCGATGCAAGACGTTCGATGCCGCCGCCGACGGCTACAGTCGCGGGGAGGGCTGCGGCGTGGTCGTGCTGCAGCGGTTGTCGGACGCGGTCGCCGCCCGCCGCAACATCGCCGCGGTCATCCGAGGTTCGTCGATCAACCAGGACGGCGCGAGCGGCGGGCTCACGGTGCCGAGCGGCCCGTCGCAGGAGCAGGTGATCCGCCGCGCGCTGGATGCGGCGGGTCTGCGGCCCGGTGACATCAGCTACGTGGAAGCGCACGGCACGGGCACGTCTCTTGGCGACCCGATCGAGGTGGCGGCATTGGGCGCCGTCTTCGGCGAGGAGCACTCGAGGGATCGGCCGCTGAGGATCGGCTCGGTCAAGACCAACATCGGCCACCTGGAAGCGGCGGCCGGCGTGGCCGGGCTGATCAAGGTCGCGCTGTCCCTGAAGCACGGCGAGATTCCACCGCATCTGCACTTCACACAGGGCAACCCGATGATCGACTGGGCGGGACTGCCCATCGAGGTGCCCGCCGGGGGGGCGGCGTGGCCGGCCGGGGAAACGCCGCGCCGCGCCGGCATCAGCTCGTTCGGATTCACCGGTACCAACACGCACGTCGTCCTGGAAGAGGCGCCGGCGGACAGTACCCTCGACGCCGAGCCGCGCGGAGCCACCGGCACGTCCCCTCACCTACTGCCGATCAGCGCCCGTACTCCGGCCGCGCTGCAGGAGTTGGCTGTCCGGTACCGCGACGCCTTCGCAGCACATCCGGGCCTCGTCCTCGGTGACGTGGCGAGGACGGCGGCCACGGGCCGGACACATTTTCCCCATCGACTGGCGCTCGTCGCCGCCTCGCCGGCCGACGCGCAGCAGTTGCTGGTGGCGCATGTCGCAGGCGAGCATCCCCCGGGCGTCATCGTGGGCCGGGGAGCCGACAGGCCGAAGGTCGCCTTCCTGTTCACAGGGCAGGGGTCGCAGTATGCCGGAATGGGCCGGCGCATCTACGAGACGCAGCCGGTCTTTCGCGCCGCGCTCGACCGGTGCGCCGAGATCATGCAGGGGCACCTCGACCGGCCGTTGCTCGACGTGATTGCACCTCGGTCTGACGAAGCGGGGTCCCTCGATCAGACGGCGTACACCCAGCCGGCGCTGTTCGCCCTGGAGTATGCCCTCGCCGCACTGTGGCAATCCTGGGGCATCGAACCCGATGCCGTGATGGGACACAGCGTCGGGGAGTACGTCGCGGCATGCGTGGCGGGAGTGTTCAGCCTCGAGGATGGGCTCTCACTGGTGGCGCAGCGTGCCCGGTTGATGCAGGCGCTTCCACAGCGGGGTGGAATGGTCGCGGTGCGCGCCTCGGAGGAGCGGGTTGTTGCGGCGATCGCCGCCCACACCGCAGACGTGTCCCTGGCTGCCATCAATGGTCCGAACGACGTGGTCATCTCCGGAGACAGCAACGCCGTGTCAGCGGTCGTGGCGTCGCTTGAGTTGGAAGGCGTTCAGACGTACGCGCTTCGTGTCTCGCACGCGTTTCACTCGCCGCTGATGGAGCCCATGCTCGCCGAGTTCACGCGACTGGCCGGAGCCGTCAGGTTCACGCCTCCACAGACGACGGTCGTCTCCAATGTGACCGGCCGGGCCATCGGAGCCGAGATGGCGACCGCGGAGTACTGGGTCCGCCACGTGCGCGAACCGGTGCGGTTTGCCATGGGGATCGATGCGCTCCTGACGCGGGGCTGCCGGGCGTTTGTCGAAGTGGGCCCCTCCTCCACACTGCTGGCCATGGGGCGCCTGTGCGCGCCGAGCGCGGACGTTGCCTGGCTTCCCTCGCTCCACGCGGCTGAGGACTCGGCGCGGATGCTCCAGAGCCTCGCCGAACTTTACACGCGCGGAGCGAGCATCGACTGGACGTCTGTCACCGGAAACGCGTCAGGCCGTCCCGTTGAACTGCCCACGTACCCATTCCAGCGAGAACGCCACTGGGTCGACATCAGCCGTGGGCAGGATCGAGTGCAGTCCCGTGACGTTCCGAGTGAGACCCGTGACGTCGCGGACCATCTCTACGCGCTTGAATGGATCCCCCACACCTCGAATCAGACGCCAACCAGCGCCCCCGCTGCCGGACGCTGGTTCGTTCTGGCGGATGATGGGCCGGTTGGCCACGAGCTGGTGCGGGAGCTCCGGAGCAAGGGCGAGTCTTGCACCTTGGTGTCCCCCGGCGATGCCTTTGCACGGCTGGGGGATGAGCACCTCCGGATCGGCCGCAGCGACCCGGCCGATCTGAACCGGCTGTGGAATGCCCTACCCGCCGGCGAGCGTCTCCGCGGCATCGTGTGCCTCCGGGGTCTGGATACACCACCCGCCATGGACGGCCTCGCTGGGGACCAGCCGTTGGAGGCGCTCGCCAACGCACTGCATCTGGTCGGTACCTGCAGCCGGGGCCGATGGGAGGCCGCTCCAGCGATCTGGCTCGTGACTCGGGGAGCCGTACGGGTGAGCGATGCGACGACGGAACACGCCCTTGCCGTCACGCAGGCGCCACTCTGGGGCTTTGGGCGGGTCGTCGCGCTGGAACACCCGGAGCTCTGGGGTGGGCTGCTGGACCTCGACCCCACGGAGAGCGCGCCCTCCGCCGCGCGCGCGATCGCCAGGGAACTGTTCTCGGGGAGCGACGACGATCAGGTCGCGTTCCGCGGCGGCAGACGGCACGTGCCGCGCCTCGTGCGTCGTGCGGGAACGACGTCTGGAGAGGCAGTCCTCGATTCCGCGGGGACGTACCTCGTCATGGGCGGACTTGGTGCGCTTGGACGCCACGCCGCCCGATGGCTGGTGGCGAAGGGCGCGCGCGCGCTCGTCCTCGCCAGCCGGCGAGGGGCGGCGACTCCCGGTGCGGAGTCGGCGATTCGGGAACTCGAGTCGCTGGGCGCCGACTCGGTGGTGGTCGTGGAGGCCGACGTCTCCTCCAGGGCGGACGTGAACAGGGTCCTGGCAGGCATCGCCGCGACTGGCGCTCCTCTGCGTGGCGTCGTGCATGCCGCCGGCATTGACGTACCAGTCCCGCTTGCCGAGATGACGGCGGGCAGCCTGAGCTCCATGCTGCGTTCGAAAGTGGGAGGCGGCTGGCTCCTGCACGAAGCGACGCAGGGCCTGGATCTCGATCTCTTCATCTGCTTTTCATCGGTGTCCTCCATCTGGGGGGCGCCTCGGCGGGCTCACTATGCCGCCGCCAACGCGTTCCTCGACGCACTCGCCCATGAGCGGCGCCGGAAGGGACTCCCCGCGCTGAGCGTCAACTGGGGGCCCTGGCGCGAGGGGGGCATGGCGACCGACGTGGAACTCCGTCAGCTTGACCTGTCGGGCATGCGCGGCCTCGATCCCGCCGGCGCCCTCCGGGCACTCGACGTGCTGGTCGCCGGCGCCGACGTGCAGGCGACGGTTGCCGACATCGACTGGCCGCGTTTCCGCACGCTGCTCGAAGCGCGGAGGCCGCGCCCGTTGCTGTCGCGGGTCGACGGCGATCGCGAGACCGAGACGCCGGTGCCGGGTCGCGCTGAGGGCGACTGGCTCGCGAGGCTGAAGGGCAAGCCGGCCGCCGAACGGACCGCACTCCTCGAGCAGCTCGTGCAGGCGGAGGTGGCGGGCACGCTCGGGTACGCCAGTCCTCAGGCCGTCCCCGTCGATCAGAGCGTGTTCGAACTGGGAATGGATTCACTCCGGGCGGTCGAGCTCTCCATCCGGCTCCAGCGGCATCTCGGCCTCGACCGTCCGATTCCGTTCTTCGACAGCCCTCAGGTCACGGCGCTCGCGCAGCGGCTCCTGGCCGAGCTCGTGCTGCCCGGCGCCGTCGCGGCCGTCGCGCCCCTGGGGCCATCGACAGGCACCACCGTCGTCGAAGGGTTGACCGGCTTCGCCCCGGAGCGGGAGCCGGAGATTCGGGAGTTTGCACTGACGGTCTGGCCCGATCGCCCTCAGGAGCTGATCGGGCCACGCTGGCGCTGGATGTTCGTGGAGTCGGCGGAACGGCTGGGGCTCGAGCCGAGCG
>CAZNOC010000073.1:4225-17653 GCA_964574545.1 uncultured Bifidobacteriaceae bacterium | reverse complement strand
GCCGCTTCACGGTCGTCTGAATGGCGCCCTTGTTGATGTCGCAGCCGATCCAGCGCCGCCCGAGCTTCTGGGCGACGGCCGCCGTTGTTCCTGAGCCGATGAAGCAGTCGAGCACCAGGTCCCGAGGAGATGTGGCAAGCTCCAGCAATCGTCGCAGTAGGCTCTCTGGCTTCTGCGTAGGGTAGCCGGTCGCTTCATGGGCCTGTGAGTTCACCGCGTAAACGTCAGTCCAGACGTCATGCAGTGGCATACCCTGCATCTCATCGAGATACTGCTTACGCCTTGGGCGCCCTTCCGACGTCATGACGATCCGGCCTTGCCGATCCAATTCGGCCATCTTCTCCGGAAGCACCGCCCAGACTCTTCCGGGTGGTGGCCAGACACCCTTGAACTCGTATGTGAGGCCCGGCCTAGGTCCAGGGGCAGTGAGGTCGCCTAGCTGGTAGCGTCTCCCATCATCGTCGGTCAATGTGTAATGAGACGCGATGTAGTCTTCGTCGTAGGGGACATACATTCGCTGAAGAGTCGTGGCTGGTGACGCACCGTAAGCGAGCAACACATCGTGAACATTGGCGACCCCCATCGTGTCACTATGGGCCTCTCGCCGTTTCCAGACGAACTCGTTCCTGAAGCCCACTGCGCCGAACACTTCGTCAAGCACGACCTTAAGGTAGTGCACACGATCAGTGCTCAGATGTACGACGAACACGCCGTCTGCAGTCAGTAGCTCCCTCAGGAGCAGGGCACGCTCGTAAACGAACTGCAGATACGCGTCGTTGGCCCAGATGTCGGCGTACTGGATCTGCTCGCCCAGTGTGTACACCTCGCCGTCGATCTTGGTGGTGCCCGTCGCGCCGCGCAGGCTGACCTTGCGCACGTAGTTGGCGCCCGAGTCGAACGGCGGGTCGATGTAGACGAGCTTCACCTTGCCACGGAAGCCGTTGGCGAGCAGGTGCGCCAGCACCTCCTTGTTGTCGCCGTGGAAGAGCAGCCCGCCTTTCGGGTACACGGATGGCCAGTCGTCCCACGTGGCCTGGTCGATCACCTCCTGGTGCTGCGGCAGCGAAAACCGCTCGACCGGCTGTGCTGGAAACGCCTGAAGCTGCCCGAGTGGGCGCTTACCCACCCAGACGAGCATCGGCCGCCCCTTGGCAGCCGACACCTTCACGTCCGTAGGTGCCGGCGGCGCGCCGCGAACGGCGTCCGCAACGACTGCGGTGGTTTTCGAGGTTCCTGACTTGGCGCGTGGCTTCCGTGGCGTCGCCTGTGGCCTGGGCTTCGACACGGCGGACGCTGCCGCACGGCCCCTGGGCCTAGCGGCCGACTTCGTCTTCTTCGCCATCGGGCTCCCTAGGGACGATGCGCCTGAGCTGATCGACCAAGGCGGGCAACTCCGCGCTGGCGACCTGCCACACGATGTCCATGTCGTGCTCGTTGTAGTCGTGCACGATCCGGTTGCGTAGGCCGACGATGCCGGGCCAGGCCACGGCCGGGTGCTGGTCCCGGAACTCCTGGCTGACACGCCGTGCGGCCTCCCCGAGCATCGTCAGGTAGTGCATGAGGGCCCCCTGCACGATCCAGTCGTTCAGGAAGGCGTCTTCCGTCGTGCCCACGGCGATGTGCCGCGCACGTTCGGCGAAGCGGAGCATGTCGGCGGCGTGGCCAAGATCACGAGACATAGAGGGTCTGCGCCGAGTCCAGAATGCTGCGCCGGCGGATCCAGTTGTCGCTCCGCTCCACCGAGCGGCGTGTCAGCAGATCCACGCGGCGTCCGACGATCGCCTCGAGCTCGTCGGCCATCTGCGCGAAGCCGAGCCCCCACTTCACACCGGGCTTGAACGACACGAGGAAGTCGACGTCGCTGTCCGGGCGGAAGTCGAAGCCGAGAACGGACCCGAAGACCTCGAGCTTGCTGACCTGCCAGCGTTCGCAAAAATCCGCCACCTTCACCTGGTCGATCTCCACAGGCAGGTACAGCTCCCGCTGCTCGGCGAAACTGAGCACTTCGGCCATGTGGTTGTAGGTGACCGTATCGGTTGCCGTGAAGATCATCTCGTACTTCAACTGCTCCGGGTTGAGCGCTTCCCAGGCCCTGACGGCCATCGCCTTGCGGCCCTGTTCGCCGTCGGTCGGGTGCTCCCGTTCCCGCTCGCGCTTGATCTCCACGATCATCACGCGTCCGGAGCCCGGCGGTTTCCCGAGCGCTGGCCGCTTTCGGATGATGAAGTCCGGGATATAGCGGCGCCAGCGGCCATCCTCGGCGCGGTATTCGACGTAGAAGTCCGTCTTGGCCGGGTCGCTCAGGGCCCCGGTGAAGTAGATGTCTTCGACCTCCCACGGCTCGACGTTCACTCGCTCCAGCAACTGGCGGAAGAACTCCTGTTCTGGTTTCGAGTCGAACTCCAAGGGAGTGCAGTAGAACCCCAGGTCCTTGTGGTTGGCCTTGCGCCAGTCCTCCCACCGCGTCAAGTACGACTCCCTGTCGACCCGGTAGGTGATCTGCGCGGTGTACACGAGGTCTCCATCGGCATCCCGTTCCCTGGCGAACCCTTCCGGCTTCACCAGGGCCAGCGCCACCTCTACGCGCTCCTCCCTGACGGTGTAGGCGCAGGCCTGCTCCTCGATTTGCTCCGCCAGAGCGTCGAGGTGGAACTCCGGGATCTCCCCCTGCGGATAGTGGGCCCGAAGCTGCGCCTGCAGGGGCAGCACGTCCAGGCGGTACCGGCCGGCCAAGTCCACGGCGGCCGCGAAGAGATCCACGGTGGCCGGACGGGTGTCGACTTCCACGGTGGTGGAGACCTGCCGCAGCACGCGCGAGGCACCACTTTGCTCGCTCAGCGTGAAGGCGGCCATGGTGGCCGGCTTCACCATGTCCGTTGGTCGGGAGAGGAAGAGCGGAACGGGCACAGCCGCTGCGGGCGCCGGTTCGACGGTGCGCTCCAGGCGTGTCAGTGAAATCGGGAGCACCGGGAGCCGGCGCAGCACGACACGCGCGGTCCGCGTCTCCTGCGGGGCGCGGTTCAGGTCGGCGATCTCCTCGCCGTAGGTCTCGCGGAGCTGCCGGTCGAGCACGCCGTAGTTGTCGGTCGACAGGTAGATCCGCGCCTTCTCGCGGTTGCCAGGCACCTGGCGCAGGCAGCGGGTGGCGGCCTGCAGCACGAAGTTGTTCGAGGTCCGCAGCTTCCGGGCCAGCGCGCAGGCGAACAGGCTCGGGCAGTTCCACCCTTCGGTGCCCTTGTTGACCAGCAGGATCACGCGGTGTGGCGCCCTTGGATCGTTCAGGCGGTTGAAGGCCTCGATGTCGGCCGGCTTCGTCAACGCCGTGTCGGACGTGTTCACGAGACACAACGCAGGACTCAGGCCGGCCTCGACAAGCGCCTGGTCCACCACTGGGCGCAGCTCGGCCAGATCGTCGGTCTGCGGAAAGTAGATCGCCAGCTTCGCGGGTGCGCCGTCGGGCAGCATCACGCCGCCGTACTTGCTCACGAAGTCCCGCACGACATGAGACAGATAGCGGGCGGTGTCGCCGTCGAAGTCGAACGCCTGAATGCTGTCCGACACGTCCTTCAGGACGCCGTCCCGGATGCCCTGCGACAGGCCGTACCAGACGACGACATCCCGCAGGGGCTGCCGCTGAAAGTAGGGCGTGCCCGTCGTGTTCACGACGACCACCACGTTGGTGGTGGCCGCCAGGTAGTCCACGGTCTTGCGGACCTTCTTCAGGCCCGTGTCGAGCGACTGGCCGTACGTGTGGTGCGCCTCATCCGAGAAGACGGCCAGATGCGGCAGGCTCGCGATGGCCTGCAGCCGTCGGTTGGCCACTTCCTGTCGAGCCTCTTCCAGCTTGCGATCGCCGAACAGCGCGCCAAGATCGCCCCTTCGAATCTGCTCCTTCTGGATGCGGATCTTCTCCGTGTTCGTCACCACGACGTTGAAGATCGATCCCCGCACTACGGGGATGTCCGGATCGCCGTCTCTGGTGAACGTGAACTTCACGGACGCCGCGAAGCTCTTGTGAAAGCGCGGCGGCAGGATACGGTCGTACGGCGCCGCAAGGAGCTCACGCAGCGCCTCGACGATAGTCTTTCCGGGCGCAAAGACGAGGGCATTCTGCACGAACGGGCCGTCGGGGTACTCCTGCGCCATGGCGAACTCGGTCGCCACGATGGCGCCGATCAGAATGGTCTTGCCGGCCCCCATCGCCAGCGCGAGGATGTAGCTGGCGTAGTCGAGCGTCAGCGTCTCGCGGAGCGCCTCGAGCTTGAACGCCTTCACCAGCGCATCATCGGTCCTGATCGCGTCCAGCAGCCCGTTAACGCCGCCCTCGCGAAGGGCGCGCTTCGCCAGGTCTGGATGGTCCAGGCCGAAGGCATTGAGAAGATCACCCGGATCCGGGAACAGACGCGCGTACAGCGCGGGCACATCGGGCGAGTCGAGCACGAGGCGGAGGTACCAGTACGTCTCGAGTGCGGCGAGCTGTGGCGCCCGCAGGAACCGGACGTTCCCCGCGTCCTCGACGCCGTGCGCCCACTCGAGGATCTCGGCGATGGCCGGGAACCGCTCGTCCGTCCAGCCCGCCGCGTGCCACGCGGCGACGTCGCTGCGTAGCCGCTCGTGCAACGTCATCAGACGAGTATTCTAGCCGCGTTGGAGGTGGTGAGGCCGAGCTGATGTGGGCGCGCCTCGAACCATTGCTCGAACGTGTGCGCCGGCGATCACCAGATACATGGAGGCCGTCAGGCCTCCCGGATTCTCAGATCGAACATCCCATCACCACATCACCCCATCACACGATCGCAAGATTCTACGGCGCCGAGCGTCTGGCGCCGACGTTGTCCGCCTCCAGCGCTACCGGCCGTCCTGCCACGAAGACGTGCGCGATCGTCGTCTTCTCGTCGAAGAGGTCCCCGGTGGTCACCACCAGGTTGGCCAGTTTGCCCGGCTCGATCGAGCCGACCTCGCCGGCGGCGCCGGCGAGCGTCGCCGCCTCTATCGTCAGCGCGCGCAGCGCCGCGTCGGCCGGCAACCCGTTCTCCACTGCCTTCGCCGCATTCTTGACGAAGTCCTTCGGATCGTTCAAACCGTCGGACGCGAACGCGAACGGGACGCCCGCGGTGTGAAGCGCGGCCGGGGTCTTCGGCGCGTTGGCGCGCCGGCGAAGCGTCTCCAGCGGTTCGTCGGCCTCCGGTGCGAGCGACCGGAGCCGCACCGGGTAGTTCAAACTCACGATCACGCGCGCATTGGCGCTTCCGAGATCCGCGGCGACCTGCCCGGCCTCGAGCCCGTTCGTGATGATGGGAGCCA
The DNA here is from genome assembly GCA_964574545.1 of uncultured Bifidobacteriaceae bacterium. Classification (GTDB taxonomy): domain Bacteria; phylum Acidobacteriota; class Vicinamibacteria; order Vicinamibacterales; family UBA2999; genus JAUXWO01. The sequence continues at coordinate 12,349 of CAZNOC010000073.1, read as the reverse complement.
GCGAGAACGCGCGTGCCATCGCGAGCGCGCGCAGAATCTCGCGGGCCGACGATGCCTCGAACGCCACGGGAAGCTGCCCGCCGAGCGCCGGCTGGATCGCTTCCAGCGCGGCGTCTGGTGCCGGCCGCACACGCTTCTGCCGGTCGGCGTGCGCCACAGCCGCCTGATGATGCTGCGCGTCGTGGAAGGCTTGACGCACGAACGCGATGCCCCCCATCAGCGACACGGGGTAGCCATTGGCGCCGCCCGGCCGGTTGGCGAACGTCAAGTGCAGCGCCACGGGGCTTCGAACCACGAGCGGGCCTCGACGATCGTCCGCCACGGCGCCAATCTGGGGAGCGTCCGGTCCCCGCGACGTGAGGATGAGCGCGCTCTGCCCGCGGAACGTGTCTCCCGGGGGCATGGCCAGGATACTGGTGATCCCCGCCGCAGCCGCGCGCCCGAGCGCCGCATCCGCCGGGTTCAGCTGGTCGGAGACCCTGACATGCGGGCGCAGGATGGCGGCCCGCTTCGCCCTCTCCTGCTCCTCGGTCGTGCCGGCGGTCTCACTGCGCGGGGCGGCCGGCACCGTCACCCCCGCGGACGAGCCCATGTCGATCAGGCCTGGGTAGACCGTGAGCCCCGTGCCGTCGATGCGGATCGCACCGGCGGGCGCCTCCGTGCCCGTGCCGACGGCGGTGATCCGATCGTCGGAGAACACGACCGTGCCCTGCGCGATCGCAGGCCCCGACACCGGAACCACACGCGCGCCGACGATGGCATAGGTCATCGGCGCTGGTTCCTGGGCTCGCGCCCCGGCGCCGGCGGCGAGGCCGGCCAGCATCATCACGGCGGCCCAGAATTGGAACCGAAGAAGCGGGCCTCGAGGTGTTCTCGTCCTCGCGCGAGTGTTCAGGGAGGCAATCGTTGAGCGACAGGTCATGGCGTACTCCCCTTACTTCCCCGCCGGCAGCGGCCGGCCGGCGAACTTCTCGTACAGCCGCAGGTGCTTGTTGTCGGGCCCGACATCCTTCCCGGCGATGATCACGCGCGGCAACGGCGTGCGCAGTTCGAGTGGATCCCCCTTCCAGAGGACGACGTTGGCCATCTTGCCGGCCTCGAGGCTGCCCACCTGGTCGGCGACGCCAAGGATCTCCGCCGCGTGGATGGTGAGCGATCGGATGGCATGGTCGCGGTCGAGACCCCACGCCACCGACATCGCCGCCTCGTACGGCAAGAGCCGCACGTTCTGGTAGCTCCCGGTCGCGAACGCGAAGGGGACGCCGGCTTCGGCCAGCTCGCCCGCGGCGCGGTACGTCGCGGCGTGGTGGAAGTCGGGCCGCGTCGGCAGGGTCAGCGTCGAGCCGAGCACCACGGGAATGTTCTTCTCCTTCAGGAGCGGTGCGACGAGCGGCGACTCCAGGCCGCCCGTAATCACGACCTTCACGGTGTTCCGATCCGAGAACGCCACGGCCTCCCGAATCTCCCGCTCGGCATTGGCCTGGACGAAGAGCGGCACGCGGCCATCCGCAACCGGGATCATCGCTTCGAGGTTCCAGTCGGTCGTCCGCGTCGCCGCGGGCATGGCCGCGTACGCCCGGGTGCGCGCGAGCAGATCCTCGACCAGTCTGACGCGCGCGTCCCGTTCGCGTCGCAGGTCCTCGTACGGGCGGTCCGCATCGGGATTGCCTCCGAAGCCGCCGGTCCGTCCCACGGTCGGGTACTGGAAGCTGACGCCGACCATCGGCTTGACCGCGGCCTCTTCGAAGCTCCAGCCGTCGAGGTTCATCACCGCGATCTGCCCGCCGATGAGGCCTCCCGACGGAACGATCGCGGCCGTGGTGACCCCGTTGACGCGCGCGACGGGGATGGCGTCGCTGTCCCAGTGGTACGCCACCTGCGCGCGCATGGCCGCGTTGATGTCGAGCATCTCGTTGACGTCCTCGAACCCGCGCGGTCCCGGTTCGTTGAGTCCGAGCACCGTGCGGGCGTCGATGAAGCCGGGGTAGGCGTCGGCGCCTTCCGCGTCGATGACGTGCGCGCCGGCCGGGGCCAGAACGCCTGCGCCGACGGCTTCGATCCGCCCATCGCGGATGACGATCGTGCCGCGCTCGATGACCGGCTGCGTGATCGGGTGGATACGGGCGTTGGTGATGGCGACGAGTGCCGGCGGCGCGACCTGCGTGCCCTCGTCGAGCGTCCGGCCGGCATCCAGGCGGCTGCCCACCGCCGCGGCGCCCACAAGGTCGGTGAGATCGTGCAGGTGACGTCCCTCGTGCTGCGGGCCACGCCGCGGATCGCTTTGCGGCGCCGTCGCCGGTGTGGTGCGGCCCTCGGACGCCGCGAGCCGTGACTTCTCGGTCCGGAGCGAACTCAACCGCTGTTCCTCGGCCAGGCGATCGTAGTAGAGCGTCCCGTCGATGTAGACCCGGTCGGCGAGGGCGTAGTTGCTGAGCGGGTGCCGGTTCCAGACGACGACATCGGCATGCTTGCCCACCTCGAGCGAGCCGACGCGGTCGTCGATGCGAAGCTGCTGCGCCGGGTTGATCGTGACGAGCGCCAGCGCCTCGTCGTCGGTGAGGCCGCCCCAGTGGATGGCCTTGGCTGCCTCGGTGTTGAGGCGGCGTGCGTGCTCGGCGCTGTCGGAGTTGACCGACACGTTGACGCCGCGCCGGACCATGAGCGCGGGGTTGTACGGGATGGCGTCCTGCGCCTCCACCTTGTACGCCCACCAGTCCGAGAACGACGACGCACCGGCGCCATGGGCCGCGATCTCGTCGGCGACCTTGTAGCCTTCGAGCACGTGCTGGAAGGTGGCGATCTTGAAGCCCATCTCGTCAGCCAGCCGGATCAGCATCAGGATCTCGTCAGCCCGATAGCTGTGCGCATGCACGAGGCGCTTGCCCTCGAGGATCTCCACCAGGGGATCGAGCTGCAGGTCGCGGCGGGGCGCCAGCACGTCTTCTCCGGCCGCTCGGCGCCGCTCGTAGTCCTGCTGCGCCGCCTGATACGCCTTCGCGCGCGTGAACGCGTCCCGGATGACGAACTCCACGCCCATTCGCGTGGCGGGGTAGCGCCGCGGCTGGACGGTGCTCGTGGGCCGCTTCGGGTTCTCGCCGAGCGCGAACTTGATGCCCGGCATGGCGCCCTCGAAGAGGATCTCTTCCGGGCGCGTCTTGCCCCATCGCAGCTTGATGACGCTGTTGGTGCCGCCGATGGGGTTGGCGCTGCCGTGCAGCACGTTGGCCACGGTCAGGCCGCCGGCGAGGTCGCGGTAGATGTTGATATCGGTCGGGTCGAGCACATCGTCCATGCCCGTCATCGAGCTCACCGTCGTGCCGCCCTCGTTGATCGAGTCGGCCGCGATGTGCGAGTGGGCATCGATGATGCCGGGCGAGACGTACCGGCCCGACGCATCGACGACCTCCGCGCCCGCGGGCACGGGGGTTGTCGAGCCGCCGATGGCGGTGATCCGTCCGTCTTGCAGCACGATGACGCCGTTCTCGATCGTGCCCTTCGTGACCGTGAGCAGCGTCGCCCCGCGGATGGCCACAGCGGGCGAGGTTGACTGCGCGCGGGGCGCCACCGACGCGGTGGCCACCGCAACGGCGACCGCGGCGGCCAGAGACAGCAGGCGAGGCCAGGAAGTCGTCATGACGTCGGTCCTTTCCAATGTCGAGTCGTACTCACGTGCCCATCCGAAGGTTCTTCCAGCGCGGGCCGCGCGCCACTACTGGCGCGTGGATCCGGCGCCGTTCCAGAGATGCGTCCGGAACCAGTCGAAGTTCTGCTGCATGGCAGCCCGATTGGCCTTCGGGCGGTCGAGCCCGTGCCCGAATCCCCTGAACAGGACGAGTTCGGTCGGCACGCCCTGGTCGCGCAGACCCTGGTACAACTCGAACGCGTTCGGGACGGGCACGCGCTGGTCGCGGTCTCCGTGCTGAATCAGGGTCGGGGCCGAGGCCTGCTTGATGTAGGTCATCGGCGAGGTGTCGGCGTAGATCTTCGGGTCGTCCCAGGGAGTGGCCTTCAGGTACTGGCGGGTGAAGGGGTGGATGTCGGTGTTGACGTAGTAGGTCATCCAGTTCGAAATCCCGGCGCCCACCGATGCCGCCTTGAAGCGATCCGAGTGCCGGGTGGTCAGAAACGCCGAGATGTAGCCGCCCTGGCTCCAGCCCATCGTGCCCACACGTGAGGCGTCCACGAGGCCTTCCGCGGACAGGTGGTCGATGCCCGACAACACGTCCCAGGCGTCGCCGATGCCGAGATTGCGCACGTTGAGCGAGCGGAACGCCTCGCCGTAGCCCGCGCTGCCCCGGTAGTTGGGTTCGAGAACGAGCGCTCCTTCCGACAGCCAGAGATCGATCGGATAGACGCTGCTGCTGCCGTACGGCACGGGCCTCGAGATGCCCGTGGGGCCGCCGTGGATGACGACCAGCAGGGGATACCGGCGTCCGGCTTCGAAGTTGGCGGGCTTGTGAAGCACGCCCTCGACCTCGGCTCCGTCCTGGCTCTTCCACCGCACCAGTTCGCGCGTGTGTGCGGGCCACGCCGCCACCTGTCCGCCAAGATCGCTGACGCGCGATGGCGCCAGCGTGGGGGCGAGTTCCGACACGTACACCTCGGGGAATTGCGCCGGCCCGCTGCCGAGGAACGCCACGTGGGCCGCGTCGGGCGTCAGGGAGAAGCCGGTGCCGATCCACTCGTTCGCCACGGCGTACCTCGTCACGGACCGGCTGGCTGGATCGAGACGAAAGAGATAGGCCCATGTGCGCTGGGAGGCCGAGAAGAAGATCCCCGTGGTCGTCCACGAGACCAGGCTCGGGTTTTCGTCGAACGCTTCGGTCAGGGCGAGGATGCGACGGTCGTTCAACGTGATGACGGCGATCTCGCCGTTCTGGAAGTAGAAGAACGGCTTGCTCATCGCCGACTGGAAGGCGATCGCCGTTCCGTCGGGCGACCACTGCGGGTTGCTGTCCGGCCCGTCCTGCGACACCAGCAACTCCCGCTGCCCGGAGGCCACGTTCACGAGCGAGATGTCGGCGGTGTGGCCACTGGCGGGGTCGCTGTTGACGCGGTGGTCGAAGGCGATCCGCGTCCCATCCGGCGACCAGGCGAAGCTGCCGACGACGAAGCCGCCGGTGGTGAGCTGGCGGGTCTCGCGCGTCTCGAGATCGAAGTGATGGAGGTGGACCATCCGGTGGTCCTGGTCCTCGATCGTCATCTCCCCGTACTTCTCGGCCCGTTCCTTGAGCGCGGCCGGGAGCGGCTCGATCATCGTGAAGGCCAGCGCGCGGCCGTCAGGCGCCCAGGCAAACTGGTTCACACCGTCCTCGACGCTCGTGAGGCGCTCGGCTTCGCCCCCGCTCGTCGAGATGCGGTAGATCTGCCGGGTGTCGGTGCGATCCGACACGAACGCGAGCCAGCGGCCGTCGGGTGACCAGACGGGCTGCGTGCTCGACTTGACCGCGGTCGTCAGCTGGCGCGCCTCGCCGGTGCGCGCGTCGGCCAGCCAGATCTGCGTGTCGTACCGGTTTTCGTCCCAGTTGGCCCCCCGAACCGTGTACGCGACGAGCCGGCCGTCGGGCGAGATCGCGGGTGCCCCCGCGCGCTTCAACGACACCAGGTCGTCAATCGTCTGAGTCGCGGCAGGAACCGTGACGACCAGGGCAACGGCGAGGCCGGCGAGGACTCTGCGGATCGTCATGGGTGATCCTTGCGGTGAACGGTGATCGGTGATCGGTAAACGGTGATCGGTGAACAATGGACGGCCCTTGTCGCAGATTTAACCACACCCTTCCCCCTCCAGAGCTCCATAACCCCGGAGGCCGCCGAATCCGATGGTGTGGGTGTGCCTGGGGGAGACTCTGGCCGTTTTCCGGCCTGAATGGCCGGAGCAGCCCAGCTTGACTCCGGTGTCAGCGGGGACTACAAAGAGAGGTTGCCGGGCCGTGTTCCTGGCGGGTCCCTTGGAAGGAGTCCCTGAGATGCGCAAGATGTTCTCGATTCTGGCGGCCGCGGCGTTCGTGGCGGCGCTGTCCGTCGCGCCGGCGGCCGAGCCGCTGACCGTGACGGGCGAACTGGTGGAAGTGGCGTGTGCCAACAGCAAGGGCGAGGGTGGCCGTGGTGACGCGCACGCCAACTGCGCGATGGCCTGTGCCAAGCGCGGCAATCAGATGGGCATCCTCACCGACGAGGCGATCTACCTGATCGAAGGCGACTACTCGGCGAACAACAATGCGAAGCTGCTCGATTTCGTCGCCAAGAAGGTCCAGGCCACCGGCGAGGTGAGCGAGAAGGACGGACAGCAGGTGCTGAACGTGAGCGCGATGTCGATCGCCCCGTAAGAGGGCGTCGAAGCGAAAAGCAGGAGGGCGGGTCAAGCCGGCAGTACTGGTGTGACCCGCCCCACCCGGCTTACTTCACGGCCACGGCCGCGAGCGTTTCCCACGGCAGCCCCGGCCGGCCGAAGTGTCCGTAGTTGGTCGTCTGCCGGTAGATCGGACGCAGCAGGTCGAGTTGCTCGATGATCGCGCGCGGGCGGAAGTCGAACGTCTTCACGAACTCCGCCGCCGCGTCCTCGTCGCCCGTGCCGAAGGTCTCCACCTTGACCGACACCGGCTGCGCCATCCCGATCGCATAGCCCACCTGGATCTCGGCCATCTTCGCCATGCCCGACGCCACCACCTGGCGCGCGACGTAGCGGCAGAAGTAGGCGCTGCTGCGATCCACCTTCGAGGGGTCCTTGCCGCTGAACGCCCCGCCGCCGTGCCGGCCCCATCCGCCATACGTGTCCACGATGATCTTGCGGCCGGTCACACCGGCGTCCGCGGACGGGCCGCCGTGGATGAAGCTGCCGGTGGGGTTCACGTACAGCGTGGCGTCGGGCCGCCAGTAGTCGCCGAGCACGCGCGGGCCGAGGTCCTCGCGGACGTATTCGGTGATTCGCTTCTGGTTGGCCGCCGGCGTGTGCTGTGTCGAGACGACGACACACGAGACGGAGACGGGGTGGTAGTTGTCGTACACGACCGACACCTGCGACTTGCTGTCCGGCCTCAGGAAGTCCACCTTGCCTGACTTGCGGTCAACGGCCATCCCGTGGGTCAGCCGGTGCGCGAGCAGGATGGGCAGCGGCATCAGCTCCGGCGTTTCGTCGCTGGCGTACCCGAACATGATGCCCTGGTCGCCTGCGCCCTGATCGCCGCTCTGGCTGGTGGCCGCCGTGACACCCTGCGAGATCTCGTTGGACTGGGACGTCAGGAAGGACGTGACCTTGACGGTCGTGTCGCAGAACGGCTCGCTCGTATCGGTGTAGCCAATCTCTCTGACCGCCTGCCGGACGATCGCGTCGTAGTCGAGCTTCGCATTGGTGGTGATCTCGCCGGCGAGGACCACCTGGTCGTTCTTCACCAGCGTTTCGCACGCCACGCGGCTCTGCGGATCCTGCGCGAAGCAGGCGTCGAGAACCGAGTCGGAAATGTAGTCACATACCTTGTCGGGATGGCCTTCCGACACCGACTCGGACGAGAACGTGAACTGCGACATATCACTCCTTCAACATGAAAAAAGCCCGTCGACGCTGACGTCGCGGGCTTCCCTGCGACTTAGATAGATGTCATGCCTCGAACGTGGTCGAGGGATGAGTGCGGCCCATCAAGTCGTGGAAATCGCCGCACGAACGATTCTGTAGTATGGGCGCTTGCACGGGGAGGTGTCAAATCGGCCGGCAGTGCGTTGGCCGATTAGGCCCGAAGGGGCGGGGACGGCCCGGCGGGGCGGGTAGGATCAACCGATGCGTCTCTTCCTGGTCCATCATGCCGACGCCCTTCCGCCGCAGGTCGATCATCTGCGGCCCCTGTCGTCCCTCGGCCTCGCGCAGGCCGAGCGCGTGGCCGAAGCGCTCGCCGCGCACGGCGCCAGGCCCGCGGTCGTGTGGCACAGCGGCAAGCTCCGCGCGCGTCAGACGGCGGAGGCCTGCTGGCGCGTGCTGAACCCACTCGCCGCGTTCGCCGCTGCCCGAGGCCTGAGACCGGACGACGACCCCGAGGTGTTCGTGCAGGCCCTGGCGGCCGAGGAACACGACGTGCTCGCCGCGGGCCACATGCCCCACCTGCCGCGGCTCCTGCATCGCCTCACCGGCAACAA
>CAZNOC010000073.1:0-4125 GCA_964574545.1 uncultured Bifidobacteriaceae bacterium | reverse complement strand
GGTGGGGGGCGAGAGAAGCTCGTGTGATGAGGTGATGCGCGCCGGAACACCTCGATCACCACATCGCCAGATCCCGACATCACAGATCACGAGATGCGCCGGCCTGTCGCCGGAGTCCGGCCGACAGGCCCGCCCACATCGCACATTCGATCGCCACATCACCACATCACGAGATCGCGAGATGTGCCGGCCTGGCGTCAGAAGCCGATCGACAGGCCCACCGTGCCTCTCCAGTAGCTGAACTGCCCGAGGTTGATCGCGCTGAACGGAGAGATGTCATTCAGTTGGCGGAAGTACCGCACGTCACCGCGCACGGCCATGCGTGGACCCCCGACTCGGACACCGGCGCCGGCATTCACGCCGAAGCCGCTGTCGGTGTACTCGAAGAGATCGAGCGGCGCCTCGAGGCGCGATCGCATCAGCCCCGCGCCTGCGGACACGTACGGCCGGACGCCGGGCGTGGGCACCGCCCAGACCAGATTGGCCATCAGCGTCGTCAGGTTGCCATCGCCGTCGAAGTTGAACACGTTGTCGTTCCCGGGCTCGAAGAACCTCGGGGCGTACGCGACGTCCACCTCCACGCCGAACCCGCTGCCCCCGAGAAACGTGAGCGCGCCCCCGTAGTGCCACGCGCGGCCGGGATCGTAGCCGGCGAAATCGATCGACAGGCTCGATCCGATGTACGGCGTGATCCACACGTCGGCGCGCGCGACTGAGGGTGCGAGCAGGATGATGGCCGCAATCGCCGGCGCCAGAATCTTGTGCTTCAGCATGAAAGATGCCTCCTGCTCCTGTCCGGAGCAAGGAGCGTGCCGCGGGAGCGTGGCTCGCAAACGGCGACAACGCAAGGAGATGGACCGCCGTCGCGATCGCGTGGCGGATCGGGGTGGGTGTTCTTTACACGGTGGCGGCGGCCTTCAGGAGATCGAAGGCGCGGCGCAGATGGGCTTCGGTGGTCTTGAGGTGACCCACGGCGATGCGCAGCGTGAAGCGCGCGTCGAGCCTCGTATGCGAGAGGAAGATCTCTCCTCCGGCGTTGATCTCGTCCATCGCCTGCTGGTTGAGCCGTTCGAGCGCGTCTTCGGTCCACGCGCGTCCCGCCGGCGTGAGTCGGAAGCACACGACACTGAAGGGTACCGGCGCCAGCCGCTCGAAGTCCGGATCCGCATCCACCCACTCCGCAAACAGGCGCGCGAGCCGGATGTGTTCGGACAGGTGACGGCGAAGGCCCTCGGCGCCGAAGTGGCGCAGCACCCACCATAACTTGAGTGCCCGGAAGCGCCGTCCGAGCTGGATGCCGGTGTCCATCAGATTCGGCACGCTCTCATCGTCGCTCGTACGGAGGTACTCGGGCACCAGCGAGAACGCCTGCCGGAGCAGGCGCATGTCGCGGCAATAGAGGACGCTCAGATCGAAGGGCGTGAACAGCCACTTGTGCGGATTGACGACGAGCGAGTCGGCGCGATCGGCGCCGTCGAGGACGTGACGATGTTCGGGCACGATGGCGGCCACGCCGGCGTACGCGGCATCCACGTGCAGCCAGAGGCGCTCGCGCGCGCAGATGTCCGCGATGAGCGGGACGGGATCGACGCTGGTGGTGGACGTCGTGCCGACGGTGGCCACGACGGCGAGCGGTTGCCACCCGGCCGCGCGGTCCTCGGCGATGGCGGACGCGAGGGCGTCGGCCCGCATGCGGAACGTCTCGTCGGCCGGGATCTTGCGCAGGCTCTCGTGTCCGAGGCCCAGGAGGATGACGGCCTTGTCGATGGAGGAGTGCGTGTGCTCCGAGCAGTAGACGCGAAGGCGCGGCAGGTCGCCGCGGCCCGCCAGGCCCGACGCCCGCACGCCTGGCACGGCGCGCTCGCGCGCGGCGGCAAGGGCATGGAGCGTCGAGATCGAGGCCGTGTCGTAGATGACACCCTCGAAGCCCGCGTCGAGGCCCATGAGGTCGCGGAGCCACCGAAGGGTGACGGCCTCGAGCTCCGTGGCGGCCGGCGACGTGCGCCACAGCATGGCCTGCTGGTTGAGCGCGGCGGACAGGAACTCGGCCAGCACGCCCGGCGCGCTCCCGGTGATGGCGAAATAGGCCAGGAACCCCGGGTGATTCCAGTGCGTGACGCCGGGAAGGATCACGCGTTCGAAGTCGGCGAACAGCCGCTCGAACGGCTCCCCGTCCTCGGGCGCCTGCGAGGGCAGCGCCGCGGCGATGTCCCCGGGACGCACCTGGGCCAATACCGGGTACCGGGACGGATCGTCGAGATACGTCGCGATCCAATCGACGAGCCGGTAGCCGTGCGTACGGAACTCAGCCGGGTCCATGCCCTCCGTCAGCCCTTGTGCGCGGCGATGTAGTCGCGAGCGAACTTCTCGAGCGCCTCGCCACGCATGCCGATCCGGCGCGCTTCCTCCACGGCCGCATCCACATCCCATCCGTCGTGCAGGACGCGCTTGACGATCATCATCGGGCCGACGCGGCTGGCCGATCCGCAGTGGAGGAACACCGGCTGGTTCGAGGGCTGCTTCACCGCCTCGAGGAACCGGTCGATGCTCGCCGGGTCGAGGTTGGAGCTGTCCACGGGGATGTGGATGTAGTTGAGGCCGAGCGCCTGCGCCCGTGCGCGGTTCTCATCGACGTTGGCGCCGCGCTCCGAGGCCAGGCGCAGGTTGATGATGCTCTTGAAGCCGTCGGCCTTCAGCCCGTCGAGGGCGGCGGTTTCGGTCGCGCCGGCGCACGCGATCGTCGGGTCGACCTGCGTGAAGTTGACGATGCCGGCGCGCTGGCCTTCCGCGGGCGTGCCTTGTGTGTAGGCGATCACCGCGAGGGCCGCGACGAGGACGGCGAGAACGGATGCAACGCGACGGGCCATCATGGAACCTCCTGAAGGCCCCATGATAGCCCCGTCGCGCGCCAATCGCTATGTGCGGTTCGCCGTAGGCGTGGGACTACCGTTCCACGGTCACGCGCACGGGCTCCTGAATGCGGACGGTGACCGCCGAACCCGACGCCAGCACCGCGTGGCTGCGGTCTCCGGTCATCACCGCGGCGGCGCCACCGGCCGCGCCGACCGAGCCCCCGATCGCGGCCCCGCGACCGCCCCCGAAGATGCCGCCGATGATGGCGCCGGCCACCGCGCCGCCGCCGATCTTGGCGGCGCTCGCACCGCCGCGGGCCTGGCCTTCCCTGACGACTTCGTCGGTGCGGAGCGCGAGCCGGGTGCCGTCGGCGAGCACGACCGTGTGGAACCTGATCGCCAGCTTCGCGCGCTCCTTCACCTTGCCGCCCGGTTCGACGTCGGTCACCGAACCGTGCACGACGGCGCCGGCCGGGATCGCCACACGATCGTTGACGCGGACGTCGCGTGTGACGCGGGCCTCGACCCTGTCTTCGAGGCGCGCGAGCTCGCTCGAGACGGTGTGTTCGATCTGCAGCCCAAGCACCGACTCGGCCGGCACGACGAGCTCCATGTACTCCCGAACGGGTTCGGCCGGCGGCTGCTCAGCCGGCTCGGGCCGCATGGGCTCGATGGCCGGTCTCGACTCCCACATCGACCCGGCCGACTCGGCGGCGACGGGGCCGGACGGTGGCGGGGCAGGGACGGGTGCCGCGGCCGGTGTCGAAACGGAGGCGCGACGAGCCGTGGCGGCAGGCGCCTGACGTGCCGGCGTCGGCCGTCGGGGTGCCGGGGTGCTGGTTCGCGGCTCCGGGGCAGGCTGAGGTGCAGCGGGCTCCGGCTCGATGGCCGGCGTCAGCACGCCCTCGGACTCCGTCACCGGGGTTCCGGGCGCCGCCTCTGGACCCGAAGCTGGCGCCACCATGGCCGGGGCGGCGACGGACCGCTCGGCGGCGTTGTGCCGTGTGGCCAGATAGGCGCCCCCGGCCGCGGTGGCGAGGCACCCGAACGCGAGGCCTCCGAGTACCAGCTTGTTGATCACCATGGTTCAATCCTCGGCGGTCGAGTCAGCAAGGTTCGTACCGCCGCTCGCGCCCCCAAACCACACAATCCGTGGGGTGTTCACCCGTAAGGGGCCTGTTGTCTGTCACCTTCCGGTGCCACTGCCAGGGGTCAGATCTGTCGGGGCGAGCCCTGAGCGATGAGCCGTGACCTGAAAGCCGAAAGCCGAGAG
>CAZNOC010000072.1:11903-17765 GCA_964574545.1 uncultured Bifidobacteriaceae bacterium | reverse complement strand
CACCCCGGAACGTTCAGACCGCCGACGAGCGGTCGAAGCTCGTGTACCGCATCCGCGTGCGCGTGGACAACCGCGACGGCGTGCTGAAGTCGGGCATGCCGGTAGAGGCCGAGCTTGCGCTCACCGAAGTCGAGCCTCGTGAGTGACGTCGTGACGGCCGCCATCCACTTCGATCGTCTCGTCAAGCGCTACGGCGCCATTGCCGCCGTGGATCAGTTGTCGCTGCACGTGGAGCGCGGCGAGATGTTCGGTCTGATCGGACCCGACGGCGCGGGCAAGTCCACATCGATCCGGCTGATGTGCGGGCTGCTGCACGCCGACGCGGGCATCGTCCGCGTCCTTAGCCTCGACCCGGCGCGGGATCATCGCGCGCTCACCCACCGCGTCGGCTACCTGTCACAGCGCTTCAGCCTCTACGGCGACCTGAGCATCGACGAGAACATCGCCTTCTTCGCGGAGATTCACGGCGTGCGCGACTACAAGGCAAAGCGCGACCGGCTGCTCGCCATGACGCAGCTCACGCCGTTTCGCACGAGGCTTGCCGAGCGGCTGTCTGGCGGCATGAAGCAGAAGCTTGCCCTGGCCTGCACGCTCGTTCACGAGCCAGAGCTGATCCTGCTCGACGAGCCGACGACGGGTGTGGACCCGGTCTCCCGGCGGGAGTTCTGGAAGCTCCTGTCGGAGTTTCTGGCCACGGGCATCACGATTCTGATGTCCACGCCCTACCTCGACGAAGCCGAACGATGCGCCCGTGTCGCGCTCCTGCACGAGGGGCGCCTGCTGGCGCTCGACACGCCGTCCCGTTTGCGTGCGTCGGAGGCCGGCACGCTGTTCGAGGTCACTGTCCCCCAGGCGTCCGCCACGCTCGACCGGCTGCGTCGCGAGGCGCCGGAGGTGCGGGTCCAACTGTTCGGCGAGCGGCTGCACGTCTGGATGCCAGACGACGATCCGCGTGTGGCCAGCGCCGGGCTCTCTGCATTGACGGCCCGCGCCGGCGTGAACCCGCAGGGCGTGCGCGCCATCACTCCCTCGCTCGAAGACGTCTTCATCGCCAGGCTGACCGGCGACACCCCGGGGCCTGCCACGAGGCCTCAATGATGACCCGACCTCTCGTGCTCTCCTGCCTCCTCGCCCTGGTCCTGGCGGGCCATCCGGTCGGCGCGCAGCCTCCCGGCACGCCGGTGCCGCTCTCGCTGGCCGACGCGCTGGCCGAGGCCACGGCGGCAAGCCATCGCTTGGCAGAGGCACATGCGAGGGCGGAGGCGGCCGATGCCTGGGTGCGCGTGCGAGCGGCCGCGGACAAACCGTCGCTGGACGCCATCGCGGGCTACACCCGCACCAACCACGTGGACGAGTTCGGCGTCGCGCAACCGGATGGCCGGTTCAGGGTCATCTATCCGGACATCCCCGACAACTACCGCACCCGTCTCGACCTGCACTGGCCGCTCTACACAGGCGGCCGAAGCGACGCGCTCGAGCGCGCGGCCAGGGCTGAGCGCGATGCCGTCGCTGCGGATCTCGACACCGTGCGTGCCGATCTCCGTCTCGAGGTGGCGAGAGCCTACTGGGGCGTCGTGACCTCCGCCGAATCGGCGAGCGTCCTCGAGGATGCGCTGGCGCGCGCTGATGCGCATCTGGCCGACGTGCGCCTGCGAGACGAGGCGGGCCTGGTTTCGCCGCACGAGGTCGCCGCGGTCGCGGCCCAGCGTTCGCGCCAGCAGATGCTGCTCATCGAGGCGCGCAACCTGCACTTGTCGGCGCAGGCCTCGCTCGCGCGGCTGCTCGGCCGGCCGGAGGACGAGGAGTTCCAGTTGACGGAGCCACTGGGCCTTGCGGAATCTGCGGCTCCCACGGCCGAGTCCGCCAGCGTCCAGCGTCCCGAACGAGACGCCCTTCTCGGGCGAGTGTCGTCCGCGGAAGAGCGCCAGATCGCGGCTCGCGCCGGTCGCCGGCCCGTCGTGTCATTCGTCGGCGGCGTGGACTATGCCAGCCCGAACCCGCGCCTCTTTCCGCGTCAGGACGCGTGGAAGACGTCGTGGGATGTGTCGGTGCAGGCCAGCTGGCCCTTGTGGGACGGTGGGCGCACCGCAGCGGAGACGGCACAGGCCGCCTCGATCGTGTCGGCCGAACGCGCGCGACTAGCGGAGCTCGACTCCGTCATCCGCACCGACGTCCGGCAGCGAACGCTGGACCTCGAGTCGGCGCGGGCGGTAGTAGATGCCGCGTCCGACGCGTTTCGCAGCGCGGAAGAAGCCACACGTGTGGCGACGAACCGCTTCGAGGCAGGCGTCGCGACGAGCATGGATGTGCTCGATGCGCAGCTGGCGCGGCTGCAGGCCGGGCTCGATCGCACGCGCGCGCTCGCCAACGTGCGGCTTGCCGAGGCGAGGCTGGCCCGGGCCCTGGGCCGGTGATCGTGGTGGGTGGTGGGTAGTGGGTAGTGGGTGGTGGGTAGTGGGTTGTGGGTAGTGGGTTGTGGGTTGTGGTGCCGGGTCGTTGCTCGTGTCCCTTTACGTGGCGCCGCGAGGCTGGACTCCGTAGAAGAGCGCTCTTTCGTGCGTCCTTCGTTTCTTCGTGTCCCTGGTGTTCGTGATCATGATGCCCGCCATTGACGTACAGGGACTCACTCGGCGCTTCGGTGACTTCGTCGCCGTCGACGATGTGTCGTTCGACGTGCGTCCGGGCGAGATCTTCGGCTTCCTCGGCGCGAACGGCGCAGGCAAGTCCACGACGATCCGCATGCTCTGCGGCCTGCTCGCGCCCTCGTCCGGCACCGCTACCGTCGGCGGCGTTGACGTCGCCAGCGATCCCGAGGGGGTGAAGCGGCGCATCGGCTACATGTCGCAGAAGTTCTCGCTCTACGAAGCGCTGACCGTGGACCAGAACATCCGGTTCTTCGGCGGCATCTACGGTCTCGAGGGCGCCCGATTCGAGACACGGCGCCGCTTCGCGCTCGAGATGGCTGGTCTCGCAGGCCGCGAACGCGCCCTGACGCGCGATCTGCCTGGCGGCTGGCGCCAGCGTCTCGCCCTCGGCTGCGCCCTGATGCACGAGCCGCCCATCGTGTTCCTCGACGAGCCGACGGGCAGCGTCGACCCCCTGTCCCGCCGCCAGTTCTGGGATCTGATCTCGGGGCTGTCGCGGCAGGGCGTCACGGTGCTGGTGACGACGCACTACCTCGACGAGGCGGAACACTGCCACCGCATCGCCATCATCCATGCGGGCCGTCTGGCCGCGCTTGGCACCACCGACGAACTGAAGCAGGTCTTCGCCGGACGCGCCATCGTCGAAGTGCAGACGCCGCGTCCCGTCGAGGCGTCGATCGTGCTCGACGCACTGCCGGAGGTGGAGAAGACCACCAACTTCGGGACGGCGCTGCACGTGGTGGTACGTTCGCCGGACGTGGATCGCGCGGCGATCGGCCGCGCGCTCGAGTCGGCCGGCCACGCCGTCACCGCCGTGACGGTGGTGCCGCCGTCGCTCGAGGACGTGTTCCTCGACGTCGTCGAGCAGGCGTCGGCCACGACGCCCGCCGGAGTGCGATGATGCGCACCGCCCTGGCCATCGGCCACAAGGAACTCCGGCAGATCGTGCGTGACCGGCGCACGCTGTTGATCCTGCTGTTCGTGCCCGCGCTCTTTCTGCTGTTGTACGGCTACGCCCTCAACTTCGACATCCGCGACGTGCGGCTGGCCGTGCAGGACCGCGACCGGAGTCCGGAAAGCCGCGAGCTCGTGTCGGCGTTCGTCAACTCCGGCTACTTCCAACTGGTGGCGTCGTTCGACTCCAACGCCGAGTTGACGAACCTCGTCAACCGCAACGAGGCCCGCGCCGCGCTGGTCATTCCAGTCGGCTACGGACGCGAGGTGGCCAACGGGCGTCCGGTCCGCGTGCAGGTTGTCGTGGACGGCGACAACGCCAACACCGCAGCCACCGTGATGGCCTACGCGCAGAGCCTGATCGGCGAGGCGTCCGCGACCTACGAGACGCGGCTGGCCGGGGCACCGGCCGCCGCCGCGGCGATCGCCTTCGAGCCGCGCGTCTGGTACAACCCGCAGCTCCGCAGCACGCTCTTCCTCGTGCCCGGTCTCATTGCGTACATCGCGATGATCACCGCCGTCATCTCCACCGCTCTGGCGATCGTCCGCGAGAAGGAGCGGGGCACGATGGAGCAGGTGCGGATGGCGCCGGTCAACCCGGTGTCGTTCGTGATCGGCAAGACGCTACCCTATCTTGCGATCTCGTTCCTCTCGGCATTCGCCATCATCCTGGTTTCGATGGTGCTCTTCGACCTGCCGATGCGGGGGTCGTGGCTGCTCCTCTGCCTGTCGATAGGGTTGTTCCTGGTGGGGGCCCAGGCGCAGGGCCTGCTCATTTCCACACTGGCGGGAACGCAGCAGGTCGCCTTTCAGATGGCGCTGCTGTCGTCGTTCCTGCCGACGTTCATCCTCTCAGGCTTCATCTTTCCGCTCTCGAGCATGCCGGCTGCGGTGCAGGTGATCACCCACGTAGTGCCGGCGCGGTACTTCCTGGTGGCGCTGCGCGCGGTGGTGCTGAAGGGCGCGGGCCTGTCGTCGTTCTGGCCGGAGCTCGCCGCGCTCGTCGTCTTCGCGATGGTGATGATCGGGCTGGCGTCAGTCCGCCTCTGGCGGGAGTGGCGATGAAGGCCGGCCTGCGGCGCGTCCTCCACCTCATGCGGAAGGAGCTCATCGAGCTCCGCCAGGACCCTCGCCTGTTCGGCATCGTCATCGTCGCCCCGATCCTGCAACTGGCGGTGCTCGGCTACGCCGCAACCACGGACGTGAAAGACGTCCCGACCGTGGTCGTGGATGCAGACCGGTCGGCGGCGAGTCGAGACCTCGTGCAGCGATTTCAGCAGTCGGCCAACTTCGTCGTGATCGACGTCATCGGGTCGACCAGCGGAATCGATCGCTATCTCGACGGCGGGATCGCCTGGATGGCGTTGAGCATTCCACCCGGCTTTGGCGCAGACGTCGTGGCCGGGCGCACGGCGACGCTGCAGGTGGTGGCCGACGGCACCGACTCGAACTCCACGACGGTTGCGCTCGGCTACGCGCAGGCGCTCGTGGCCGGCTACTCGCAGGAACTGACGGCGGCACGCCACGCGGGCGTGCCAGCCGGGCGCCTGGTCAATGCGGACATCCGCGTCTGGTTCAACCCCGAGCTCGAGAGCCGCGACTTCATGATCCCGGGCATTGTGGCCCTGCTGCTGCTGGTGGTGACCACGAACCTGTCGTCGATGGCGATCGTGCGGGAGAAGGAAGTGGGCACGCTCGAGCAGTTGAATGTGACCCCGCTCGCCCGGTGGGAGCTCATTGCGGGAAAGCTCCTCCCCTACGGGATCATCGGGATGATCAACGTCGTGCTCGTCACGCTGGTGGCCATCCAGTGGTTCGAGGTGCCGATGCGCGGATCGCTTCTGCTCCTCTACCTGATGAGCGCGGTGTACCTCCTGAGCACGCTGGGCCTCGGTCTCTTCATCTCGACGATTTCGGACACCCAGCAACAGGCGATGATGACCGCCACATTCTTCTTCCTGACGCCGATGATCTACCTGTCGGGGTTCATCTTCCCCATAGAGAACATGCCGGAGTGGATTCAGCCCGTGACGTACCTGATTCCCCTTCGATACTTCCTGGTCATCCTGCGAGGGCTGTTCCTTAAGGGAGTGGGCCTCGAGACATTCTGGCCACAGGCGCTTGCGCTTCTGGCGTGGGGCGTCGCGATTCTGGCGCTTGCCACCGCGAGGTCCTCCAAGCGGTCGGCCTGACGGCGCGATCTACCGCCCGAGGGTCCCCGGCCCCCGGCCCCCGGTCCCTGGTCCCTGGTCCCCGGTCCCCG
>CAZNOC010000072.1:0-11803 GCA_964574545.1 uncultured Bifidobacteriaceae bacterium | reverse complement strand
CCGTTCACCGGTATAATCCCCCCATGATGCGCCTGGCCGCTGCGGTGGTATTCGCCACGGCTCTTGCCGCTGGACCGGCGGCCGCTCAGGATGCCTCCCAGCTCGTGCAGCAGGGCCGCGCGCTCATCAGCCAGGGAAAGCACGACGAGGCCGAGAAGCTCCTCCGTCAGGCGCACCAGCTGAGTCCCCGCTCCCTCGACGCCGCCCTGGCCCTCGGTGTCGTGCTCGACCTCAAGGGGCAGTACGCGGAAGCGCACACGTTCCTGCGGCAGGCCGTCGACGCCGCACCCAGGGGGCAGGCGCGCAACCAGGCGATGACGAACCTCGCCCTCTCGTACGTGTTCCAGGGGAACATCGCCGAGGCGCTCAAGCTCCAGGAGGCCGTCCGCGTCCAGCAGCTGGCGGATGGCGACGTCACCGGCGCTGCTGTGTCTGCGCGCATCATCGGGCGCATGCTGCTCGAGAGCGGCGACACGGCCGGCGGGCGCAAGTGGTACGAGCTTGGCTACGAGGAGTGGAAGCCGAAACCGGACCAGCCGCAGAGCGAGCAGCTGCTCTGGGAGCTGCGCTGGCGTCACATGCAGGCGCGCGTGTCGGCGCGCGAGGGGCGGCACGACGAGGCCAGCAGGATCCTCGGCGAGTTCGAGATGCTCATGGCCCAGCGCGGCCGGGTCGATCAGGACAACGCGATCTACAGGTGGGTGGCCGGCTACGTGGCCTTCTACGCGAAGGACTACACGCGGGCGATCGCCGAACTCGCACAGGGCAACCTCGCGGACCCCTTTATCCTGCACATGCTCGCGATGGCCTACGACGCGCAGGGCAACACCGCCAACGCACGTCAGTACTACCAGCGCACGCTGGAGTCGAACGTCCACACCCTGAACAACGCCCTCGTCCGCCCGAAGGCCCGGGCACGCCTGGCCGAGATGCGATAGCCCCGCCTTCGCCCTACTGCGGCCCCTCCCGCGCCGCACGTTCACCCTCCTCGACGTCCACCCTCGACAGCAGCCACGCGCCGGCCACGAAGAACAGGATCACCGCCAGGATGGCGTTCCGGCTCGATCCGGTGACGATCACGCTCACCGTGAAGACCGCGGGACCGAGAATCGTGGCGAAGCGTTCGACGACGGCGTAGAACCCGAAGTATTCCGAGGCCTTGCTGGGCGGGATGAGCCGCGCGAAGAGCGACCGGCTGAGCGCCTGACTGCCGCCCTGGACCATGCCGATGAGCGCCGCCAGCGCGAAGAAATGCGTCGCCGTCGTCATGAAGTAGCCGAGGACGCACGCGACGGCGTAGACGGCCAGCGCCAGAAAGATCGCGCGTTTGGTCCCGATGCGCGCGCCCAGGGCGCCGAACAGGAACGAGAACGGCACGCCCACGAACTGCACGAGCGCGAACGCCGCAATCTGTGCCGTCTGCCCGATGCCAAGTTCCGTCCCGTACACGGCCGCCATCCGGATGATCGTCTGGATGCCGTCCTGGTAGACGAGCATGGCCAGCAGCAGGACGAATGCCTGCCGGTAGCCGCGGATCTCGCGAAAGGTGTGTCCGAGCCGCGCGAACGCGGCAAGCAGGACCCGCTCCGTGCCCACCTCGCCGCGCTGCAGGATGCGGGCCGGCTCCGGGACACGACGCAGCAGCGGGATCGCGAAGAGCATCCACCAGATGCCCACGCTGACGAAGGCGGCCTTGGTGGCGGTGGTGGTGCTGCCGAACCCGAACGCCTCCGGCTGCAGAATCCACGCAAGGTTGATCACGAGCAGCACGCCGCCGCCGAGATACCCAATCGCGTAGCCGGCCGTCGAGACACGGTCGGTGTCGGCGGGCTTCGCCACATACGGCAGCAGCGAGTCATAGAACACGAGCGAGCCGGACACGCCGATGTTCCCGATCACGAAGAGCACCGCCGCCCATTGCCAGCCCCCTTCGGTGATGGTGGTCATCGCGAAGCATGCGCCCACCCCCACCATCATGAACGCGGCCAGCATGCGCTTCCGCGATGCCGTGTAGTCGGCGATGGCGCCGAGGATGGGCGCCGTCACGGCAATCAGGATCATCGCCACCGTGGTGATCGCGCCGTAGCGCGCCGTGGCCTCGGGCCCGTCCATGCCGGCGGCTGCGTAGAGGGCGAAGAAGCTGGGAAAGACGGCGGTGACGATCGTCGTGAAGAAGGCGGAGTTGCCGCTGTCGTACCACGCCCAGGCGCGCTGCTCCGGGGTCTTCAGGCCGACGCGCTGCAGGATGGACATGAGGCGTCAGCATAGCGCAGGTGCCGTCAGGTGCTTCGCCAGGCCGTTGGACCGCACAACGCCCGCCGGGAGGCGCGCAACGATTCGGGTGCCGGACCGACACAAAACCGCAGTAGTCTTGCGGCGGCGCCCCATGAATCGAGGCCACGCGCTCCGCGCCGTCACCCGCACGCCCGGCCTTGCCGTCGTCGTCGTCCTCTCGCTCGGGGTGGGGATCGGCGTCAACACGACGGTATTCTCCTGGATTCAGGCGGTCGTTCTGCGCCCGCTGCCGGGGGTCGAGGGAGGGGGCACCTTTCATCTCGTCGAGCCGCGGTCGGATGCCGGTACCTACCCCGGCGTGTCGTGGCTCGAGTACCAGGACCTGCGGGATCGGCTGCCAGCGTTCCGGGAGATCATCGCGTTCCGCATGGCGCCCGTGAGCGCGGGAGAGTCGGGACGGACCGAGCGCACGTACGCGCTGCTGGTGTCGGGCAACTACTTCGAGGCGCTGGGCGTGCGCGCTGCGGCCGGCCGCCTCGTCGAGCCCCGCGACGCGACGCGCGCCGGTGGCGACCCGCTGGTGGTGATCTCGCACGACTACTGGCAGACGAGGTTTGCCGAGGACGCGGCGGCGGTCGGCCGCGAGATCCGCATCAACGGCCTGCCGCTGACGATTGCGGGCATCACGCCGGAAGGCTTCCAGGGCACCGTCATCGGGCTCCAGTTCGACTTCTGGATTCCGGCGACGATGGCACCGGTGCTGATGGCGGGATCGCGTGAGCTCGAGGAGCGAGGGCAGCGAGGGTACTCCCTGATCGGCCGCCTTAACGACCACGCGTCCGTGGCCCAGGCGGAGACGGAAGTTTCCGCGGCGTATGCCGAGTTTGCACGCGCGTACCCCGAGGCGAGTGGGGCCCTGACCGGCGAGGTGATGCCGCTGTCCCGATCGCCTCGCGGTCCGCAGCGGATGTTCGTGACAGGACTGGCGGTGCTGCAGGGGTTGATGCTCCTCGTACTCGTGGCCGTGTGCGGCAACCTCGCCACCCTGATGCTCGCGCGGGCCAGTGCGCGGCGGCGGGAGATGGGCGTCCGCCTGGCGCTTGGCGCCCGCGCCGGACACGTCACGCGGCTGATCCTGGCCGAGGCGCTGCTGCTCTCGTGTGCGGGCGCCCTCGTCGGCGCTGCGGTCGCATGGTGGGGAGCGGAGGCGCTGCGTGCGATGCCGACCTACGGGGCGGTACCCGTACGCTTTCAGACCCGTATCGACGCGACGGGCCTGCTCGTGGCGGCCCTGCTCGGCGTCGGGGCGGGCCTGCTGGTCGGTCTCGCACCGGCCTGGCATCTGGCCCGGGTCGATCCCCAGCAGGCGCTGCGCGCCGGCGCGCGATCGGCGGGACGCAGCCGCGTGCGCGACGCGCTGATGGCCACACAGGTCGGCCTCGCGCTCCTGCTGCTCGTCGTGGCCGGTCTCTTCTTCCGCAACTTCGCCGACACGCGAGCGACAGATACGGGCTTTCGAGCCGATGGCGTCCTGCTGGCGTCGTACGACTTGAGCGGACGTGTCCCAATCGACGAGGACTGGGGACCGTACGTCCGCGACTTCGCGCGCCGTCTGCTGGATGACCTGCGGGTCACGCCTGGTGTCGAGGGCGCGGCGATCGCCTCGGCGGTGCCGCTCGACATTCACGGCCTGCCGCTCCGCCAGGTGGCCGTCGAGGGCCGGGTCGCTGACGACCGTGCGCCGGATCGTGCCGTCAGCATGACGGTCACCCCGGGCTACTTCGCGATGATGGCGATTCCGTTCGTGGCCGGCACCGACCTCGCACCGCTCGGAGACACCGGGTCGCCTCCGCAGGTGGTGGTCAACGAGACGTTCGTCCGTCGTTTCGTGGAGGGGGAGCCTCTCGGCCGCCGTGTCACCTCCCGTGGGCGTGACTACATCATCGCAGGCGTCGTGCGTGATTCCACGTACGAGGCGTTCGGCGAACCGGCAAAGCCGGCCGTCTTCCTCTCATACCGGGATGCTCCCGCGTCGTTGGCCGAGGTGCACCTGCGAGCGAGGCCTGGAGTCGAGGTCACGCTTGCCTCCGAAATCCGGCGCGCCCTGCACGCGCTCGATCCGTCCTTGCCGCTCTACAACGTGCGGACGCTCGAAGCCCACATCGAGACCAATCTGATGCTGCGGAAGATCCCCGCGAGGCTCTTCACGCTTGTCGTGCCGCTTCTGCTGGCGCTCGTCTCGATCGGAATCTTCGCGGTCGTCTCGTACTCGGTGGCGCACCGCACGTCGGAGATCGGACTGCGGATGGCCATCGGCGCGACCCCAACGGGCGTGGTTCGGTTGATCGTGCGCGAGGCCATGGGTCCAATCGCCATCGGCGCGTGCCTGGGCTGGCTGCTCGCGGTCGGGATCGACCGACACCTGTTTCGCATCGGGTTCGAGAACTGGCCCGTGCTTGCCGGTGCGCCCACGATCCTGCTGAGCGTGGCGATGCTGGCCTCCTGGCTGCCGGCGCGCCGTGCGACGCGAGTGGATCCCCTGATCGCTCTGCGCCAGGAGTAGCGCTGCTCGCAATTCGCAACTCGCAGTTCGCGATTCGCTGTTCGCAATTCGCTAGTCGCAATTCGCGAATCGCTCATCGCTATTCCGTGTTCGCCCGAGGCGTTGTGCGCGCTCGGCCAGCCGCGCGATCATGCCGCCGAAGACGAGCCCATGGATCGGGTAGAGCGCGTACCAGTACAGCCATCCGAAGAGCCCCTTCGGTGCAAAGTACGCCGTCTGCGTCAGCAGCGTGTTGCCGTGCGGCTGCTGGGCTGCCTCGAACTGCAGCCACGCGCGCCCCGGGACCTTCATCTCGGCCCGCAGGCGCAACAGCGTGCCCGGCTCCACCGCCTCGACGCGCCAGAAGTCCAGCGCATCCCCCACCCGCACATCCAGCGGATGGCGCCGCCCGCGTCGCATCCCGACGCCGCCCACCAACCGGTCGAGCGCCCCGCGCAGTTGCCATGCCCAGTTCATGGCCAGCCAGCCGGTCTCACCACCAAGCGACGTGAACGCCCGGAACACGCTGTCGGCCGTCGCGTCCACGAGAGCCTGCCGCTGTTCGATCACCATGCCCTCGTTCGTCGTGAGCAGAACCGGGGCCACGTCTCCCAGCGTGGAGGCCAGCGCATCGCTCCAGACCGTCTCGACCAGCCCGGCATCCAGGCGCGCGAGGGCGGCGTCGACCGACGTGGCGTAGTCCATGGGGACGATGTCTGGAAAGAGGCTGCGGGCAAGCGGATCGCGCACGATGACCTCGTTCCTCAGGCCCTCGATGAGCGGCCGCGCGATTGAGGCGGGAATGGGTGTCACGAGGTGCACCCAGTACGACGACAGCCGCGGCGTCAGCACCGGCACCGGCACGAGCCAGCGCCGCAGGCCTCGCACCGACGCGTATCCCGTCATCATCCCGCCGTACGTGATCACGTCGGCGCCCCCGATCTCCACGACACGTCCGGTGCTGTCCGGCACGTCGAGTGCGGCCACCAGGTAGTCGAGGACGTTCCTCACGGAGATCGGCTGGATCCGGGTGAAGACCCAGCTCGGGCAGATCATCACCGGGACGCGCTCGGTCAGATAGCGAATCATCTCGAACGACAGGGATCCCGACCCGACGATCACCGCGGCGCGGAACTCGGTGACGGGCACGCCCGCCTCCCGCAGGGCGTCGCCGGTGAGGTGCCGCGAGCGCAGGTGCTCGGAGAGTTCGCTCGAAGCATCGCCCAGACCGCCAAGGTAGACGATCCGCTGCACGCCGGCATCGCGCGCGGCTCGCCCGAATGCTCGGGCGGCATCGAGGTCGCGCGCGTGGAAGTCGCCACCGCCACCCATGCTGTGCACGAGGTAGTACGCCACGTCGACGCCCGCCAGGGCGGGCGCCAGCGACGCCGGATCGAGCACGTCGCCACGCGCCACCTGGACCTGCGGGACCCAGGCGCGGCCCTGCAGGCGGGCGGGGTCACGGGCGAGGCATCGGACGACGTGATCGGCCCCGAGCAGGCGAGGCACGAGCCGTCCGCCGATGTAGCCGGTTGCGCCCGTCACCAGGATGTTCATGGGGTTGCCAGCATTGTGTCACTGCCGCCCCGGACGACACGTTCCGGGACCGCTTCCGTTGAGACGCCCGCCTGCCCGGGGACGCCCCGGCGGCTCCGAATCTGGCGTATCTTCTTCTGAGAGCGACACGGAGGAGGCGGATGCCCATCGACGAATCGGCACGACTGGCGGCGCTCGGCGCATACCGTGTCCTCGACACCGACCCCGAGAAGGCCTTCGACGACCTCGCGCTGCTGGCCTCCGAGATCTGCGACACGCCCATCGCGCTCATCACGCTCGTGGACGAGAAGCGCCAGTGGTTCAAGGCCCACATCGGCACGTCGCTCCGCGAGACCGACCGCGGCATCTCGTTCTGCGCGCATGCCATCGAAGCGCCTGGCATCTTTGTCGTCCCCGACGCGATGAACGACGAGCGGTTCCGCGAGAACCCCCTGGTGCGGCAGGACCCGAACATCCGGTTCTATGCCGGCGCGCCCCTGGTGACGCCGGAAGGCCAGGCGCTCGGGACCCTGTGCGTCATCGATCGAGTGCCGCGGACGTTGACCGACCGGCAGCGCCACGCGCTTGACGTGCTGCGCCGGCAGGTCGAGGCGCAGCTCGAGCTGCGACGCAACCTGCACGCGCTGGAAGCCGCCCTCGCCGAACGCGATCGCGCCGAGGCCGAGCAGGCAGCGCTCGTGGCGGAGCTCCGAGAGGCGCTCGAGAAGGTCGATAAGCTGACCACGCTCATGCCCTACTGCTCGACGTGCGAACTCGACATGATCATTCCGGCGGACCCGGCGGCCACGATTGCGGTCGGGGAAGGCGTGA
Organism: uncultured Bifidobacteriaceae bacterium; assembly: GCA_964574545.1. Taxonomy (GTDB): domain Bacteria; phylum Acidobacteriota; class Vicinamibacteria; order Vicinamibacterales; family UBA2999; genus JAUXWO01. The sequence continues at coordinate 4,659 of CAZNOC010000072.1, read as the reverse complement.
GGCAGGTGCTGCAGGGCAAGCAGTGGTCGGAGGACGAAGTGGCGGCGGTGGAGCTGGCCCTGCAGGAGGCGCTGGCCAATGCGGTGCGCCACGGCTGCAAGGGCGATCCCACGAAGAAGATTCGATGCGTGCTGACCATCGACGCCGCCGGGGAGGTGGTGATAGCCGTCCGCGATCCCGGCGTAGGGTTCGATCCGAAGGCCGTGCCCGATCCCCTGAAGGGCGAGAACATCCTGAAGCCGAGCGGGCGGGGTGTCTTCCTCATCAACCAGCTGATGGACGAGGTTGAGTTCGCCGACAGCGGGCGCGAGGTGTTGATGCGGAAGAGGAAGGGGAGGGGGTGAGGGAGAAAGATAACGGATGAACCCTATCTGGTGATCTCGTGATGTGGTGATCTTGCGATGGGATGTGCGATATCGCGATCTGGGGGCCTTACGGCGGTATCTATCTGTTGATCTGTTGATGTTATTGATCTGTTGATCTGTTGACCTGTTGAGCGCCGAAAGCCGAAAGCCGAAAGCCGAGCGCCGAGCGCCGAGAGCCGAGAGCCGAAAGCCGAGCGCCGAGCGCCGAGAGCCGAGAGCCGAAAGCCGAGAGCTGAAAGCCGAAAGCCGAGAGCCGAGAGCCCGCCGAGAGCCTCACGAAACAATGTAGCGGCCCCGCCCGTCCAACCGCACCATGGGTGACTTCCGCCTCTCGGTCCGCAATCTGCTGAAGGCGCCCGGGTTCAGCCTGGCCGCCATCGTCGTCCTCGCGCTCGGGCTTGGCCTGAATGCGGGCATGTTCAGCGTGATTCATGCCCTCACGCTCGCCAGCAGGCCGTTTGCTGAGCCCGACCGGCTCGCGCAGCTTTATACGCGTGACACGAGAGCCAACGGCACGGGGTACCGCCCGTTCTCCTACCCGCTGTACCAGGAACTGGCAGCCCGCGACGACCTCTTCGACGGGGTCCTCGCCCACAACCCCACCATCGTCGGCATCGGGGAAGGGGAGGAATCGCGACGGACGTTTTCTGTGGTCGTCAGCGCCAACTACTTCGAGGTCCTCGGCGCGCCGATCGTCACGGGGCGGGGGTTTACCGACGAGGAGGCACGACCGGGGCGCGACGTGCCCGTCGTGGTGGCGACGCACGCTTACTGGCAGCGCCGCGGGCTGGATCCCGGCCTCGTCGGCAGCACCATTCGGGTCAACGAGCGGCCCTACACAGTCGTGGGGGTCACGGCGCCCGGGTTCATGGGCACGATGTCGGTGGTCGGGCCCGAACTCTTCTTCCCACTCGGCGTGTTCGAGAGCCTGGCCAACGACTTCACGGGAGCGGGATCCTCCGCTCCAGCGAGCGGCGCGCTTTCCCGCGCCGACGCGTACACGCTGTTTCTCGTCGCGCGCCTGAAGCGTGATCTGTCGCGAGAGGCCGCCGGCGAGGCGCTGGCGGCCGTGGGACAGGGTCTCGCGGAGGGGTTCCCGGCCGAGTACGGAGACCAGAAGCTGTCGCTGGGGGAATTGCCGCGCTTCGGCACGAGCACGTCCCCGCGCGACGAGGGCGTCATCGGAGTGCTCGGCGCCGCCCTGCTGGGCATGACCGGCGCCGTGCTGCTCACGGTCTGTCTCAACCTGGCATCACTCCTGCTGGCGCGCGGCCGCGCGCGTCGCAGGGAGTTCGCCATCCGCTTGTCACTTGGCGGCACGCGAGCGCAGATCGTCCGGCAACTCTTCATCGAGGGGTTCCTCCTGGCGGCGGCTGGCAGCATCGTCGGCGTGGCGCTCGCCAACTACGGCATCGACGCCCTGGTGGCGGCGCTCCGGCGGATGGTGCCGATCACGATCGCGCTCGAGGGCATGGTGTCCGGGGCGCTCGTCGCGGCGACGCTGGGCTTTGCGTTGCTCGCGACAGCCACGTTCGCGCTGGGACCGGCGCTTCGGCACTCGCGCGCCGACATCCTGACGGATCTCAAGGCGCAGCCTGGTGACGACCCTGTGCCGCGCCGGTGGCGCTTCCTCCCCCGCAACCCCCTCGTTGCAGCGCAGGTGGCGCTGTCGCTGGCCTTGCTGATTGCGGCTGGGCTCTTCGTGCACATGAGCGGCAGCGCGTGGACGGCCGACCTCGGCTTCCGTGCCGACGACACGGTCGTCGCCGAGGTGGACAGCCGCCTCGGCGGACTGGACGAGGCACGCAGCCTCGATCAATACGCGCGTATCGAAGAGCGGCTGGCCGCACTGCCCGGCGTGCAGACGGCGGCCATCGGTGCGATCGTGCCACTTGGCAACATCGGCATCACGCGCAGTCTGCGACGCGCGGGCATGACGCCGGGGCCAGACGAGCAGCCGGCCACGCCTGAGGCCGGACGCTCCTTCGGCGCGCCATGGAACGCGGTGGGCGCGGGCTACTTCGAGGCGATGGGCATCCGTCTGCTGCAGGGGCGTACGTTCACGCCGGCCGAGGCGTTCAACGCCGGTGCGCCTCCAGCCGTGATCCTCGACGAGATCATGGCGCACCGGCTCTGGCCAGGTGGTGACGCGCTCGGTCAGCGCGTCCAGTGGGGCGACCTCGATCACGGCGTGACCGGCGGCGGCGTCGACGTCGAGATCGTCGGGATCGTCTCGCGCACGCAGCGTGAGCTCTTCGAGAACACACCCCGAGGCGCCATCTACGTGCCGTTCGCGCAGGGATTCATGAGCAACGCGCACTTCCACGTCAGGCCCATCCAGGCGTCGACGGGTCTGGTGGACGACGTGCGCCGCGAGATCCGTGCGGCGGCCCCTGGCGTGCCGCTGTTCGGTGTACGCACGTTCGCCGCGCACGTGAACCAGTCCGCAGAGTACTGGGGGCTGCAGTTGTCGAGCGCGTTCTTCGGTGGCGTGGGCGTGCTGGCGATGGTCGTCGCGCTCATCGGGCTCTACGGCGTGACAGCCCACGCGGTGGTCCGGCGCACGAGGGAGATCGGCGTGCGCATGGCGGTCGGGGCCTCGGCCGGTGCGGTGCGTCGTATGGTGATCGGCGAGAGCCTGAAGACGACGGGTGTAGGTGTAGCGGCGGGCTGGCTCCTGGGCCTCGGCGTCGGCCAGGTGATGGGCAGCCTCTTCGTGGACATGCGGTCATTCGAGCCGTGGACGTTCGCGCTGGTGCCGGCCGGCTTCCTGCTGGCGTCGGTGATTGCCGCCTGGGGCCCGGCGCGCCGGGCGACGAAGGTGAGCCCGATCACGGCGCTCCGAGCAGAGTAGTTGCTGTCACGTAAATACAAACACGAAGATCACAAGGGCCACGAAGACGCACGAAAGGACGTTTTCAACGGTCCGGTAGCAAACACCGGCTGCGTTTTGAAGAGGCGTCGTGTCGTCTTCGTGGCCTTCGTGACCTTCGTGTTTGTACGTCCTCGTCCCGTCCGTCTGGCGAGGTGCGATACTTCGAAGGGAGGACAGCATGACTGACAGGCGCGATTTCGTGGCGGGCAGTCTGACGGCGTTGGCGGCGGCGATCATCGGGAGCCGGCCGGCGGATGCGGCAGACCAACCGGCGTCCTCGTCGCGCATGGTGGTCCAGCGCGACATGCCCGCGGTGAACCTGGACGGCTGGCGCGTGTCGGCCGTCGAGGTGACTTATCCGCCGGGCCAGGGAGGCGGTCCGCACCGCCATCCGGGGTTCGTCATCGGCTACGTCCTGCGCGGGCAGTACCGCTTTGCCGTGAACGACGAGACGCCGCGCGTGGTGAACGCCGGGGAGATGTTCTTCGAATCGCCCGGCGACACCCACGCCGTGTCGGCCAACGCCAGCGACACCGAGGCGACAACGATCCTTGCGATGGTCTTCACGCCGAAGGATCAGCCAGTGACGTTGCCAGGAGGGTCAGAGAGTGAACCCATCTTGTGATCTCGTGATGTGGTGATCTTGCGATGGGATGTGCGGTGTGGCGATCTGGGCGCCTAACGGCAGTATCTATCTGTTGATCGTCGGCGTGCGTCGTCGCCGTAGATCAAGAGATAGATGAGCGGCCGCAGGCCTGACAGATCGTCACATCGTCACATCGTTACATCCCATCACCACATCACCACATCAGAAGATCACCAGATTCTTCATTGCTGCGCGCTCGTCGTGGGCGCCGTCGTAGCGCCTTCCTTCTCGATCGTCTGCAATACGTCGCGCCACGAGAACTTGCTGCCGATCCCTCGCACGTAGTAGTCCATCCACGCCATCTCGCTCACCGACTTCACGAGCTGGTTGCGAGGGTCTGGGATGCCGTGCGTGTTGCCGGGATACAGGAACAGTTCCGTCGGCACGCCGATTCGCGTCAGCGCCATGTGCAGCTCCACGCTCTGCGGGCTCGGCACGCGCGGGTCACCTTCCACCACATGGATCATCGTCGGCGTCTTCGCGTTGCGGATGTACTGGAGCGGAGACTGCTTCCAGTACGCGTCGAAGTCGTCGTAGGGAAGCTTGTCGCCCAGGTAGAACTGACGGTTGCGCTGGACGTCGCTCTGCGCGTACATCGAGATCCAGTTGGATGTGCCGGCGCCGGAGCTGATGGCCTTGAAGCGGTCGGTATGCGTCAGGATCCAGTTGGACCAGTGGCCGCCCGCGCTCCAGCCGAGGACGCCCATCCGGTCGGCATCGACGATCCCCTCCGCAATCAGATGATCGACACCGGTCATGATGTCGTCGAATCC
>CAZNOC010000071.1:1262-17899 GCA_964574545.1 uncultured Bifidobacteriaceae bacterium | reverse complement strand
TCGTGCCCTTCGCGTTTGTACGTCGTACTCATCCGGACTGACGCTGGATGCCATTCCCGGGATCCGGCCGGCGGCGCCCAGGCCGGCAGCCCGGCCGGTCGCCCACGCCCAGGCGAAGTTGTGGCCGCCGATTGGTCCGAACGCATCGAGCATCTCGCCGCAGAGGAACAGCCCGGGATGGCGCCGGCTTTCGAGCGTGCGCACGTCCACCTCGTCCAGGGCCACGCCTCCGCCGGTGACCTCTGCCTTCCTGAAGCCCTCGTCCCCGGTCCACGGCAGCGGATATGACGTGAGGCGCTCGAGGAGGCCGCTGCGCTCGTGACGCCTGATGTCCGGCGCACGCCGGTCGTCGGGCACTCCCGATTCCTCGAGCAGGCGCGACGCCAGGCGCTGAGGCAGGTGCTCGGCGACGGCCGTCGACACCAGGCCGCGTGCGCCGGCCAGCGCGCCTTCCCAGTGTTCGCGATCGATCCCTCCCCACTGCACGCGCAGGGAGGCCGGCGTCCCGCCTGCGAGGCGGCTGCGCACCGCCACGTGCGACACATCGAGCACCGCCGGACCGCTGTAGCCGCGATGCGTGAAGAGGAAACCGCCCCTCGACTCGGTCGTGCGGCCGTCGTGCCTGGCTCGCAGACGCACGTTCACCGAGACGCCGGCCAGCTCCGCGTGGACCGCGGGGGAGGCCAGCAAGGGCGTCAACGCAGGATACGTGTCGACCGTCCGGTGACCGAGGGCCGCCGCGACCCGCAGCCCCTCGCCGTCGCTGCCCGTCGCCGGAACGGACAGGCCGCCCGTGGCCAGGACGACAGTGCGGGCTGCCAGCACACCGGCCGACGTCTGCAGACGCCATTCACGGCCTGCTGACTCCAGTCCCTCGAACGCGATGCCGAAGCGGAAGGTCACCCCCGTCGCTGAGGCCAACGCGACCAGTCCGTCGCGGATGTCGCGCGCTCGGTCGGACACCGGAAAGAACTTGCCCGAGTCCTCTTCCAGCTTCAGCGGTATTCCGGCGTCCCGCTCGAAGAACGCACGCTGTTCCGCGAGCGGCCACGCGCGCAGCAGGCGACGCACCAGGTGGCCGGGTGAGGCGCTCACGAAGCGGTCGGGCGCGAGTTCTGCCGGGAGCACGTTGCAGCGGCCACCGCCGCTGATGAGGATCTTGCGCCCGCCGTCGGCGGTTCGCTCGACCACCGTGACTGAGGCTCCGGCACGTGCCGCGAAGATCGCCGCCATCAGGCCGGCCGCCCCGGCCCCGACGACGGCCACCGTGCCTACTTGAGCACCTCGTCGAGGGGGACGACCGTCACCGTGCCGAGCTTCAGCGCCCGCATGGGTGCGTCAACGACGCCGAGGTCGCCGACGACGACCACCGCGAACCTGTCGGGTTGAATGTAGGTCCTGGACACACGCGCCACGTCCGAGATGGTCACGGCCTGCACGCGCTCGACGTACTGCGCGTAGTACTCGTCGGGCAGGTCGAACACGTAGAGCTCCTCCAGCCGTCGCGCCAGGTCCCCGGTGGTCTCGAAATCTCTGGGGAAACCGAGCGCCAGGTAGTTCCGCGCCTTGTCCAGTTCCTCGGTGGAGATCGGCGCGAGCATGCCGTTCAGCTCGGCGAAGAACTCCGTGAGCGCTTCGGCCGTCTTGTCGGTCTGCACGCCGGCCGCGGCGAAGAACGGTCCCGGGGCGCGGCGCATGTCGAAGCCCGACCCCGCGCCGTACGCGTAGCCGTTCTTCTCGCGCAGGTTGGTGTTGAGCCGCGAAGTGAACGACCCGCCGAGCACGGTGTTCATGACCATCAACGGAAAGTAGTCGGCCGTTGACCGGGGCACGCCGATCCCGCCGATCCGGATCTGGGACTGGGCGGCGCCCGGCTTGTCGATCAGGTACACCTGCCGCCGTTCGGGCTGTCGCGCCGCGGCCACGTCAGCGGCCGCCGGCGTCGGGCCCGTGGCCGCCCACGCGCCGAAGTGGCGCTCGAGGAGCGGCCGCACGTCGGCCGCCGTGGTGTCGCCCACGACGAGCAACGCGGCGTTGTCGGGGCGATAGTGGGCGGCGTGAAACCGCCGGAGATCCTCCAGCCCGATCGCAGCCACGCTCGACTCGGTGCCCGCGGCGGCGGTCCCGTATCGGTGCGCGGGTCCGAACAGCAGTCGCGGAAACGCGTACTGCACGATCGCGGCCGGGTTGTCCCGCGCCTGCAGGAACCCGGTGAGGCGCTCTTCGCGCAGGCGCTCGAGTTCAGCGCCCGGGAAGTCCGGCCGCTGCACCACATCGGCCAGCAACGGCAGCGCCTCTGCAAGCCGCGCGACGGGCACCGACATGCGCGCGGCGGACGCGTCGAACGTGCTCGTCGTGCTGAGCTGCGCCCCCAGCATGTCGAACGCATCGGCCAGGTCGAGGGCCCCGCGCCCGCCGGCGCCCTCGTCGATCATCGCGGCAGCCAGGCTTGCGAGCCCGAACTTCCCCGTGGGGTCAGCGCTGCTCCCCGCGCGCACGACGAGGTTCACCTGCACGAGCGGCACCTCGTGCTGCTCGATGAGCCACACGGGCAGACCGCTGGCGAGCGTGAACTTCTGCACCGGCGGCAGTCGCAGCGACGGCGCAGGGCCCAGCGCCGGGGGCGCCGATCGGTCCGGGCGCTGCTGGGCGCTGCCGGTCGCGACGACGCCCGCCACGACCAACGTGACGAGCACCATGCCTGGCACCCGAAGGCCGCTATTCATCTTCATCACTCCCCCCGGGCACGACGCTCAGTTCCACGCGCCGGTCGCGCGGGAGATACGCGGAGACGGCCGACTGGATGTCGTTCGGCGCGATCGCCCGGTATCGCGAGATGTCCTCTTCGAAGAAGTCGGGCATACCCGTGGCGACGAAGTACTGATTGAGCTGGTTCGCCCTGCCGTAGAACCCGCCGACGCGCTCCATGCTCCGGTAGAACGACGCTTCAATCTGGGTGCGGGCGCGTTCGAGTTCGCGCGGGTCGAGCGGTCCGGCGCCAAGGGCCGCGATCTCCTCGTCGATCACCTCCTGGATCCGCTCCAGGCTCTGCCCCGGCCGCGCCGTGGCCACGACGAGGAACGTGCTGCCGAGCGCCTGTGACTGCTGGAATGCGAAGACGTCCTGCGCAATCTGCATGTCGTACACGAGCCGCTTGTAGAGGCGGGAGTTCTTGCCGCTGGCGAGGAGGTTGGCCACGAGATCCAGCGCGGCATCACCCGGCGCAAAGTGCCGCGGGGTGTGCCACGCCAGGTAGATTCGCGGGAGCTGCACACGGTCAGTGATGGTCCTGCGCGCCACCTCGGTCAGCGCGACGGCTGGAGGCGCGATCGGGGGAACGGCCGGCCCTCGCGGGATCTCCGCGAACCACTTCTCGACGAGCTGCCGCGCTTCTGCCAGGTCGATGTCACCCGCGATCACCAGGCTGGCGTTGTTCGGTGAGTAATACGTGCGGAAGAAGTCCACGACGTCCTCGTGGCTGGCGGCCGAGAGATCCTCCATGTACCCGATCGTCGGCCACGAATACGGGTGCCCCTTCGGGTAGAGCATCGTGCCGAGTTCGATGAACGCCTGTCCGTACGGAGTGTTCTCGACACCCTGACGCCGCTCGTTCTTCACGACGTCGCGCTGGCCGTCGACGAGCGCGGGGCTCATCGTGTCGAGGAGGTAGCCCATGCGGTCGGACTCCAGGAAGAGGGCGAGCTCGAGGGCGTTGGCGGGCACGTCGATGATGTAGTTCGTGCGGTCCGCGGACGTCGATCCGTTGTTGACGGCGCCCGCGGCCTCGAGCCACTCGTCGAACGCGCCTTCCGGCACGTGCCTGGAGCCCTCGAACATCAGGTGCTCGAACAGGTGCGCGAATCCAGTGCGGCCGGGCCGCTCATGGGCGGAGCCGACGTGGTACCACAGGTTCACGGCCACGGTCGGCACCGAAGGATCCCGATGCAGGATCACGTGGAGGCCGTTGGGAAGCGTGAACTCGGTGTACGGCACCGACAGCGCGGGGGGCGCCTGCGCCTGCAGCGGCGCGAGGGCCAGCAGTGCGGCCAGGACGGCCGGAATCGTTCGTCTCATGGTGGGCCTGCCTCTCGCATCCGAGTCTAACCCAGGCACTGACGTCGCATCGTCCGTGTGGTGCCGCGCTCGTCCCTCGCCCCGGACCGGCGTTGCCAGATCGGGGCCGAGGCGCCGGGGTTGCTCTCGCGTGCCTGCCCGGGGCACCATCGGAGGGTTGTCACCCATTCTGTTGATCCTGCTGGGGTTCGCGCTGCTCGTCGCGGGCGGCGAGTTGCTCGTGCGCGGCGCGGCGCGGCTGGCCGCCGTCGTGGGGCTCTCGCCGCTGGTCATCGGCCTGACCGTGGTGGCGTTCGGCACGAGCGCGCCGGAGCTGGCGGTGTCCATCCACTCGGGCCTCACCGGCCGCCCCGACCTTGCGGTCGGCAACGTCGTCGGCAGCAACATCTTCAACACCTTGGTCGTGCTGGGCGCCTGCGCGCTGGTCGCGCCCCTCGTCGTTGCCCGCCAGATCGTACGGCTCGATGTCCCGCTGATGATTGGCTTTTCGCTCCTGATGATCGGCGTGGCGTGGGACGGGCGGATCAGCACGATCGACGGCGTCGTGCTGACCGGGTTGCTCGTGGCGCACCTGACGTGGTCGGTGGTGAAGGGCCGGCGCGACCATGAGGAAGCGCGTGAGGAGAGCGGAGCGCCACGAGTGGAGAACGCCACGGCGGCCGTGTGGCTGCTCGAACTGACCCGGATTGCCGCCGGCGTGGCGCTGCTCGTGTGGGGAGCCTCCTGGCTCGTGGATGGCGCGTCCGAGCTGGCGCGCGCCATGGGCGTCAGCGAACTGGTGATCGGCCTGACCATCGTGGCCGTTGGTACCTCGTTGCCGGAAGTCGCCGCCTCCGTGGTCGCCACCTTCCGCGGCGAGCGCGACATGGCCGTCGGCAACGTTGTCGGCAGCAACGTGTTCAACCTGCTCGGCATCCTCGGGATCGCGAGCGTGGTGACGCCGGGCGGGCTGCCCGTGGCGTCGGCGCTCTTCGCGTTCGACATCCCGGTGATGGCGGTGGCCGCCTTCGCCTGCCTGCCGCTCTTTGCCAGCCGGCACGAGCTGTCCCGGTGGGAAGGGGCCCTGTTTCTCGGCTACTACGCCCTCTACCTCGGGTACGTCGTCCTGAACGCGATGGAACACGACGCGCTACCGGTCCTGAGCGGGGTGCTCTTCTGGTTTGTGGTGCCACTGACCCTGCTGACGCTGGGCGTGCTGACGGCCAGGATGCGGCTGACGCGGTAGCCTACGCGCCTTCTTCCACCACCTCCACCCTCACTCGCGCCGCCAGCGCCCGGGGCACGACCGACTTGCCGGACGCCAGGGTCTTGGCCTTGGTGAACGCGGCGCCGAAGAACAGGATCAGGGACGAGTAGTAGACCCAGAGCAGGACGAGGACGAGCGAGCCCGCCGCGCCGTAGGTGGAGGCCGGCGCCGTGTAGGTCAGGTACAGCGCGATCAGGTGCCGTCCGACGATGAACATCAGCGCGGTGATCGCGGCGCCCGCCCACACATCGGGCCAGGCCACGTGCACGTCCGGCAGCACCTTGAAGATCACGGCGAAGAGCAGCGTGATGACGATCAGGGACAGCCCGAACTCCGCGCCCGTCAGCACGGCGCCCTGCAGCGGGATCCAGGTGTCGGCGTACCGGACCACGGCCTTGAGCGCCACGTTCAGGAGCAGCGACACGAGAAGCACGAAGCCAATCGTCAGGACGATGGCCAGCGAGAGCACTCGCGTCTTCAGGAGGATCAGGAGGCTGCTGCGCTCGGGTTTCGCCACGACGCCCCAGATGCTGTTGAGGGACAGCTGCATCTGAGCGAACACCGTCGTGGCGCCCACGAAGAGCGCAATCACCCCCGCGATGGTGGGCACGAGGCCGGCCGCGTCGATGCGGGACCGGGCCACGGCGTCCTGAATGGCCAGGGCGCCCTCACGACCGATCACCTCCTCGAGCTGGGTGACGATCTGGCCCCGCGCCGCGTCCTCGCCGAAGATGATGCCGGCGACGGCGACGGCGATAATCACAATCGGCGCGAGCGAGAAGAGCGTGTAGAACGCCAGGGAGCCGGCGTGGAGAAACGCATTGCGCTCCAGCCAGAGCCCCCCGGCGTCCGCGAACAGCCCCCAGGTGCGGCCAAGAGTGGCTCTCATGTGTGCGATAGCCGCGGCGACGAGACGCCCGGCTACTTCGTGAACGGCGCCTTGGCGACGACCTTCACGCCGGAGATGACCCCGGTCGCCGCCCGCTGCACCTGTTCCACGGCCGTCGTGCCGATGTCACCCGCCGCCGTCAGCGCGCCGGTGGCGGCCGCCGACGCGGCCTCGGCCGTGTCCACGCCGATGTCCTTCGCGCCCTGGATCGCGCCCTCGACAGCACCCTTGGCAACCGCGCCGATGTCTCCGCCAACCTCTGCCGTGGCCTTGACGATGCTGCCGGCCGTGGCGGCCACGGCGTCAGTGGTCTGGCCGGTGAGATTCCTGGCGCCCCGGAGCACGCCGGCGACGCTGCCGTGCGCGACCGCCCCGAGGTCTCCGCCCACATGCGACGCGCCCTGGATGAGTCCTCGGGCCACGTCGGCGACCGACTCCGTCGCCGTCTTGCCGACACCGGCGACGCCCTGGATCGCCCCAGACGCCGCCGCGGCAACCGCATCCACGCCCTTGAGGCCCACGCTGCCAGCCCCTTCGATCGTGCCTTCCATGGCCTGGCGTGCAACGGTGCCGACATCGCCACCGACATCCGCCGTGGTCTTCACGAGACCCTGGACGGTCGAGCCGACGGCGTCGATGGCCTCTCCACCGACCTCCTTTGTGCCTTTCAGCACACCGATGACCGCACCCTTCGTGGCCTTGCCGAGATCGCCGCCGACCTGTGAAGTGCCCTGGATGATGCCGCTGGCGACGTCGGCTACGGCCTCAGTCATCGCCTTGCCGACCGCCCCGGTGCTCTTCAGGGCGGTCACGATGGCACCGCTTGCCGTCTCGGTGACCGCGTTGACGATCTCTCCCGTACCCTTGAGGGCGCCGACGACCGTGTTCTTGACCGAGTCAACCACTGCCTGCATTGGGTTTCTCCTCTGTGAATGAATGGAGCGTGTGGCGCTTGCGCGACCGACGAGGCCTGCTGCCGCGCTGACAATTGAGACGACGATGCGACGGATGAAGTGCCTTCAAGACAGAAGGCAAGCGGGAGCGGGAACGAGGCGGCGTCAGAACACGCCGCGGCCGAGGTTGCGGAACGCCGGACGACTGACCAACCCCATGAGTGAGTCTGTGCCGGGCCCGTACCCCTGTCAAGCGCGGGCGCGGCAGCTCAGCTGGTGTGTTGTCCAAGGAGTGTGTGCGCCGCGTCCGAGATGGCGACGACCGCCGGGTGCTTCAAGCGGCGCTCGACCGAGATCGCGTACACGCGTTCTCGCACCTCGCTGATCCGTCCGACGACCGACACACCGAACTGCCGCCTGACTTCGGCTTCCGTCACCGTCGGCCCGACGAAGAGGCCCACGTCTGCCTGCCCGAACGTGTGGGCGAGCGCACCGTCGTCGAACTCGGCGACGATGCGGGGGCGGACGTGGATCTGCGCGAACCACTGATCCAGCGAGCGGCGCACGAGCGTGGCCGCGGTCGGCAGCAAGACAGGCGCGCCATCGAGGGAGGAGGGGAACGTGCGCCGATGGGCCTTCGCGAGCGCTGCCGTGCCGAACACGGTGAGACCCGAGTCGCCGAGCAAGTGGTTGAACGCCTTGATCTTCAGCCCGGGAGAGATCGGGGCATCCGTGAGGACCATGTCGAGATTGTGGCGAGCCAAATCGGCAACAAGGTCCTCGGGACGCCCCTCGCGGCAGATGATGTGCACGGGCTGTTCGAGCTTGAGAGCAGGATCGAGTAGCCGGTAGGCCACCAGCTTGCTGACCGCATCGGCCAGCCCCACCTGGACGCGCAGAGGCCGGCCGGTCGGCCGGTCCCTGAGCGTGTCCATCAGCTCGCGGCCGAGTGAGAAGATCTCGTTGGCGTAGTCGAAAACCAGGCGCCCGCGATCGGTCAGGACCAGGTTGCGCCCGGCTCGCGCAAACAGCCGTTCGCCGAGCGATTCCTCGAGCATGCGAATCTGGCCGCTGATGGTGGGTTGTGCAAGGTGCAGCTGCTGGCTGGCCTTCGCGATGCTGCCCTCTCGAGCCACGGTCCAGAAGTAGAGCAGGTGGTGGTAGTTGAGCCAGTCCATCGGGCCGCCCCGCCGATGTTACACTTCCCGGAAGTCCACCGCACCCGATCGACAGATCACAGACTCGTCCAGGAAGATCACGAGATAGATCCCCAGACCCCCACATCGAAGATCCGCACATCACCACATCACCAGATCACCAGATGTCCAAACCTCTCGTCGCCTTGATCATGGGATCGAAGTCCGACTGGGACACCATGTCCCCCGCCGCGGAGATCCTCGACCACTTCGACGTCGCGTACGAGCGGTACATCGTGTCCGCGCACCGCACGCCCGCCTGGATGACGGAATTCGCGGAGACGGCGGAGGCGCGCGGGCTCGAGGTGATCATCGCCGGTGCGGGGGGCGCGGCCCATCTGCCGGGAATGACAGCGGCCCATACGGTCCTGCCGGTACTGGGGGTCCCCGTGCCGACCGCGGCGCTCGGCGGCCTCGATTCGCTGCTGTCGATCGTGCAGATGCCGGGTGGCGTGCCGGTCGGCACGCTCGCCATCGGCAAGGCCGGCGCGAAGAATGCCGGATTGCTGGCCGTGGCCATCCTGGCCGGTTCCCGTCCGGACTTGCGCGCGAAGCTGCACGCCTACCGGGAGGATCAGGCCCGCGCGGTGCGCGAGGACCCTTTGCCGTGAACCGCATCGTCCTGCCGGGCGCGACGCTCGGGGTGCTGGGGAGCGGACAACTGGGGAGGATGTTCGCGCTCGCGGCGAGACGCATGGGCTACCGGGTGCACACGTTGTCGCCCGCCGAGGACTCGCCCACCGGCCAGGTGGCGGATGTCGAGATCACGGCCGAGTACGACGACCTCGAGGCGATTCGCGCGTTCGCCGCCGGGGTGGATGTCGTCACGTTTGAGTTCGAGAACATCCCGATCGAGGCGGCGGATGCGGCGGCCGACATCGCGCCGGTGCGACCCACGGGTCATGCGCTCTACGTGACACAGCAGCGCGCGCGCGAAAAGAGCTTCCTCGCGCTCAAGGGCTTACCGGTCACCCCGTTCGAGGCGGTGGCTTCGCTCGACGAGCTGCTCGAGGCCCTGCCGCGGGTCGGTGTGCCCGCCATTCTCAAGACGGCCGCGTTCGGGTACGACGGCAAGGGGCAGCACAGGATCGCGAAGCCCGAAGAGGCCGAGCGCGTCTGGGGACTGGTTGGCCCGCAGCCGGCCATCCTCGAACGCGTGGTGGACTTCGTGCTGGAGTTCTCTGTCGTCGCGGCGCGCGGGCTCGACGGCGCGTTCGTGCACTACGGGGCGATCGAAAACACACACCGCGAGCACATCCTCGATGTGTCGGTGGCGCCCGCCGGTGTTCCCGTCGAGACGGCGCACGAGGCCGTGCTGATCACGCGCACGATCGCGGAGGAACTCGCGTACGTTGGCGTGCTGTGCGTGGAGTTCTTCCTGACCGCCTCGGGCCGCGTGTTGGTGAACGAGGTGGCCCCGCGGCCCCACAACTCGGGGCACCTGACGATCGATGCGTGCGCGACAAGCCAGTTCGAGCAGCAGGTGCGGGCCGTGTCCGGCCTGCCACTCGGCTCGACCGATCAGCGCCGGCCGGCGGCCATGGTCAACCTGCTCGGGGACGTCTGGACGAATGGGGAGCCTGACTGGAGCGGGGCGCTCGCGCTGACCGACGTGTCCCTGCACCTCTACGGCAAGTCCACGGCACGTGTGGGCCGCAAGATGGGGCACATCACCGCGCTCGCAGACACGCCGCTCGCGGCCGCGGAGAAAGCCCTCGCCGCCCGCGCGCTGCTGTAGCAGGCTCGCGCACATCTGGCGATCTCGTGATGTGGTGATCGCGCGATCGATCTTCAGATGTGCGATTTTCGGATCTTGCGATGTGTGATGTGTCGATGTGGCGATCTATTGAAGTGGGGTCCGCCCGCCGTCGCCCGGGCGATCGCGCAGTCACCGCCCGGGCGCCCGCCCAGATTGAAACTGAGATTCGCGCCGCAGGCGCCGTCTGTGCGCCCCGCGCAGATCGGAACGTAGATTCGCGCGCCGCCCGACAAGGATCATCACATCTGCAGATCCAAGATCACCACATCACCACATCACGAGATCACGAGATGTGCCGACGGCCGGCCAGGGTCAGACGATGCACCGGAGGGCCGGGAAGGAACGGCAGTTTCTCTCCCTTCACCCACGCCTCGTGCTGGCTCCGGTAGAAGGGCGACCAGGGATGGCCGCTCTGGCCGACCGGCATGTGCATGTAGCCTTCCTCTTCGCGCCCGGGTGAGACGGCCATGCGCTGGGACGCGCCGGCGCGCGCGCTGGAGGCCCGCGGCGTGTACACGTCCCCTGGAAGGGGATCCGCCGGCATGTCGAGCCAGCGTCCGAGCAGTGGCACGGCAGCCGAGAGCGGATGCGTGATGAACGCGCGGTTCACTTCGCCCCACGTGCGATCTGCCAGCGCGCCCCCGTCTGCCGTCAGATCCGCGATGGCCTCGTCCACGGCGGCGAGGAGCAGCGCATCCCAACTCTCGTAGGCGGGATGCAGCAAGTGGAGGGGCTGCTCGGTGACGAGCCGCCAGAGCGGGCCCTCGGCGCGCCGCATGCGAGCGTATGTCGCGGACGGAGCGGCGGCCTGCCACCGCTGGACGAACGGGTCGAACGCGAGGCGCGAGACGACCGCGCGCGTGTGCCGCGTCAAACGGTACGCCACCGACTCGATCGACGCCCGTCCCGACCAGGTGGTCTCGAGGAGGCGTGCGAACTCCGCTCTGGCCGGGGAGGTGCCACGTACCTGAGGCGTCAGCGCCTCGAGCAACCGCGCGCGCCACCGCTCGAGGAAGCGGCCATCGTCCGAGAGCTGGATCTGCAGCATGCGGTCCGGCGTGGCCGTCCCGGTGGCGAACAGTTCGTCCCGAATGATTCGCGCGCGCACGCCGTCAGCGTAGTTGCCCTCGCCGAGCAGCTGCCGGTTGTCGCCGTCCACGACGCGCGCGTTGGCCGTCCACAGGCGGCCGCTCGGCGGGTCGAGGATGCGCGGGTGCCGGTCGATCGACAGCCAGCCATCCCACCTGCGGGTGCCATCCGCCCACGACACGGGCAGCTCGCCGCTGAAGCCCTTGCGCACCGGCAGGGTGCCCGCGAGCGTCCATCCGATACGCCCGTCACGGTCGCCGACCACCAGGTTCTGGCCGGGGATCGCAGTGCGGGCGGCCAGACGGAGCGCCGACTCCGTGTCCCGGCCGAACGTGAACCGATCAACGGACTGCGCGAGGACCTCGGCGTCGTGCGCGATCCAGCGGAGCGCCCGCTCACGGCCGCGATGATCGGTGTCCCAGACAGGTCCCCAGATCGTCCACCGCATCTCCATGGTGCGATCGGTGCCGCCCTTGACGCGGATGGTTTCGGTGACCCGTTCGAACGAGCGTGGGCCGTCGGGCGTCAGG
This sequence comes from uncultured Bifidobacteriaceae bacterium, assembly GCA_964574545.1. GTDB lineage: Bacteria > Acidobacteriota > Vicinamibacteria > Vicinamibacterales > UBA2999 > JAUXWO01. The sequence continues at coordinate 6,223 of CAZNOC010000071.1, read as the reverse complement.
TATCGCGACGGATCGCGTGGGTCGGGTTCGAGGACGACGAGGTCGTGCCAGTCGGCTTGCGAGTTGGTGTACCCCCAGGCGACGTGCCCGTTGCTCCCCACGATCATCACCGGCATGCCCGGCAGCACGACGCCCGTCTGGCGCATCGTCCGGCCCGGCGCCAGCGGATCCGGCGTGACGATGGATGCGCGAAACCAGATGTTCGGCACCGAGATGCGCAGGTGCATGTCGTTGGCGACGAGCGCCGCACCCGAAGGGGTGAGCGGGCCGGCCACCGCCCAGTTGTTGCTGCCGATCGTGGATTGCTCCTCGAACCAGGCGTCCTCGTGGGTCGGGTGTCCTGGCTGCGCCCGGCCCATCGGCCGGAGGGCGTCGGCCGCCGAACGCAGCTGGAACACCCCGGGTCCCGGAACCGGCGCCACCGGCATCGGCGCGCCTTCGACCGGCGTCTCCCAGTCGGAAGCGCGCGCGGCGAGGAACTCGAAGAGCGGATCGGGCAGCATGTCGTGCATGACCCCGAGCACCGGTTCGGCGCTGGCACCCGGGTTCTGCAGGTCGTGGTACATCGCCAGCCCTGTCAGCACGGCGTCCTCCGTTCGCCAGGGCTCTGGCGTCACGCGCAGCAGCAGGTACTCGAACGGGGGGGTCTTCAGGGCGGCTAGTCCGGCGTTCACTCCGGCCGCGTACGCGTCGTATCGCGCGCGGTCGTGCGGTGCGGTCAGCGCGACCGCCCGCTCGGCCACGGAGTGGAACCGGTGGCGTCGCATGGCGCGATCGCTGTCGAGCGCCGCGGGGCCCACGAGCGCGGCCAGCTCGCCAGCCGCCTGCCGCCGCTGCAGGTCCATCTGGAAGTAGCGCTCCTGGGCGTGCACGAACCCCAGGCCGTAGGCGGCATCGACGAGTGACGAGGCGGTGATCGTGGGGATGCCGAGCGCATCCCGCTCGATGCGAACCTCCGCGCTCAGTCCCGGCAGTTCCAGTTCGCCGTCGAGCATCGCCAGGCTGCCCCTCAACTGCGCACGCAGCCACCATCCGCCTGCGAGGGCCCCGACGAGCAGGACCAGCAACAGCACGAACAGGAGCCGAAGCACGAGGGGGCGGCGCGCCATGCGACAGATTCTACAGGGGACGCGAGGGCGCCCGGGGTGCCAATGCTGCCAGGCCTGCCGAGGCCCGCGGTCTGCGGCGGGCTGGTGGGGTTCGCAGCGGGCTGGCAGGAGCGCAATCGACGGGGAGTTTGATCGCAAACGGCGGATCGCATTGACGTTGCCGAACGCCGCAGAATGCAGGCAGTCAAGGTCGGACAGCGAGCGGCGGCCGCCCGCCGCCCGACGGCCGGCAAAACAGGCAGGGAGCGCACATCGCCGACTGCAAACCGCGAGAGATCGATCATGATGACGAGCGAAGCCGTGACACCCCGACTCCCCGTCGACCGCCAGTGGGCTGCCGTGCTCGCGCGCGATGCGCGCGCCGATGGCACGTTTGTCTATGCGGTGTCGTCCACCGGCATCTACTGCCGTCCGACGTGCCCGAGCCGGCGTCCACGACGCGACCGCGTGCGGTTCTTCCCCACGTCCGCTGACGCGGAACACGCCGGTTTTCGGGCGTGCAAGCGATGCCGCCCTGGTGTCGCGACGGAGCGTTCCCCGGGCGCGGCGGCCGTGGCGCGGGTCGTCTCGTACCTCAAGACCCACGCCGACGAGACGGTGCGTCTGACCGAACTGGCGCGCATGACCGGCATGAGCGCCTCGCACTTGCAGCGCGCGTTCACACGCCTCGTCGGGCTGTCACCGCGAGAGTACCAGGCCGCCTGCCGGGCGGATCGCTTTCGTCGTGCTCTGGGCCGCGGGCAGCCGGTGACCGGCGCCGTCTACGATGCTGGATACGGGTCGCCGAGCCGCGTCTACGAATCGCAGCCGACGGGTGCCGGCATCTCCCCGGCCTCGTACCGCCGGGGTGGGGCTGGCGTCAGCATCGGCGTCAGCCTCGTGGACTGCTCGCTTGGCCGCCTGCTGGTGGCCGCGACCAAGGAGGGCGTCTGTGCGGTGAAGATCGGGGATTCCGATCGCGCGCTGCTGGCAGAGCTCAGGCGCGAGTTTTCCTCCGCCAGGATCACCCGCGAGACGCCGGCCCGCTCCACCTGGGTCCGTGCCATTGTCGGCCAGGTGGACGGCCGCCAGCCGTCCAGCGAGGTGCCGCTGGACGTTCGAGGCACGGCGTTCCAGTGGCGTGTGTGGCAGGCCTTGCGGCGCATTCCCCCGGGCGAGACGCGATCGTATGCGGAGATTGCGGCCGCCATCGGCCGTCCGACCGCCGTCCGGGCGGTCGCCCGCGCCTGTGCCACCAACCCCGCCGCTGTCCTGATTCCCTGTCACCGGGTCACCCCCAAGGCCGGCGGAACCGGGGAATACCGCTGGGGAAGTGATCGGAAGAAGAGGATTCTCGAGAGCGAGGCCGAGCCACTGGCATAGAATCCCAGCGTGCCAGTGACCCGATACGGAAAATCGCCCTGGATTGATGAGTTTCCGAAGAGCCGTCGGCCATCGTTTCCCAGATTCCGCGGCGACGTCACCGTGCCTGTGGTGGTCATCGGCGGCGGCCTGACCGGCTGCGCCACGGCTCACGCGTTGGCCGAATCGGGAGTGGGGGTCGTGCTCGTGGAGGCGGGCCGGCTCGGCGTCCAGGGCACTGGCCGCGCTTCGGGGCTGATATCGGGGGATGCCGCGCCCTCGTACCTGGCCTTCGAGAAGGCTCATGGAAGGCGGGTGGCGCGCGCCGTGTTCGAGGCCACTCGTCAGGCTGTGCGCGATCTGGCGTCCACCGCCAAGCGACTTGGGATCAAACCTGCGCTCGACATCCACGACGGTCTGCAGGTGGCCCGGCAGCAGGGCCAGGAGAAGGCTCTCCTCCGGGAACTGGCCGCGCGACAGAGGGCCGGGCTCGAGGGATCCTGGGTGAAGCCTCAGGCCGTGCTGCGCGAAACCGGACTCGATGCGCCGGGCGGGTTGCGGACGCGCGGCTGGGCGCACGCGGATCCGTACCGGCTGACCGTCGGCTTCGCCGCCGCCGCGGCGAAGCGCAAGGCGGCCATCTTCGAGGCATCACCCGTGCGCGCGCTGCGCACAGGGGACGACCACATCGACGTCGTGCTGCCAGGCGGCATGATCCACGCCGGTACCGTGATCGTCTGCACGGGCGAGCCCGGCAGCCTTCACTCGCCGCTCGCCCGCCACTTCAAGCTCGACGAACGCTACGTCGTCGCGACCGAGCCGGTGCCCGCGGGGATGCGGCGTGCGTTCGGCCGCGGTCGTGTGCCTCTGATGGATGCCGAGACACCTCCTCACGCCATCGCGTGGACGGCGGACGGCCGGCTGGTGGTGTCGGGTGGCGACCAGCCGCGCACTTCGGCGAACGCACGCGAAAAGGTGTGGGTCCAGCGCACCGGCCAGCTGATGTACGAAGTGCTCCGGATGCATCCCGAGATTGCGGGACTGAAACCGGCATACGGATGGGACGTGCCCGTGGCGCGAAGCTCCGACGACGTGATGCTGGTGGGACCACACCGTAACTTCCCGAGACAGCTCTTCGCGTGGGGCGGATCACCCTCCCCGTCCCACGCCTTTCTCGCGAGCCGCATCCTTGTCCGCTACGTACTCGGCCGCGAGGACAAGACCGATCGCCTGTTCGCATTGACCCGCAGCCGAAGCTAGATGGTACAGTGATCGGTGAACGGTGGCCGGTGAACGGTGGTCGTTGATCGGGGGGCCGAGGGCCTCGTGAGCGGTGGACGGTGATCGGTGGTGACGGCCGCGAGGCCTGGCCACTCACCAACCACCATTGACCGACCCTCAGCCCCGGTTGCAGGTCACCGTTCACCGTTCACCGATCACCGTCCACCGTTCACCGATCATGAGCATCCACGCATGAGGGTCTATCCAGGCTCTCCCTACCCACTCGGCGCGACCTGGGATGGCCTCGGCGTCAACTTCGCGTTGTTCTCCGAGCGAGCCACTGCGGTCGAGCTGTGTCTCTTCGACTCGACGACGGCAACGGCCGAGTCGGCACGCGTGCCTCTGGTCGAGCACACCGACATGGTGTGGCACGGCTACCTGCCCGACGTGAACCCCGGCCAGCTCTACGGCTACCGCGTTGACGGGCCGTACTCGCCGGCGGAGGGCCTCCGCTTCAACCCGCACAAGCTGCTCGTGGACCCGTACACCAAAGCCATCGGGCGGCCGGTGCGGTGGCACGATGCCCTCTTCGGGTACGTCGTCGGGCACCCCGACGGCGACCTGTCCTTCGATACGCGTGACAGCGCGCCGTACGCGCCCATGTCCGCGGTTGTGGACCCCTCGTTCACCTGGGGTGACGACCGGCTCCCGCGCACGCCGTGGCACCGCACCGTGATCTACGAGCTGCATGTGAAGGGCTTCACGAAGCTCCATCCGCTGGTGCCCGAGCCGTTGCGTGGACGATACGCGGCGCTGACGCTCGAGCCGGTGCTCGATCACTTCCGCAGCCTGGGTGTGACGGCCGTGGAACTGATGCCGGTCCACCATCACTCCTACGACCGGCACCTCGTCGAGGCGGGTCTCACCAACTACTGGGGCTACAACACGCTCGCCTACTTCGCCCCCGATCTCCGGTACTCGACATCCGGTGAGCCGCTCGAGTCGGTACGCGAGTTCAAGATGATGGTGCGGGCGCTGCACGCCGCCGGCATCGAGGTGATTCTCGACGTCGTCTACAACCATACGACCGAGGGCAGCCATCTCGGTCCCACGCTGTCGCTGCGCGGCATCGACAACGCCGAGTACTACCGGTTGATGCCGGGGGATGCGCGGCACTACCTGGACTTCACGGGGTGTGGCAACACGCTGAACATGCAGAGCCCGCGCGTGCTGCAGCTCATCATGGACAGCCTGCGCTACTGGGTCACCGAGATGCACGTGGACGGCTTC
>CAZNOC010000071.1:0-1252 GCA_964574545.1 uncultured Bifidobacteriaceae bacterium | reverse complement strand
GCTTCCGGTTCGACCTGGCGAGCGCGCTGGCACGCGAGCTGTACGAGGTTGACCGGCTCGGGGCGTTCTTCGACGTCATCCATCAGGACCCGGTGATCTCGCAGGTGAAGCTGATCGCCGAACCCTGGGATCTTGGCGAAGGCGGCTATCAGGTCGGCAACTTCCCCGTGCTCTGGACCGAATGGAACGGCAAGTACCGCGATACGGTGCGCCGTTTCTGGCGTGGGGACAAGGGCGTCGTGTCGGAGATGGCGACGCGGCTGGCCGGCAGCAGCGATCTCTACGGGCACAGCGGCCGGCGCCCCTACTCGAGCATCAACTTCGTGACCTGCCATGACGGCTTCACGCTGAACGACCTCGTCAGCTACAACGAGAAGCACAACCTCGCCAACGGCGAGAACAATCGCGACGGCGAGTCCCACAACCTGAGCTACAACTTCGGCGTCGAGGGACCTACCGACGATCCCGAGATCCGCGCGCTCCGCGAGCGCCAGAAGCGAAACTTCCTCGCGACGCTGCTGCTGTCCCAGGGCGTGCCGATGATCGGCCATGGTGACGAAATGGGACGCACGCAGCTCGGCAACAACAACGGCTACTGCCAGGACAACGAACTGACCTGGGTGGACTGGAACCTCGACGGCGACGATCAGGCGCTCCTCGACTTCGCGCGCACGCTCGTCGCGATCCGGCGTACGCAGCCGGTGCTGCGCCGCCGCCGGTTCTTCAACGGCCGCGCCGCGCGCGATGTCGTCTGGCTGGCGCCGACCGGCCGCGAGATGACCGATGCCGAGTGGCGCGCCGCGGACCTTCGATGCCTCGGCATGCTGCTCCCGGGTGACGCCGCCGACGAGATGGACGACCGCGGCCTGCCGGTCACAGGGGATACGTTGCTCATCCTGCTCAACGCTCAGGAGATACCTGTGCCATTCGCGTTGCCTGCGGTTTCCGCCGTCGCGCAGTGGACCTGCCTCGTGGACACCTTCGAGCGCGAGCGAGAGCATGCGACGGTCGCTGCCGGTGGGATCTACTCGCTGGCGTCCCGGTCACTGGCGTTGCTGCTTGCGCTCCCGGCAGGCGCCCGCGCCACGGCGCTCCCGGAAGACCGCGAACCCCGGCCCCCCGGATGAAGGACCAGTGCCCGACCCCCCGATTCCCAGGTCACCGTTCACCGAAGAGAGGAGGTTCCCCGAAATGCCCGATGCAGGCCTGATGCCCGACGATGGCCGCCGCCGCGTGGTGGTGGAACGCGTCA
>CAZNOC010000070.1:0-17931 GCA_964574545.1 uncultured Bifidobacteriaceae bacterium | reverse complement strand
GAGGTGAAGTCCGCCTACATCCTGCAGCCCGGCCCCGCGGCGCTCACCGAGGGTGTGCGGCAACTGCACGCCGTGCTCTGCCGGGCGCTCCACCTCGAGGTGCCCGCGTCCCTCCGCCCGGTGGAGCGGTGCGACGAGGGGGCACCGCACCACGGCACTCCCGCGGGCCGCGACTGAGACCCGCTCACGCCCCAGCCGATCTTCTCACGGCAACCGCTCGCGCTGATGGCGGTCGCCGTGGGGGTGCGGCGGCATCCACTCTTCGAGGTCGACGCCGACACCGTCGGCGACGCGGTTGATGTAGTTGAAGTAGCCAATGATGTGCACCGCATCTGAAATGGCGCGGTCGTTGAACCCCGCGGTCCGCAGCGCCTCCACATCCTCGCGCGTCATCAAACCGGGAGTCGTCGTCAGCTTCGCCGCGAAGGCGAGCAGCGCGCGGTCGGGATCCGCCAGCGGCGCGCGCGTCCAGTCGGTCTTCACGGCCTCGACGACGGCGGCGTCTGCGACCTCTGCACGGAGGTCGTGCGCGTGCGCCTCCACTCAATAGTGGCAGTCGTTGGCCTGCGAGACCACCACGGCGAGCATCTCGCGCCGGGCACGCGAGAGCGGCGACGGCCCGTGCATCAGCGCGCTGTAGAGCGCCGTCGAGTGCTTGAGGGCCGGCGGGTTCAAGCTCTTCGCCCTGACGATCTGCCACACGCGGCCGGCGCGGGCGATGGCCGCATCGTACTCCGCGCGCAACAGGCCCGTGGCGGCCGACACGGAAGGAAGGTCGATCCAAGCCATGGTCGCGTGATGATACCGCCACCCGGCGGCCTTGAGGCGACTCGGCCGCCGGGGCCTGGCCGCTCCCTCACCGGACTTCGCTCGACCGGTTGACAAGACCGCCTGTCGGGCGGATGCTCGGCAGGCGCACCCGCGCGTTCCGGAGACCAGCGGCGCGACCGGCCCGGCCGGAGGGGCGCCGCGCGAGGAGGCCCCATGACCTGGCGCCGTCTGTCACTCGCCACGCTCGCCGCCGTCGTCACCCTCGCCCCCCATCCGATGGCGCAGGCGCCGAGCTGGCGCCCGACAGCCATGGGCACACACGGCATGGTGGCGTACGCGGATCCCCTCCGGGCGCCGAGCGTGGCCTGCCTGTGGGATCCGGACGAAGCGATCCCCCAGACGACCAGTCCCGCCGGTGACAGCCACGTAATGGGATGGTGAGCGCGAAGGCAGCCGCCGGCGCGGCCCTCGTCGCGAGCCTGCTGACTTGCAGCGCGTGTAGCCGCGGTCCCGCGCCACCGGACCTGGCGGCCGTCGGCGAGATCGATCCCGCCGTCCGTGAGCTCCTCAGAGAGTTGACGACGCAGGTGGACGCCCGGCGTTCGGAGGCAGGCGCGTGGGGACGGCTCGGAATGGGCTTCGAGGCCAACGGCCTGCTCGTCGAGGCCGAGGAGTGCTACCGCACCGCGCGCGCGCTGGCTGAAGAGGAGCCGCGGTGGGCGTACCGGCAGGCGCTGCTGCGGGCGCGCCGTGGCGAGGTGGAGGCCGCGCTCGACGACATGGCGCTGGTCATCGCCCGGGCGCCCGGCTACGCGCCGGCGCGGTGGCGGCAGGGGCTGTGGCGCCTGGATCTCGGCGACACCGACGGCGCGGAGGCGGCGCTTCGCGAGGCCATGCGTCTCGCGCCGGGTGACCCTGCCGGCCCTGTGGGCCTCGCACTGGTGCAGCTGGCGCGACGGCAGGAGGTCGAGGCGGCAACCACCCTGGAAGCGCTGCTCGCCGGGAATCCCGGTCAGCGATACGCGCTCCACCTCCTCGGCACGGCCTACCGGCGGCTCGGACGCGACGAGGACGCGCGCGTCGCGCTGGCCGTGGGATCCACGGGCGAGCCAGACTGGCACGATCCCTGGACGGGCGAAGTCGCGCAGTACCGTCGTGGCTTCGCGGCGCTGCTCAAAGAGGCCACCGCGCTCGGGCTGGAGCGTCGATACGACGAGGCCATTACCCTGCTCCAGCGCCTGGTGGCCGAACGGCCCGACGACAGAGCGCTGCGCGTCTATCTTGGCGGGATGTACGCGTCCGCGCGGCGTCTCGGCGACGCCGAGGCCACGTTGCTGCCGATCCTCGAGGCCCATCCCGGCGAATTCGACGCGCATATGCATCTCGCCAGCGCGTACCTGTTTGCGGGCGCGCTCGACAGGGCTGCCGTCCACGCCGCCCGGGCGCTCGCGCTGAGGCCGTCGAATGCCGACGCGGCGCGCCTCCAGGGCGTGGTGCGCTGGCAGCAGGGACGCACCGACGAGGCCACCCGGCTCTTCGATGCGGCCGTCGCGCGCGATCCGCGCGACCCGATGCCGCACCTGTGGATCGGGATGATCCTCGGCGCGCGCGGCGAGTACCTTGCCGCACGGCGGCGCTTCGAGCTGGCGCTGGAGCGAAATCCCCTGCTGGGCGACGCCCTCATCGGCATCGCCGACACCCATGCCGCGCTCGGCGAGTTCGCCGAGGCCGTGCGGGTGCTGGCCCGTGCCGAGCAGGCAGAGCCGGGCAACCCGCACCTCGCCGAGGCGCGAGCGCGCATCGGCACCGCAGCGAGGGCCGTTCCATGAGGGGTCTTCTGCGAATGCCGGGCGCCGTCGTCCTGTCGGCTGCCGTGGCACTCATCTCGGCCGCGTGCGGTGCAGGAACGCCCGCGACGGAGCCACCGGACGCCGCAGCCGGCTCGCCGGAGGCACCGCCGTGGTTCGAGGACATCGCCTCGGCCGCCGGCCTCTCGTTCGTCCACGACTCGGGTCACGGGACCCGCCATCTGCTCCCGGAGATCATGGGAGGAGGCGGAGCGCTGTTTGACTTCGACGGCGACGGCTTCCTCGACATCATCGTCATCCAGAGCGGCTCGCTCGCCTCGCTGGCCGGGACGCCGGCCGGCCATCGGTTCTATCGGAACCGAGGCGACGGCACGTTCGAGGACGTGTCGGAGGCGAGCGGCGTCGCGGCCGTCGCCGGCTACGGGATGGGCGTGGCGGTCGGCGATTTCGACAACGACGGCCACCCCGATGTCTACATCACGAACCTCGGCCCCAACGTGCTGCTTCGCAACGACGGCCGCGGCCATTTCACGGACGTGACCGAGGCCGCCGGCGTCGCCGGCGACGGATGGAGCACGAGCGCGACGTTTCTGGACGTCGACGCCGACGGCCACCTCGATCTCTTCGTCACGCGATATCTGGACTGGAGCGTCGAGGCCGAACGCGAATGCTACAGCCTCACCGGCATCATCGACTACTGCAGTCCCAGCAACTACGACTCCCCGACCGCCGACCTGCTGTTCCGCAACAACGGCGACGGCACGTTCACCGACGTGTCGCGCGAGGCGGGCATCGGCGCGGCCGTCGGCAACGGTCTGGGCGTCGTCGCCGACGACTTCGACGGCGACGGGCGGATCGACCTCTTCGTGGCCAACGACGCCACGCCGAACCACCTCTGGCGGAACCTCGGCGGCTGGCGTTTCGAGGAGACGGCGATGCTCTCGGGAGTCGCCATCGATCAGGACGGCGCGCCGAAGGCCGGCATGGGGGTGCACGTCGCCGACGTCGCCGGCAGCGGCCGCAACGACATCCTCGTCGTGAACCTCGACACCGAGTCCGACTCGTTCTACCGCAACGAAGGCGCGTTCTTCGTCGACGCCACGTCCGCGGTCGGACTCCGCATCGTGAGCCGCCGCTTCACCAGGTTCGGCGTGGCGATGCTGGACTTCGACAACGACGGCCTGCTGGATCTGTACGAAGCCAGCGGGCGTGTCGGGCTGCAGTCGGAGGCCTTCTCGGACGATCCGTATGCGGAACCCAACGTGCTCTTCCGCGGCGTGCACGGCGGGCGCTTCGAGGAGCAGCTGCCGCGCGGCGGCACGTGGCCGCGGCTCGTAGCCACCAGCCGCGCAGCGGCGTTCGGTGACATCGACAACGACGGCGGGATCGATGTCCTGGTCGTCAACCGTGACGCCCCCGCACACCTGCTCCGCAACATCGCCCCCGACCGGGGCCACTGGCTGATGCTGCGCGTCGTCGACCAGCACGGCCGCGACAGTCTTGGCGCCACGCTTCATATCGAGGCCGGCGGGCGCATCGTCCGCCGCGACGTGCGGAGCGGGTACAGCTACCTGGCCGCGAACGACCCGCGCGTGCACGTGGGCCTCGGGAGCGCCACGCGGGTCGAGACCGTGACGGTGCAGTGGCCCGATGGCGTGCGGGAACGCTTCGGACCCTTCGATGCAGACCGGGTCGTGGAGCTGCGCCGGGAAGGCGGCACGCCGGAGACCGCCACACGATAGTCGCGCGTCGACACGGATGTGGCGGCAGACTCGAACCGTCGACGTCAGAGTCCCGCGCGGTATCGCGTGTGGAATCGCGGGTGCAGCGCGTCGCGCGCGGAGGTCGCGCGTCCCGGCAACGGCTCCACCGTCTCGCCGTCCTTCGTGTAGAGGTCCAGGTCCTTGCACCACCCGCGCGATTCGAGCACGAGGCGGCGCGTCCATCCGGCGGGCGGGCCCTCCGCGGGCGCCTCGAACTCGAGGTGCACCTCTTCGCCGGGACCGAAGATGGCGACGGCGTGGTCTTCCGCACTGACAAGCTCGTCCACCGGTCCGAACGCCGTGTACCAGCCGCGCGCGTGCCTCGTGTCGGCCAGCGGCGCCCGTTGGTCGTAGTCGTAGTGCGGCGTCCGTTGAGGTCCCGTCGTCCGGCGCGCGAAGCCCACCTCCTCCAGCGTGGCGGCCGTGAGCGGCAGGACGTGCCGCCGATACACGGGTGCCGCCTCCGCATAGACGATGGCGAGGCGATCCCAGTAGATCTGCTGGGTCGTCCGCAGTCGCAGCGCCGTCGTGCCGGCCGGCAGCGGCGGCAGCGGATACGCCATCCGCCGCGGCATCCCCGCCGGGTAGCCGAACTCGCGCGCCACGACGTGCCAGCGTCCCCGTCCGTCACGGGCCTCGAGCGTCGGAGCTTCGTAGGCGGCGCCCGCCTGCCACGCGGCGAATACGGTCTGGGCGTAGGGATACTCGATCCAGCCGTCGGCCATCAGCACCGGGCGGCCCGGGCCGTGCGCGAGCGGCTCGTCGAACTCGAACTCGACGAAGTGTTCGCCCGCCAGTCCGATGAAGCGCGCGTCAATCCGGTCTGGCCCTGCCGCCACGCGATCGACCGTCCGCACGAGATCGGTGACGTCCTCTCCACGATGATTCTTCGCCCGTGCGGGCACGCGCTCTTCACGGTAGAAGATGGGCAGGCTCGTCGGCGCCGGGCCCGTCACCGCCTTGCGCTCGTCGAGTACCATCCGCCAGCCGGGCGGCAGATCGTAGGCGACGAGGGCCGCCGAATCGAGATAGGCGATCTCCTCCATCGGCTCGCCAATCTTCAGCTGATAGGTGCCGTCGCGCGGCACCAGCGCGCCTTCCGGGAAGAGGATGTCCTCGCGCGGGTGCGGCTCGGAGTACCGGCCAGGCTGCTCGAAGAAGCCGATGCCGCCGACGCCGAGCAGGTCGGTGACGAAGGCGAAGCGGGTGCCGTCCCACGCGAAGAGTACGGGACAGCTCGACAACTGACGCTGGGTCTCTCCGATCACGTGCAAGCGGCCGCCTTCGAGCCCGAGTTCCGTCTGATAGACGCCGTCGGACCAGGTCATCGCCACGAAGTCCACGCGCGGCGCGCCCCCGAGCCCGACGGTCACCGGTTGCAGGCTCTGGCCGGGACCCGTGGTCAGCCGGATGGTTTCGAACGCCGTCCACGCCGATCCGGTTCGCACGGCGACACTGGTGCCGATGCCGGAGACGTTCGAACGGCGCTGATCGCTCCTGGGATCGCGTCCGGTGAACTGCAGGGCAATGTAGCCGTGCCGGCCCGGACCCGGCCGCCAGATCACGGGTGTGCCATCCGCCTGCACGCCGACGACCGACGGCCCGGTCTCGACATCGAGGTGCGCCACGGTCCATCCGGCAAGCCCGGCCTCTTGCGCGCTGAAGGCCGGAGCGGCGCTTGGCGGCGCGATATCGAGCGCGATCCACCCCTCCCGTGACGTGGCGACCAGCTCGAAGGCCGCATCACCATTGGTGTCGGCGAGCGCCAACTGCGTCGCGGCGCCCCCTGGCGCCTCCGCGATACGCGCCGGTTGCCACACACCGGTCTCGTCCCGCCGCCAGCGCTCGACGCCGCGCGGGCCGGCGCTGTACAGCTCGGTCTCGCCATCGGCATCGAGGTCGCCGGCGACGAGCGCCGTCATCGGCGCCGCGGCCAGCAGCGCCGCGCCATCATCACGCTGATACTCCCAGACGCGTCCGTTCAGGAACACGTCGTGCGGCGGCTCCGCGTTCAGCACAATTACGTCCACATCGCGATCGCCGTCGAGGTCGGCGACGACGATGCCGCGTGAGGGGCGACCATCGCCCGCCACGCCCGCCGCGCCTGCAATCGGGCGGAAGCGGCCGTTCCCGTCGTTGTTGAGCAGCTCGTTCGGACCCGACGCGTTCACGAGCCAGATGTCGAGATCGCCGTCGTGGTCGGCATCCACCAGCGCGCCGTCGACAACGTCGAGTGCGGAGAGATCGATGCCAAGGCTGGAGGTGACGTCCTGCCACCGGCCGGCAGCCGCCTGCCTCCAGATCTGCGTGCCGCCGCGGCGACGGCACAGCACGACGTCGAGGAGCCCGTCATCGTCGAGATCGCCCCACAGCGCCGCGGTCAGGCCCGGTACGGCGGCGAGCGGATGGTCCCGATCGAGGACGAAGCCGCCGGGCCGGTTCAGGAGCACCGCGTTGGGGGCGCGGCCGTCGACGATGCCCGTGATGAAGAGATCGATGGCCCCATCGCCGTCGATGTCGGCGGCAGTGATCGACGGAGGCCGCGCGTCCGGCGCCCGCCACACGGGTGCGCCGGTCGCCAGAAGCGGCGCGCCCTCGAGAAACCGCGGTCCGGCAGGGCCGGGCGCTGGACGCGGGTCGGACACGTCCACGGTGACGGCTTCCGAGAGCGGACCCATCCTCGTGTACTTGAATTCGGCGAGCGTCGCCTGCGGGTTGCGCGCCAACGATTGAAACTCGTCAAGGCGTGCCGCGGCCTCGTCTCCACGGCCGAGCCGCTGCAGCGCGAGGAAGGAGCCGTAGTGCGCGCTGCGCAGCATGGGCTGCAGGCGTCGGGCGCGCTCGTACCACTCGAGCGCATCCGGCGGCGAGGAGCCGAGCCGGATCTGGCCGACGTAGTAGGCAGCGAAGCCGTCTGGCGGGTCCGAGGTTGCGACACGTTCCAGGTGCGGCAGGGCTTCGTCATCACGCCCGTCGTGCAGCAGCAGCAATCCGAGGACGTACTGCGCGCGACGGGACACGGCCGGCACCTCCAGCAGCGTTCGAAGCAGCGCCTCGGCGCGGGCCGGGTCGCCTTCACCCTGCCGGTTCATCAAGGCGACGGCCAGATTGAACTGGCCATCGGGCCATTCCGGATGGCGGCTGGCGAGCGCGTCGAAGGCCGCGACGGCTCCGTCGAAGTCGAACTGGCCCATCAGTCCGACGCCGTGGTTGCTGGCCTCGACCATCGCCGGCGTGACCTCGACCGCCGTCGGCGGGCGCCGACATCCGCCAGCCAGCACGAGCACAACCAGCGACAGGACGGTCCCGCGGACGAGGATGGACCCCGGCATGGCAGAGAGCGGCATTCTATCGCACGACGGCCTTCCGGCCCCTGCGTCGGCCGTCGTAACACCTGTGCGAAATCGGGCCCAGATTCCGGGGTTCTGTGCGACACTTCGGCGGAGGTCCCATGCGATCGTGGACGCTTGGCTCGCTCGCCGGCCTCGGTATCCTGCTGCTGGCGGGCAACTCCGCTTACATCGCGGCGGCCGCCTCGCCGACCATTTTCTACATGGCCAACGTGCTCGCGCACGTGGTCCTCGGCCTCGCGGTGTGGGGCGTGGCGCTGGCCCTGCTGGTGCGACGCGGCGAACTCCGGCGCCGGCGCTCCGTCCTGCTGTCTGCCGCCTTGCTGACGGTGGCCGCGGCCTTCGGCATCTATCTCATCGCGCGCGGCAACCTTCTCGAGTTTCGCTGGGCGCTCATGGCGCACATCGCGGCCGGCGGCGCCGCGGTGGTCTCGCTGCTGCCGCTGGCGTGGGACCTCTTCCGACGTGGCACCAGGGGCCAGCAACGCTTCGGCGCGGGCTACCAGCTCGCCGCGCTGCTGCTGGTCGCGCTGCCCGCGGGCGCGGCCATGTGGGCGAGGGCCCACCCCAACCCCGACGACCGCATCGTCAATCCCCTGAGCCCGCCGCTGTCGATGGACGAAGAGGGTGCAGGTCGCGCGTCGCCATTCTTCCCGTCCTCGGCGCAGACCAACGTCGGCGGCACCATTCCGGCGGACTTCTTCATGGACTCGGCGCTCTGCGGCGAGTGCCACGCCGACATCTACGAGCAGTGGCAGAGTTCGGCGCACCGCTTCGCATCGTTCAACAACCAGTTCTACAGGAAGTCCATCGAGTACATGCAGTCGGTCACGGGGACCGAGCCCAGCAAGTGGTGCGCCGGCTGCCACGACCACGCGGTGTTCTTCAACGGGCGGTTCGATCAGCCGATCATCGATCAGATCGACACGCCGGAGGCCCAGGCCGGGCTCGGCTGCACGTCGTGTCATTCGATCTCGCGTGTGGACAGCACGATGGGTAACGGGGGGTTCACCATCGCGTACCCGCCGCTCCACCGGCTGGCCTCGAGCCGCAATCCCGTGATTCGCGCCGTGGATCGGTTCCTCACCTATCTCGACCCCGAACCGCACCGGCGCACGTTCATGAAGCCCTTCATGCGCCTCGACGCGTCGGAGTTCTGCTCCACGTGCCACAAGGTCCACCTCGACGTGCCGGTGAACGACTACCGCTGGATCCGCGGCTTCAACGACTACGACGCCTGGCAGGCCAGCGGGGTGTCCGGGCAGGGCGCGCGCTCGTTCTACTATCCCGACGCCCCGTCCACGTGCGTCGACTGCCACATGCCGAAGGTGCCGTCGTCCGATCCCGGCCGGCACGCCGACGGCCTGGTGCATTCGCATCGCTTCCCCGCGGCGAACACCGCGCTGGCCCACGTCAACGACGATGCGGCGCAGATGAAGGTGACGACCGACTTCCTGACGTCGGGATTCATCACGGTGGACCTCTTCGCCGCGTCACCGATCGACGAGGGATCGGAGCGCTCGCCCATGATTCGCCGCAGCACCGAGACCGCTCAGGCGATGTCGAGCTTCGCCGTGGGCGAAGAGGCGGAGCAGGCGACCCCGATCGTCATTCGAGACGTCGGGCAAGTCGCCGCGCCTCTCGATCTGGCGCAGCCGGTGCTGCACCCGGGATCGACCGTCCGGCTCGACGTCGTCGTCCGCACACGGCGGATCGGCCACTTCTTTCCGGGCGGCACCGTCGACGCCTTCGACGTGTGGCTCGAAGTGCAGGGTCAGGACGCCGACGGCCGCGTGATCTTCTGGAGCGGGCAGGTCGAAGACGAGGGCCGCGGACCGGTGGAGCCTGGCGCGCACTTCTACCGGTCGCTTCAGCTCGACGGTCACGGCAACCCCATCGACAAGCGCAACGCGTGGCAGACGCGCAGCCTGCTCTACGTGCGGCTGATTCCGCCCGGCGCTGCCGACGTCGCGCACTACCGCGTCCGGATTCCGGAGGACGCGCGCGGACCGATCACCTTCACCGCGAAACTGCACTACCGCAAGTTCGCGCACGTCTACACGCAGTTTGCGTATGCCGGCGTCCCCGTCCCGGGGCAGCCGGACGCCGCCGTCGGCAAGGCCTTCGACGATCGGACGTTCTCATTCGATCCGAAGGACATTCCCGCGAACGTGTCCGGACAGATCAAGGACCGGATCCCGGATCTGCCGATCGTCACGCTGGCCCAGGCGTCCACGACGCTGCCCCTCGGCGACGGGACGACGCCCACCGTGTGGTCGCAGGTGGTCGATCGGGGAAGCCGCGAGCGCTGGAACGACTGGGGGATCGGACTGCTGCTCCAGGGCGACCTGCGGGGCGCACAGTACGCCTTCACGCGAGTCACCGAGGCCGAACCGGACTACGCCGACGGCTGGCTGAACGTGGCGCGGGCGCTTATCCAGGAGGGCGAGACCGACGCCGCCAAGCCGTTCGTGGCCGAGGCGCTGCGGCGCAACGATGCGCTCGGGCGCATCCACTTCTTCAAGGCCATGATCGAGAAGGCGGACGGCGACTACCCTGCAGCGATCGCGTCGCTGGAGCGCGTGGTCTCCCAGTATCCGCGCGATCGCGTCGCGCTCAACCAGCTCGCGCGCATCCTGTTTCTCGAGCGCCGCTATCAGGACTCGCTCGACGTGCTCGCCCGCGTCGCCGCCGTCGACCCCGAAGACCTGCAGTTGCACTACACGGCCATGCTGGCCGCGCGCGGGCTGGGCGACACCGAGCGGGCGGATCGTGAAGAGCGGCTCTTCCTGCGCTTCAAGGCCGAGGAGTCCTCTCAGGCGATTACGGCTCGCCGCAGGATGGCGAGTCCCGAAGACAACAACGAACGCCAGGCCATCCACGAGCACGAGAGCGTGCCGCTTCCGCCACGCACATCCTCGCGCGGGGGAACCGAATGAGGGTGGCCACCGCGTGGCTGGCCCTGCTCGGCACGAGCCTGCTCGCACAACCTCCGACGATCACCTTCACCGACGTCACCGCCGCATCCGGCATCCGGTTTACGCACAACAGCGGCCGCGCGGGACAGAAATGGCTGCCGGAAACCCTGGGCGCCGGTGTCGCGGCCTTCGACTTCGACGGCGACGGGTGGACGGATCTCCTCTTCGTCAACGGCCGTGACTGGACGCCCGGCAAGCGCCGGTCGCTTCCTGCGCTGTACAAGAACGACGGCCGCGGCGGCTTCACCGACGTCACTGCCGGCAGCGGCCTCGACGTCGAGCTCTACGGCATCGGCGTGGCGGTGGGCGACTACGACAACGACGGCCGCAGCGACGTGTACATCACGGCCCTCGAAGGCGACCGCCTGTTCAGGAACGAGGGCGGCGGGAAGTTTCGTGACGTGACGAAGGCCTCGGGCATCGCCAACGCCGACTTCGGGACGAGCGCCGCGTGGTTCGACTACGATCGCGACGGACGGCTGGACCTGTTCGTCGCCAACTATGTGCAGTGGACTGCCGAGGCGGATCTCTGGTGCACGCTTGACGGCGTGAGCAAGTCCTACTGCACGCCGGAGTCGTACAAAGGCACCTCGTCGAAGCTGTACCGGAACCTCGGAGCCGGCCGGTTCGAGGACGTGAGCCGCAAGGCCGGCGTGGGCGATCCCACCAGCAAGTCACTCGGCGTGGCCGTGCTCGACATCGACGGCGACGGCTGGCCCGATCTCTTCGTGGCCAACGACACGCAGCCCAACAAGCTCTATCGCAACGACCGTGACGGGACGTTCACGGAGGTGGGTCTCAGATCCGGCGTGGCGTTCAACGAGGATGGTATCGCACGAGCGGGCATGGGCGTGGATGCGGCCGACTATGACCGCTCGGGCCGCCCGCACCTCCTCATCGGCAACTTCTCCAACGAGATGCTCGCCCTCTACCGCAACGAGGGCAACGGGCTGTTCATCGACGAAGCGCCTCGCTCGACCGTGGGCCGTGCCAGCCTGCTCTCGCTCACGTTCGGCGCGTTCTTCTTCGACTACGATCTCGACGGCTGGCTCGATATCTTCGCCGCCAACGGACACATCGACGAGGCGATCGCCCGTGTGCAGCCGAAGGTGCAGTACGCGCAGCCGCCGCTGCTGCTGCGCAACGCCGGCAAGGGCCGGTTCGAGGACGTGACGGCGTCGCTCGGAGAGGCGTTCAACCGCCGGATCGTGGCGCGCGGCGCCGCACACGCGGACTTCGACGGCGACGGCGACCTCGACATCGTCGTCACCACCAACCATGGGCCCGCGCATCTGTTCCGGAACGATGGCGGCAGCCGGAACGCCTGGATCGCGGTGCGCACCCGCGGCGTGAAGTCGAACCGTGACGGCATCGGGGCCGTCGTCCGCATCGAGAGCGCTTCCGGGCGGCAGTGGCAGATGGTCCGGAGCGGGTCGAGCTATGCGTCGCAGAGCGATCTGACGCTCACGTTCGGGCTCGGCAGGGACACGACGGTCGCGGCGATCGAAGTGGAGTGGCCGAGCGGCGCCCGGGACCGCGTGACCGGCGTGAACGTGAGCCAGCGTGTCACGATCGAGGAGGGGCGGGGCATGGTGAAGTAGCCCTGCTACAACGGCGGCGCGACGTACCCGCCACACTCGCGCTCGATCGCGGCGGCGACCTCGAGCACGAGTTCCTCGTCGAAGGGGCGCCCCACCACCTGGACGCCGATCGGCAGTCCCTCCGGCGATCGACCCACCGGCACCACCACCGCGGGATTGCCCAGCACGTTGAACCACTGCGTGTAAATCATGGCGTCGAGATAGCGTACTTCTGTGCCCTCGATCGTCCACGCGCGTTCCCCGTGGCGAAACGCGGGCACGGCGGCGACAGGGCATAGCAGGACGCGGTGGGTCGCCATCTGCGAGAGCAGTTCGGCCCGCACCACGTCGCGGTCGATCCAGGCGTGCGCCAGGCGCTCGGCCGTCAGCGGCTCCCGCGACGTCCGCGTGTCCTCGAAGGCCGCGAGGATGGGCAAGGCACGCTCGGCCCCTCCGTGCGTCTCCGCCAGGAGCATCGCGCCCGTCTCGCAGAAGAACACGTCCCACAACGCACGCGGCTTCGCGAGCGCCGGCGGGAAGAACGGCTCCACCTCAAACCCGCCCCGTTCGACACCCAGGGCTGCCGCCCGCACCGCCGCACGCGTCTCTGGTGTCACGGGCACGCGGCCATCGTCTTCGAACCACCCGATGCGGCATCCGCGAGCGTCGTCGGGCGTGGTCCCGACCTCGAGAGGCACGGCCATAGGATCGGCATCGTCCCAACCCGCAAGCACCGCGAAGATCGCCTGGAGGTCGCCCACGGTGCGCGCCATCGGGCCGACGACGCCAATCAGTGAGAACGGGCCGAGGCATGCCGGTTGATGACCGGTCGCCGGAATGCGCCCCGGGGTAGGCTTGAGACCGCAGATGCCGGTGAAGTGCGCGGGGACGCGAATCGAGCCGCCGCCGTCGCTGCCAATGCCGCCGGCCGACAGACCCGCGGCAATCGCTGCCGATTCTCCGCCGCTCGACCCGCCAGGCGTCCGCGTCGAGTCCCACGGATTGACCGTGCGGCCGTACAGGGGATTGTGGGTCTCGTAGCCCATCAGCATCTCGGCCACGTTGGTCGTGCCGAGGACAATCGCACCGGCGTTCTTCAGCCGCTGAACGACCACGGCGTCTCCGGTGGACATCTCACCCTCGCGGAAGGGGCTGCCGGTTTCGCAACGCACGCCCGCGACCTCGATCGCACTCTTCACCGTGACGGGAAGCCCTCCAAGGGGACCGCGCGGCACACCACGCGTGGCGGCCTCGTCCTGCGCGCGCGCGTCGGCGAGCGCCTGCTCCGCCCGCAGGTCCACAAACGCGCCGATCGCGGGATCGAGGGCCGAGATGCGATCGAGGTGCGCGCCCACCAGATCGGACGCCGAGAGATCGCCAGCGGCCACGAGATGCACGAGCATCGTCGCGGGGCCGGTGAGGGGAATCGACATGGGGGAGCACTCGCGGAAGGCGGACGACTCGACGGGACGGAGGCGAGCCGACGCCTCCGTCCCGTGCGAGGGCACTACCAGTCGAACTTCACGCCGAAGCGCATAATCGTCGGCCCGACGATACTGACAGGACGCTCAAATGCCGAGCCGCTACCCCAGCTGAGGTTCTGGGCCGCATCGGAGTTGGTGAGGTTGTAGACGTCCGCAAAGAGCCCCACGCGACGGCCCGCCGCCATGTTGAAGAACTTCTCGCCGCGGATGTCGAGAATGGTGATCGTGTCCTGCCGCCGGGTATCGATCGGTTCGGCCAGGATGCGCTGCGTGCCGTAGTTGATGCCGTTGGCGGCGCCGGCCAGGAAGGTGCGCCCGTAGGCCTGGCCCTGCTGGATGCGCAACGCCGGCGTCACGCGAATGCCCCATCCGGCGTCCACGCTGCCGTTAATCTTCGCCGTCCAGACGCTGAACTCGTACCGGCCGTCACTGGTGTTGATGAACTCGTTCGGGTTGGCACCCGTCGTGAGCGACCGGAGGTTCTGGCCGAAGTATGCCGTCTCGTGGTCGAGGTTCCAGCGTTGCGAGAACGACGCCTGAACGGAGTAGCGGCCCGTCTGCCGCTTGGAGACGGACAGCTCAACGGTGTGGTACTCGCCCTCGCCAGGCAGGTTCGTCAGCAGGTTGCGCACGGGCCGCCCCAGAAACGCCGGGTTGAGATTGAAGCCCGACAGCCCGGCGCCATCGTCCGCCGTTCCCAGCACACCGTCGGGCCCGGGATCACGGATCGTGACCGGTACGTCGAAAGCCGACGGCGGCCGGTTCTCGTTCATCAGCACGCGGAAGTCGCTGATCTTCCGGTAGACGTACCCACCGTGGATCGCGATTCCGGGGACGAGCTCGTGCTCGATCCACGTGGCGATCTCGCTCGTCCGCGTGTTGTTGACGTTCGGGTCGAGGAATGCCGTGGCGGCACCGCCACGCTGGGCGATGATGACGCCCTCCTCGCCCGGATCGTACAGGCCGTTGCCGTTCAGGTCCGTCCACCGGTACCGTCGGTACCAATCGGCAGGATTCTCGTTGACGGCTCCGGCGATGTTATTGGTGCCAGGGTTCCAGTAGTAGTGGCCGAAGTTGGCCTTCAACACCGTCCGCCCCATGCCCGTGAGATCGTAGATGATGCCCACGCGTGGCGCGAAGTGGTTGAACGTGATGAGGTTGCCCACCTCCGGGAAGCTGAGCTGCACGTCGTTGAACGGCCCAACCGGTGGGCCCTCCTGGGGAGGCAGGAAGCTCTTGTACCGATCGTAACGGAGACCCAGGTTGAGCGTCACCTTGCGGCCCATGCGCCACGTGTCCTGAATGTAGAGCCCGTCGGTGCGAAGGCCCTGCTCGGAAATCGAGGGAGTCGCGAAGAGATACACTTCCGCGGGCACGCCGTTGTTCAGGATGTGCAGCACGTCACCCGGTACGTTACCGAGGCCGCCGATGCCACGCTCATCGGTGAAGGTCTCGCGGAACCACTCGCCACCAAACTTGAAGTTGTGCTCGCCTGCCGGACCCGACCGGTAGTAGGTCATCGACCCGCCCACCTGATTGCGTGACGGCGTCCTGAACCACCCGTCGCGGTTGCCGCCGCGCACGGTCTGGTTACCGATGTCCTGGAAGGCCGGCGAGTCGCTGTGGCGGAAGTTCGGCCACACATAGCGGAACTGCCCGCCGCGCAGCTCGAGATACGTGCTCTCACTGAGCACGGTCTCGTACCCGGCCTTGTAGGTGTGGCCCCAGTACTTCTGCCTCCAGGTGGAGTCCTCCGAGGTATGCCGGGCCGCCGTGGCGCCGACCGCGAAGGTATCGAGGCGATTCGGCTGATGCTTCTGCCCCCACATGGCGAACGCCGTGATCTTGCTCTGCTGGGAGAGCGCGTACGTGCCCTTGACCGAGATGTTGCGAAGCCCTGTTTCAAAGGGCTTCACGGGGAAGTTCGGCAGCGAAACCTTGATGTTCTGGTCCCGGAGCGATCCGAACCACCACAGCTTGTCCTTCTTCAGGTAGCCGCCGACATCGCCGTTCACGTCGTAGTACTTGTCGAGGCGATTCAGGTCCGATGGCATGAGCTCGCCGCAGCGGCTGCTGGGGCAGAGGAAGGTCATCGAGTCGTCGATGTTGCGCGCCTGCACGCTGCTGTCCTGATAGTCGGCGTAGATCCGTCCGTGATACTCGTTGCCACCGGATTTGGCCACGAAGTTCGACCACACCCCCGGCCACGGCATCTCGGCGGTGTGACCCTTGGTCTGGACCGCCACCTCATCGATCGCCCCGTAGTCGTAGTAGAAGCCGGCCGCGTTCGTCCCTTCGGTGTTGACGATGCCTTCGACCATCGGACGGTGCTGATCCTGCTTCGTGTCGTAGACGGCGTAACCCGTCTGAGTGCCTGCGGCGCTGCCGCCCACATCGATACGGTTGACGACGATGGCCGGCGCGGCGGCAAGGACGGTCCAGAAGTCCCGGGCGTTAGGCAACGAGGCCAGTCGCTCCTGGCCGAAGCTGGTCGCGGTGGTCGTCGACGTCACGTCGACGACCGGCGACTCGCCGCTGACCGTCACCGTCTCCTCGAGCGCCGCGAGCCGCATCTCCGTGTTCACGGTAGCCGTGAACCCGATGCCCACCCGCACACCTTCGCGGATGACGGTGCCGAAGCCGGGCAACTCGTACTGGATGCGATAGTCGCCGGGGGGCAGGCCAGGGAACCGGTAGTCCCCCTGATTGTTGCTGACCTCCGTTCGCACGCCCTGCATACTCGGACTGGTGACGGTGACCGTCACCCCCGGAAGAATGCCGCCTGTGGCGTCGGATACCTTGCCGTTGATGGCCCCGGTCGTGCCGCTCACCTGCGCTTCGGCAAAGGTGGCCGGCCACGCGAGTACCAAACCCAGAACGAACACGCCGATTCGCGCCATGCCACCCTCCAGTGAAAAACAGACGGGTTGCGATCAGCCGAAACGCCGGACGCCGGGCAACAGGAGACCGCGTCCGGGGAGAACCGGACGGGCACCCTAGCAGAACTGTGTCGGGGATTCTAGACCTGCGGGGTCGCCAACACAACAGGAAAAGCGAGGAAGGAAAAGAATCAGGTGTGACGAACGATCAGGGCGGGCCCAGCCGCTCCAAGGCCTTCCGTGCGGCGGCGTTACCGCGCCGGGACGCCTCGCCGTACCAGCGCCGGGCCGCCGCCCGGTCCTCGGCCACCCCCCGGCCCGCCTCGTACGCCTCACCAAGGCGAAGCTGTGGGATGACGTCGCCGGCCGCCGCCGCCTTCAGCCACCACTCCACGGCAAGTCGATCGCTCTGTTCCACGCCCCGCCCGGCCGCATGGGCGTTGCCCAGGTTGTGTTGCGCGAGTATGTGGCCGCGGTCTGCCGCGCGGCGAAACCACTCGGCGGCCAGGACCGGGTCCTCGGCTCGGCCCAGCCCCTCGTCGAAGGCGGTGCCCATCAGGAAAACCGCCTCAAGCACCCCCTCACGCGCCTGATTCTCCACAGCGGCGATCTCGGCGGCCGCCAGGGCCCGGGCCTTCGACAAGTCGGCCACCAGACCCATGCGGCCGCGAGAGTGGCACCGAGCGAGCCACATCCGTGCGAGCGGCTCGCCTCGATCCACGGCCCTGAGCAGGAGCGCCCGCGCCCGTGCGTCGTCGACGCGTCCGGCGACACCCGTGTACCACTCGATGGCCTCAAGGAGAAGCGGAGACGCCTGTGCGGACACGGCGCGGGGATACACCCAGGACGACACCAAGAGCGCCACCAGGACGACGGCAGCCGTCGGCCGCACCCTTCGGTCCGGACCAGACGACCTGTTCCTGCCTGAGTCACCCGCCACGATTGGCATCATCGGCACTCATGATGACACGGCGTGCCCCCCTGCTCGCCCGCGTGCCTGACTCCCCGCCCCTGAGCGTTTCAGGGCGCGATCGCCACCTTCAGCACTCCGCGTACTCGGCCACAATCCGCGCCGGCAGGATTCCCTTCTCGTGGGCCTCGTCCAGCATGCGCTGGACGGCGGTGCGGCCTCGCTCGCCGTATTCGAGCGTGAGCTGGTTCACATACATCCCCACGAACGTGTCGGCCTTCTCACGGTCGAGGCCTCGGCCGTACTGCAGCGCGTAGTCGAGCGCTTCGTCGCGGTGCTCGAGCGCGTAGGCAATCGAGCCGTGCAGGATGCGCGAGACCTTGCGCACGAGCTCGGGCCCGAGGTCGC
>CAZNOC010000069.1:0-17945 GCA_964574545.1 uncultured Bifidobacteriaceae bacterium | reverse complement strand
TCTCCCCACATCACAAGATAGATCTCAAGATCACCACATCGCACATCCGATCACCACATCACCACATCACGAGATCACCAGATGTAACATCTCGCCATGCCCTTCCCCCGTCATCTCGCCGCGCGCCGGCATCTGGTGCGAGCCGATCCGGTACTCGGCGAGCTCATCATCCGGCTGGGCCCGTGCGGTCTCGGTCACGGGCCGGCGCGCGATCCGTTCCAGGCGCTGCTCCGGAGCATCGTGTCGCAACAACTGTCGGTGAAGGCCGCCGACACGATCTTCGGGCGCTTCCTCGCGCTGTTTCCCAAGGGACGTCCCGAGCCTGCCCGGCTGCTCGTCTTCGCGGACGAGGAGCTGCGCGCCGTCGGGCTGAGCGGCCAGAAGACGCGCTACATGCGTGACCTCGCCACACGCGTGCTCGACGGGCGGCTGCGCCTGTCGCGGCTCGACGCCTTGCCGGACGAGGCGGTGGTGGAGGCGCTGACGGAGGTGAAGGGGATCGGCCGCTGGACCGCCGAGATCTTCCTCATGTTCAAGCTGGGGCGGCTGGACGTGCTGCCCGCAGACGATCTGGGCCTCCTGAACGCCGCGCGCACCGTGTATGGGTTGCGACGACGACCCGCGCCCCGTCAACTGCAGCGGATGGGAGACGCGTGGCGTCCCTACCGATCGGTGGCGTGCTGGTATCTGTGGCGCAGCCTCGACGCGGAGTGACGCGGGTGCGCGGCCTCAGCGAAGGGTGGCCGTCAGGGTGACTTGCGCGCGGATCTCGATTTCGCCTGGCGCCATCGCCGGCTGCGCGCCGCTGTCCTCCGCGGCCATTCGCGCCATCATGACGGGCTGCGGCGGAGGCATCATCCCGACACCGTCCTCCTCGATGCGCAGGATGCGGCCGATGGTCTGACCGGCGCCGGTGGCGGCGGCGTCCGCCCGCGCGCGGGCGTCGGCGACGGCGCGGGTCAGCGCATCCCGCTCGACCCCCTCGCGCGACTTCAGGTCGAACCGCACACCTTGCACGGAGGTAGCGCCCGTGGTCACGACCGCCTCGAGCACTTCGCCCACGCGCGCCACATCGTCGAGCCGCACTTCGAGGCGGCTCCGCGCGACGTACCCGCGCGGCACCTGCCGGCCGTCCCTGTAGTCGAACTCGAGCTGCAGATCGTAGCTGACGGTCCGGAGCGCGTCCTCGGGCACGCCAAGGGCGACGACGCGGGCGTGCACGGCGTTCATCGCCGCAGCGTTGTCGGCCTGGGCCTGCTTCGCGTCGCGCGCGCGGTGCTCGGCGCCGATCGTGATCCACGCCATGTCCGGCGCTGCCTTGACGAGCCCCTCGCCCCGGACGACCACGACCGGTTCGGGCGGCGCCTGCGCCTTCGCGAGGGACGGGGTGAGCAGCAGCGCGGCCACGAGACTCGATGCGAGAACGCCGGTGTTCATGACGCGCGATCTCCCGGAACTGGTGGTCATGTCTTTCAGACGCTCACGGCGCCGGGGTGGACGGCTGGATGGCCGGCGTTCGAATGAACGGGCTCCGAGTACACGACGCGGAAGCCGATGCTGTAGGCGTAGGAATCGATGGGCACCCTGTGGCGGTGGGCGCAGCGCAGCTGTCCGACGTCGTGCGTCACCCAGGCGCCACCGCGTATCACCCTCAGCGGAAGCGCCGGCGCCTCGCCGCGGCCCGCCGTCCGGTAGGCATCGGCACGATACCAGTCATCGACCCACTCCCAGACATTGCCGGCCATGTCGTAGAGTTCGAAGCCGTTCGGCGCGTAGCTGCCGGTGGGACGCGTGCCGCGATGGCGCTTCGAGGCAGGGTCGGGCAGAAAGTTCGCTCGCGACGGGTCGATGTCGTCACCCCACGGATAGCGGCGGCGCTCCAGGCCGCCGCGTGCGGCTCGCTCCCATTCGACCTCTGTCGGCAGGCGCACCGGCCGCGCGGTTCGGGAGGCCAGCCACACGCAGTAGGCCATGGCGTCCTCGTACGAGATCAAGGTAACGGGATGGTCGGCACGATCGCGTGGGGGGTCGCCGCCTCGCCAGGCGTACGGGGCGGCGATTTCCCGGAACGCGGACTCGTGACCGGGAAGGACGAAACGCGGGAGATCGCGAACTGAGGGCGATGGGTGGCCCGTGTCCGCGATGAATTCGGCGTACTGGCGGTTGGTCACCGGATGCGCCGCCACGTGCAGCGCGGCGACCCGGCGCAGGTGGGCCGGGCGCTCGTCTTCCTCGCCATCATCGGCACCCATCGTGAACTCGCCGGCCTGGATCCTGACGAACCGGGGTAGCAGTTCCTCACGCATGTCGCCGTCGCCCAGTATACTGCCGGGCATGCGCGTAGAACAGTTCGCCATGGAACGGATGCAGTCCACCTGGGAAAACCAGGTGGAGTTCAACCTGTCCGAGAGCGGGGTCCGTCCGCTCACGCCCCGGGAATTGCTGGAGGACCACGCCGCGCTCGAGGGCCTGCTCGACCAGCGCCTGGTGTACACCCAGTCGAACGGCACCCCCGCGCTGCGGCGTGCGATCGCGGCGCAGCATCCGGGCGCCACCGAGGACCACGTGCAGGTGACCAACGGGGGATCCGAGGCCAACTACCTCGTCGTCTGGCGGCTCATCGAGCCCGGCGACGACGTGGTGATGCTCGTACCCAACTACATGCAGACGTGGGGCCTGGCTCGGGCCTTTGGAGCGACGGTCCGCGAGTGGCCGCTCGTTCCCGACGCCGCGCAGGGCCGCTGGACGGCGGACGTGGCCGCCCTCGACGAGCTCGTGGGACCTCGTACGAAGCTCATCGTGCTGTGCACGCCGAACAACCCGACGGGCGCCCGGCTCACCGGCGAGGAGCTCGACGGGGTGGCGCGTATCGCGGCGCGCCATGGCGCGTGGGTGCTGTCGGACGAGGTGTATCGCGGGGCCGAACTCGACGGCGTCGAATCGCCGTCGATGTGGGGCCGATACGATCGCACCATCGTGACGGCCGGCCTGTCGAAGGCGTACGGCCTGCCGGGCCTGCGCATCGGGTGGATTGTCGGTCCGCCTGATTTCGTGGCCTCGTCATGGGCCTACCACGACTACACGACGATTGCCCCGGGGGCGCTCAGCGACCTGATGGCGCGGGCCGCGCTCGAGCCCGGCCGCCGCGCGCGGCTGCTGGATCGGACACGCGGCATCCTGCGAGAGAACCTGCCGCTCGTCGAAGGCTGGCTGCACGACCACGCGCCGGGGTTCTCCTGGATGCGTCCGGAGGCCGGCGCGATCCTGTACGTCCGGTACCACTACCGGATGAACTCCACGGCGCTCGTCACCGAACTGCGGGACACACGCAGCGTGCTGCTGGTTCCCGGGGATCATTTCGGCATGGATGGCTACCTGCGCCTCGGCTACGGCGAGCCCGCCGACTACCTTCGCGCGGGGCTCGACCGCCTGCACGACTTGCTGGCCGCGGTACCCCTCGATGTCCCGGCCCGGGCTCATCCCTGATGCAACCGGAGCTGGTGCTGCTGCTCGTCGGGTACGGACACGTCGGCCAGCGCGTGGTCACGTTGCTCGACGAGATCGCCGACGACGCCGGCTTCACGCACCGCGTCGGCGGCATCGCCACCCGGCGTCACGGATCGTGCCTCCGCGCGGCAGGACTCGATGCGGCGGAGGCGTCTGGCCTGGTCAGCGGTGGTGTGTCGCTCGACCGGATCGACGAGACGCCACGCGAACGGGACGGCGAAGCGTTCATCCGTGAGGGCCTCGAAGTGTTTGCCGCAGAGGCCGCCGACGGCCGCCTCGTCGTCGTCGAGACCACCCTCCTCGACATCGTCTCCGGTGAGCCGGCCATCTCCCACGTCCGGACCGCTCTCGGTGGACGAGCGCATGTCGTCACCGCCAACAAGGGACCAGCGGCGTTTGCCTACCGCGGTCTCGACGCCCTGGCGGACGGGATGGATCGGCGGTTTCTCTTCGAGGGCGCCGTCATGGACGGCATTCCCGTCTTCAACCTCGTGCGCGAGACGATGCCGGGTGTGCGGGTGCAGTCGTTCCGGGGCGTCATCAACACGACCTGCAACTACGTGCTCGGCGCGATGGAGGCTGGCGACGAGATGGACCAGGCCGTGGCCGAGATGCAGGTGAAGGGGATCGCGGAAGCCGACCCGTCTCTCGACCTCGAGGGATGGGACGCCGCGGCGAAGGCGGCCGCCCTCGCCAACGTGCTGCTCGAGGGCGACCTCACGCCGCAGCACGTCGAGCGGCAGGGCATCACCGGTCTGACCGGACACGACGTGCGCCAGCACGTGGAGCGGGGGCGGCGGTTGAAGCTCGTCGCGGGCGGCGAGCGCGACGGCGACGGGGCACGAGCGTGGGTTCGCGTCGAAGCCCTGCCGGCCGGCGATCCCCTCGCGGGGCTGCGCGGCGTCGAGAACGCGCTGTACCTCCGCACCGACGTGCTGGGGGAAGTCGGCATCGTGCAGCGCGCTGGCACGCTCACGCAGACGGCCTACGCGATCGTGAGCGATCTCGCCCGGATCAGCCAACACCTGCGACAGAGATAGATCGAAAGATCAAGCGATCACGAGGTCAGCAGATCAACCGATCAAAAGATAGATCCCCCATCACCACATCTGAACGTCCGATCACGACATCGCCACATCACCACATCTCCAGATGCGTTACTGTATCCAGGTGTCCATCATCATCTTTGCTGGATCTCATTGACGGCCCTGCGACCAGGTGAAGGAGTTTCTTTCACGGGCCGGCCGCACGTTCACGGTGCTGGACGTCGATGACGACCTCGACGCGTACCATCGGCTGATCGCGCTTGGGTATCGCACGGTGCCCGTCACGCTCGTGGGCAACCGGTCGGTGGCCGGCTTCGATCCCGATGCGCTCTCGGCGCTGTTGGCGTCCGACGATTAGCGAATTGCGAATTGCGAACAGCGAATGCCCCCACCTCCTGGCCCGCTTGCGGGCCTCACCGTCGTTGACCTGACGCGCGTGCTCTCGGGCCCGTACTGCTCGATGACGCTGGCCGACTTGGGCGCACGGGTCATCAAGGTCGAGCATCCCGTTCGCGGGGACGACACGCGGGCGTGGGGGCCGCCGTTTCTCGGCAGCGAGAGCGCCTACTTCCTGAGCGTCAACCGCAACAAGGAAAGCGTCACCCTGGACTTCAAGACGACCGAGGGCCGCGAGATCCTCGACCGCCTGGTCGCGCGGGCCGATGTGCTCGTCGAGAACTTCCGCCCCGGAACGCTCGCGAACGTGGGGCTCGATGCCACCACACTGCGAGCGCGGTATCCGCGGCTGATCTACTGCGCCATCTCGGGGTTCGGCCAGACCGGGCCCCGTCGTGACGAACCCGGCTACGACGCCGTGATGCAGGCCGAAGGCGGCCTGATGAGCGTGACGGGGGACGCCGGCGGTCCGCCGTACCGCCTCGGTGTCGCCATCGCCGACATCGTGTCGGGGATGTGGGCCGCGCAGGGGGTGCTGGCGGCGCTCGTCGCACGCGACCGCACGGGCCAGGGCCAGGTTGTGGACGTGGGCATGCTCGATGCCACCGCGGCGCTTCTCACCTACCAGGCGGCCATCTACTTCGCGACGGGCCAGCCCCCCGGACGGCTCGGGAACCGCCACCCGACGATCGTGCCGTACGAGTCGCTGCCCACCGCGGACGGCGACGTGGTCGTGGCCGTCGGCAACGACGCAATCTGGCGTCGGTTCTGCGAGGTCATCGACGCGCCGGACCTTCTGGCCGACGAGCGGTTCGCGACCAATCGCGACCGGGTGAGCCACTACGATGCGCTCAAGCCCAGGCTCGATGCGATCTTCCGGCAGCGGTCCCGGCGGGCGTGGATTGACGTGTTGACGCCCGCGGGCGTGCCGTGCGGGTCGGTGCGCGACATCGGCGAGGTCTTCGCGGACCCCCAGATTGCGGCGCGCGAGATGCTGCACACGCTGCCGCACCCGGTGGCGGGGGACGTCCGCGTGACCGGCGTGCCCGTCAAGCTGTCTGACACGCCGGGCACGGTGCGCACGGCGCCTCCGACACTCGGCCAGCACACCGAGGCCGTGCTCGCCGAACTCGGCTACACCCACGCCGACGTCTCGCGGCTGCGCGAGGCGGGCGTTGTCTGACCGCGAGCGCCGCAGGCTCCTCGGCGGGCGGCGTGCCGTACAATGGCGGGATGCCTGACGTCGCCCTCCTTCGCCGTGACATCCTGAGAGCCATCGAGGGCGCCCGCCGCGATGCGGCCGACGAGCGAACGGCGCGTGAATCGGCCAGACGCGCGTACGAGGCGTTCCTCGCCGACCAGGCCGTGCCGGTGTTTCGCGCGTTCGCCTCGGCGCTCAAGGCCGAGGGAATGATGTTCGAGGTCATGACGCCCCAGGGAGGGGTTCGCCTCGTCGCCGAACGCAACCGTCAGGACGCGATCGAACTGGAACTCGATGTGGATGCCGCGCCGCCTCAGGTGGTGATCCGCACGACACGCGGGCGCGGCAGCCGCACCCTGCGGACGGAGCAGCCGCTCAAGCCGGGCGCCCATGTGGCGCAGCTGACGGAAGACGATGTGGTGCAGGCCGTGATGGCCGCCATCGTGCCCTGGCTGGTCTGACAGCCAGGGCCACGACGGCGCGCTCCAGTGGCCGTCATCCGACGGCCAACTGCCTCAGTCGTGCGGTCCCGGACGCGCCGCCTGGGCGCGCTCCGTCGTCGGCGGCACGATGCCGCGCAGCCGCATCAGGATCACCTTCTGGCCGTACTCGTTGTTGTTGTGCGCAATGACGTTGACGAGCAGCTGCATGCGCGGCACCTGGTTCTGTCCCGCCGCCACCATCTCGGTAAGCGTCTGATCCGTCTGCGCGGCGTAGACCGCGGCGCAGTACGTCTGTACGGCCTTGGCGGCCGCGACGAGCGCCGTCTTCGACGCCTCCTGCTCCAGGTTGGCCTTGTTGGGGTTGGCCTCGCCTTTGGCGCGCGAGCAGTTGTTGTAGGCGGAGTTGATCGTGTGGCCAACGAAGGCGGCGAACGTCCGCGTCTCCTTGGTGGCCTGGAAGGCGTACTCGGCCTCCGGCATCTTCTCGGCCGATTCGGTCAGGTTCCGGAACGAGCCGGCGGCCGAACGCTCGAGGACTTCCGCAATCGCACGGGTCTGCGCCGATACAGGCAGCGCCGCGATCAACATCAGCAGGCAGGTCGCGCTAAGGGTACGGGTCATGGGGATCCTCCGGGAAACCGTCCGATGCTAGCACCAACCCGGACGATTCGTGCACGAACGGAAGGGTCCGCCCTCCCGTTCGAGAGTGCGGGCGAACGGGATTCGGGATACGGCGGCGGAAAGGCCTGCCCAGTACGGGGCCGGCGGATCAGGCCAGCCGCTCGACGAAGGTCGTGTCGATGCCCTCGTGCCTGAACTGCGCCAGCAGGCCGGCACGATCGCCGGCCTTGCGGTACGCCTCGCGCGCGTCCACCGCGCCACTCACCACGAGCGCCACGATCCCGTCGTTGAGGGAGGCCATGCCGTACCTGCGCCCGCTGTCGATCGTCCGAGGCAGCTGCGACAGCTGGCCCTCGGCGACGAGACGCGCCACCGCGGAGGTGCCGAGCAGCAGCTCCCGCGCGGCCACACGGCCGCCCCCGATCTTCCGCAGCAGCACCTGCGAGACGGCGCCACGGAAGGTCTCGGCGAGCAGGGCCTGCGCGGGCTTGCGGCGCTCCGGCGGCATCATGTCCACGAGGTGCTCGATCGCGGCGCTTGTCGAGCTCGCGGTGACCGACGCCATCACGAGCATGCCGGAACCGGCGGCGTCCAGCGCCACCTGCAGCGCCTCGGGCGATCGCAGGTCTTCGATCACGAGCACGTCGGGATTCTCGCTCCGTGCCGCGCGGGCCGCGGCGACGAGTTCGTCGGTGTGACCGCGTACCTCGCGCTGGCTGATGAGGGACTGGCGGTTCTCGTGCACGATCCGGACCTGGCGTTCGAGCGTGATGACGTAATCGGCGCGCTGCCGGTTGACCAGGTCCACCATCGCGGCCACGAGCGTTGACTTGCCGCTTCCACGAGGACCCGCAATCAGGACAAGCCCCTCGGGCTCGTTCGCCAGCTCCTGAATCTCCCGCGACAGGCCCAGCTGCTCCGCGGAGGCGGCGCGGGCCGACAGTATCCGCAACACGATCCCAGGTCCACGGTGGTCGCGGAACGTCGTGCAGCGAAGTCGGCCGACGTCCGGGAGATCGCAGAGCCACTCCATCGCCTCGCCGCGCCGGACCGTGTCCGACGATCCCTCCGGCAGGATCCCGAGCACGGCGGCCTCAACCTCGGAGCTCGCCAGCGGCGGCTCGCCCGTCAGCACCTGCACCTCGCCGTCCACCCGGATGGCCGGTACCGACTGGGAGGTCAGATAGAGCGCCGAGGCGCCACGCGAGGCGGCGAGGCGCAGCAGGCGCTCGAGGGCGCCGGCGCGAGGCGAGAGCCGCTGTGGGGAGTCCGGCCGTGTCACCGCGCGCAATCGCACCACGAACGCCGGCTCGGCATCGTCTTCACGGAGCCGCTCGGTCCCTGAGTCCGGCGGCGAAGGCGGCCGGACGGCCGCAGCGTCGCGGCGGGGCTCTTCGGCCGGCGGCGCAGCCGCCGGCGGTGCCGACACCTGCGCCGCAGGGGTGAGTGCTGACGCCACCGCCACCGGCTCGAGCTCGGCCGCAGGCTCGGGCTCAGGCTCGGGCTCGGGCAGGTATTGAGGTTGTACGTCGGAAAGGGACGCGGGCTCGAGTTCGGGCTCCGTCTCCGACGCAGGCTCGGGCTCGGGCAGGGGTTCGCTCAACGCGGCAAACGCGGGTGCCGCGTCCGGCTCCGCCGGCTCGGCGACGTGTCGCGGATCGTCAGCGTCGGGCTCTTCGACCACGGGGGGCTCCTCGAACACAGTGGGTTCCTCGACGACAGGCTCTTCGCTCGCGTTCACGGGCGGGGGGGCCTCGGCGACAGGCAGGGTGGCCTCGGCGACAGGCGGCGGCGCCACCGCGAATGGAGGTTCTGCCACGCCGGGAGACCCCACTTCGGTCTCGACAGACGCCGTGTCCAGCGCGCTGACCTCGGGGGCAGACGCTTCGACCGGGACCGATTCCGCGGACGGTTCGGCAGCCGAGGCTTCCGCAACAGGTACGGCCTCCGACATCGCGTCGGCCGCGGCGACCTGTGCCCCGACCACTCCGGCCTCCTCCACCTGAGCGATCGCCTCGACTGGCACCGCGATCGGAGGCGTCTTGGGAAGGCCGGCCGCCGCTTTCATGCGGCGATGCCGCCTGATCTCGATCCAGATGTCGTCGCCACCCCGCGCAGCGACGACGGTGAACCGGTCCCCGGCCATCGCGTCCAGGCCAGACAATTCGTGTTCGACGGCCCCGAACTCCCGAAGGACGCGCAGCGAGTCGGCTGCGAGAAGCTGGCCGAGCATGCCCTCCATCGCACCCAGGTTGAGCGCGTGGGACGACAACTGGATGGGACCGGCCGAGGCGATGACGTAGGGGCGTTCGCCCACGTGCATGACGAGCGCGTCGCCGTCGGCACGCACAATCGCGGTGAGGAGCGAATCAACCAGCGCCATGGTGGAAGCTGCACGGTTCTGCGCGCCGGTGCGCGCCAATCGCACACACGCACGCGCCTTGCCCTCCCTGTTCTCGGCTGCTCGAGGAAAGAACGATACCCCGGGCGTCCTCGGCGCCACGACACTGGACGCGCGGGAGGCATCGGCGGTGCGGGCGCTCCGGCGGGCCGCCCTACTCCCGTCCCGGCGTCGGGCCCCTCGCCGCCACATGCAGGGTCATCAACCCCCCGAGCAGCGGCACGACAGTGACGTCCTCCAGGCCCGCCGACCTCAGGATGTCCGAAACGCCGCGGGCTCCCGGGTAGCGGCGCAAGGATGCGGGGATGTAGCGATAGGTGTCAGGATCGCGGTGCAGCACCCAGCCGAACGTGCTGCCGACGAGCGAGAGGTAGCCCAGATATGCGTGGCGGACGATGGCGGACTCCGGGCGATTGAAGTCCAGCGACAGAAAGCGCCCGCCGGGCCGCAGCACGCGGACGATCTCGGTACACGCGGTACTCAGGACCGGGACGTTGCGCAGTCCGTACCCGCACGTCACGACGTCGAACGACGCATCGGGGAACGGAAGGGCCATCATGTCGCCCGCCAGGAAGCGCGGCGCGCCAGGCGCGCCCGGCATCGCCTTGGTGCGGGCCAGCGTCACCATGCGCGGCACGAGATCGAGCCCCACAACGCGCGCTCCACGTGCCGCCGCGAGGTGCGCCAGGTCACCTGTGCCCGTGGCCAGGTCGAGCATCAACACGCCGGGCGACGGCCCGGCCCGCGCCATGAGCCTCCGCTTCCACCGCTTGTCCTGTCCGTACGACAAGAGGCCCGTTATCAGATCGTAACGGTCCGCGATGGTGTCGAAGAGGCGGCGGACATGCCGCCGCTTGGCCTCGGGCGAGACAAACGCATCGTCGAGGCCTGCAGTGGCTTTCCCGGACGCGGCAGGACTCAACAGTCTTACCAGCCCGGCCCGCCGACCAGGCGCCAGATCGTGGCCACGAGGAACGTGACAAGAAAGCCGAGCGCGAGGGGCAGCAACGCGCTCACCGTGGCCCACTTGGCACTCAGCGTCTCCTTGTAGATCGTGATGAGCGTCGTGCCGCAGGGGTTGTGCAGCAACGCGAACAGCATCAGGTTGACCGCGGTGAGGAGCGTCCAGCCATGCTCGTCAACGAGGACGCGGCGGAGATCCTCGAACGAGGTGAGATCCGTCATCTGGCCCGTTCCCATGTAGACCATCAGCATCGTCGGAACGACGATCTCGTTGGCGGGGATGGCGATGATGTAGGCCAGCATGATCACACCGTCCAGGCCGAGGGCATGGCCGAACGGCTGGAGGGCATCCGCGATGTGCCGGTCGAGTGTGACGCCCCCGGCGCTGATGTTGCCCAGAATCCAGATCACCGCGCCGGCCGGCGCTGCCGTCAGGCAGGCGCGCCAGAGCACGAACAGCGTCCGGTCGATGAGGGAGGTATAGAGAATCCTCAGGATGCCGGGACGGCGGTAAGGCGGGAGTTCCAGCGTGAACGCCGACGCCTCGCCGCGAAGCACCGACCGCGACAGCCCCCACGACACCGCGAGCGTGAACACGACCCCGAGCGCCACCACGCCCATGACGGCCCCCGCCGCGGCGAGCGACGCCACCGCGGGGGGAAACTGCGCCGCCACGAAGATGGTGGCGAGCATGATCAGTGTGGGATACCTCCCGTTGCAGGGCACGAAGTTGTTCGTGAGGATCGCGATGAGCCGCTCGCGCGGCGAGTCGATGACCCGCGTGGCGATGACGCCCGCGGCGTTACAGCCGAACCCCATGGCCATCGTCAGCGCCTGCTTGCCGTGGGCGCCGGCGCGGCGGAACAGGAAGTCGAGATTGAAGGCGACGCGGGGCAGGTAGCCGAGGTCCTCGAGAATGGTGAACAGCGGAAAGAAGATCGCCATCGGCGGGAGCATCACGCTGATGACCCAGGCAAGTCCCTTGTACACGCCATGCCAGACGAAACCGGTGACCCACCACGGCATCCCGATCGCGGTGAAGAGCGCCGCGCCCTGGGCCTCGAACCAGAAGAGGACCGACGCCAGCCACACCCCCGGGGTGTTGGACCCGACGATGGTGATCCAGAACACCACGGCCAGCAGCGCGGCCATCAGCGGCAGTCCGAAGATCGGCGAGGTGACGATGCGATCGATCCGCTGATCGAAGTCGTACCGGCGGTCGGCCGACTGTCGCGCCGCCCGGTCGGCCACGCGCGCCGCCTCCCCATAGATCGATCGGACGGCCTCGTCACGAAAGCTGACCCCCAGCGTGTCACGCAGGGTGGCCGCGCGGG
The DNA here is from genome assembly GCA_964574545.1 of uncultured Bifidobacteriaceae bacterium. GTDB lineage: Bacteria > Acidobacteriota > Vicinamibacteria > Vicinamibacterales > UBA2999 > JAUXWO01. Next base: position 6,033 of record CAZNOC010000069.1, on the reverse strand, counting down.
CAATGGCGAGATCGGCCGCCTGCGCCATCACTGGGCTCCCGCCAGCGCGATCTTCGCGGAGCGGCGGTCCGGGCCCCGCGTCTGCGACTGCACGACGTCCGCCAGGCGGCCGGAGCGCAACGCCTCCTCCACCTGCGCGTCGCCGTCGAGCAGGCGGATGGCAATCCAGCGCGCATTGGGCACCCCCGGCACGGCCTGTTCGATAAGCGGCACCAGCTCGCTGACGGCATGCTGGAACTCGGGCGTGCCCGTCACGCGCAGCGGTCTGGTGAGGACCGTTCCGGACGTCACGCCATCGACCGCCTCGAGCAGGCCATGGATGCCCTCGCCCGTGCGTGCGACGAGGCCGACGGCCGGCACGCCCAGGTCGCGCGACAGGCTGCGGATATCGACGTCAATCCCCTTCCGCCTGGCTTCGTCCATCAGGTTCACCGCGACCACGACGCGATCGGTGATCTCGAGCACCTGCAGGACAAGGTTGAGGTTGCGTTCGAGCGCCGTGGCATCCGCTACGACGATCGTCGCGTCGGGACGGCCGAACAGCAGGAAATCGCGCGCGATCTCCTCGTCGTGCGACGCCGACAGCAACGAGTACGTGCCAGGCAGGTCCACGAGCTTGTAGCGGACCTTGTTGAACTCGAAGCCGCCCTCCGCCCGCGTCACCGTCTTGCCCGGCCAGTTGCCCGTGTGCTGGCGCAGGCCGGTCAGCGCGTTGAAGAGCGTGGACTTCCCGGTGTTGGGGTTGCCAGCCAGCGCCACAACGCGGTCGAAGCGGTCGAGCGACATGCCCATGCGCTCGAGCTCGGCGTGGACGACGCACGTGTCACAGTTGTGAGCGGTCATCTTGACGCGGCGCCTTCCGCCGCGGGTCGGGTGTCGGCGGCGGCCGCCGGCCTGACGAGCACCTGTGCCGCCAGATCTCGCCGGAGGGCGATGAGCGTGCCGCGTACTTCGTACGCCCGGGGATCCCCGGCGAACGTCTTGAGAAACGGGCGCGTGCGCGCGCCCGCGGTGAAGCCGAGATCCATGAGCCGGCGGCGGCTGAATCCCTGGCAACTTTCGTCGAGGCCGACAACCTCGGTGCGCTCCCCGGTCGGCACGTCCGAGAGCCGGCGGACGCCCGCCTCGGCCTCCACCCCTGCCGCAGGCGCGAGGAACACGTTCGCCGCGACCGCGGGCGCGAGGCGGAACTCGTTCTCACCGTCGGTCAGCACCAGCCGTTCGGCCGTGGACTCGACGATGCGGACCCGCTGCCCGAGGCGCAGGCCCTCGGCGACGATCTGGGCGAAGGAGATCTCCGGTTCGTCCTCGAGGTGGACGATGCGGCCGAGCGTGTCGTGCGGCCAGGCGGTGGCCGGGGTGCCGCTCGGCGGCGCCAGCACGCCTTCGCGCGTGGGGATGGGGTCGCCGTGCGGATCGATCACCGGGTGCCCGAGCGACGCCGACAGCCGGTCCACGTCCTCGGGCGACAGACCGTGTTCGCGCCGCTCCGCCTCTGCATGCACGTGGCGAAGGGGCAGCCGAGCCTCGTCCGCCAAGTACCGCTCCAGCAACCGGTGGGCCCGGACGATCTGGAGCGCCAGTCGTTCGCCCTCCGTCGTCAGCGAGAACTCCTGTCCCTGCGTGACGACGAGCCCCTGCTCCTGCATCCGGCCAACGAGCGCCACCACCGCCCGGTCGCGCAGCCTCAAGACGCCGGCGAGCGACGACAGCGACGCCCGACGCCCTCGGTACTCCTGCTCGAAGAGGTGCTTCAGGGCATCCTCGAGGTCCCGGCGGGCGCGCGCCGAGAGGCGCCGCTGACGCCAGCGGTAGGCCAGCCAACCGATCGGCGATGTCACGAGCAGGGCGAGGAGGAGGAGTTCCACGGATACAGAACCTTTTGATGAATCAAAATATATAACCACATCACTAGAAACGTCAAGTAGCGGATGGGAGAAGATCTGCTAACATGCTCTGCATACGATGCTTCCCTCCAGCACTGTCGAGAACTATCTGAAGGCCATCTACCTTGGCGAGGGCCAGCTCGGCCCCGGTCAGCGGCTCGTCCCGATGGGGCAGCTGGCGACGTCCCTCGCCATCGCGCCTGGCACGGCGACGACGATGGTGACCAAGCTGTCCGAGGCGGGTCTGGTCGACTACGAGCCGTATAACGGCGTCCGACTGACGCCTGCCGGTGAGAAGCTGGCCGCCCTCGTGCTTCGGCGGCACCGGCTGATCGAGCTGTTCCTCGTGCAGGTGATGGGATTGCGGTGGGACGAGGTGCACGAGGAGGCCGAACACCTCGAGCACGTGGTGTCGGACCGTCTGATCGAGCGCATGGATGAGATGCTCGGCTATCCGGAGGTCGATCCCCACGGCGATCCCATCCCGGGGCCGGAAGGCACCGTCAAGCATCGGTCGTTCGACACGCTGCTCACCTGTCCCCTCAACACGCCACTCGTCGTGACGCGCGTCACCGACCAGGATGCCGCGTTTCTGCGCTTCATCGAGAGCCACCACCTGAAGCCGGGGCAGCCGGTCGAGGTCGAGGCGCGCGACGATGTGTCCGACAGCGTGCGCCTCAAGGGGCCGGACGATCAGCGGATCACGATCGGGGCCCGCGCCGCGTCGAAGCTGCTCGTCGCACGGCCGTAGCTGATCCCCCGCGTCACGTGCCGGGGCGTCACGCGTCCCCGGCCTACCAGTGGTATCCGACCTCGAGGCTCGCCGTGCGCGGCGCAACCAGGCGCGTCCCGACGAAGACCGACTGGAAGTTGAAGAGCGCCGTGCGGTTGGTGACGTTGTTCACCTGCGCGCGGAGGCTCCACACCCGCCGGCCGTCCCGTCGCGCCTCGTAGCCCGCCACAAGGTCGATGAGCGTACGGGGCCGGACGCGCGGGACTTCCGAGTTCAGATTCACGTACGGCAGCAGGTCGAAGAAGTCCGGGTCCGCCGCCACCTCGCCGGGGTCGGAGGGGTTCGCCACGAGCCCGCTGTCGTACCGTACCGAGGCGCCAAGCCATGGTCCGAGCGGCGTCGTGTACGAGACGGTCCCGTGTACGCTCAGCGCCTGGTCGTGGTCGATGCGGAACGGCCCGGCTGAGAGCAAGTCCACGGCATCCTGCCCGAGGAACAATCCGCCCGTGAAGGGCGGCGTCGAAACCGCCCGCGACGCCGTCACGCTGAGCGTGCCCGACACGCCGCGCATCGCCGGGACGGTGAGCCGCGCCTCGGCGCCCGTCGCCTCGAGCGCCTGCAGCGTCGTGGGGAAGATGATCCCGGTGTCGAAGAAGTTGTTGTTGTCCTGCTGGTCGCGCGCGCGCTTGTGGTACACGGCCACGTCGAGGCTCACGCGCCCCGCGATGGCCTGCTGCAGACCCGCCTCGAACACGTGCTGGCGCTCGGGCTGAATCGGCGCGTGGCTGTCGCCGAGGGCGCGGCGGACGCTGTCTGGTGCGAGCCGGGCGGCAGCCGCAGACCCTGAGAGGAGCAGGTTCTCGTTGGGCGGTGTCTGGTACGTGCGGTTGTAGGACGCGCGTATCACCGTCTGGCCGCCTGCCGCCGTCCACGCCATGCCGACGCGGGGCTGCCACTGCCGGCCGGTCACGAGAAAACGGTAGTCGTCGAAGCGCAGCCCAACCGTCGCGCTCAGCCTGCCCCAGCGCACCTGGTCCTGTACGAACGCACTGGCCATCGTCCCCGTCTGCCGGTCCTCGAACGCGAAGAGCGCACCGCCGCGCGTCAGGTCGTGTGCAGAAAGCGCGGGGTTGAAGCCCGGGGACGCGGGGTCGTTCAAGTCCGGGTGTGTGAGCCCCAGGCTGAAGCGTTCGCGCACGGGAAAGCGCTGGACGTCGCCGCCGGCGCGCAGCGTGTGGCGTCCGCTGACTCGCGTGTAGCGCGTGGCGAGCGTGACGGTCGTGAGCCGCCGGTCCTGTGACGCGGTGACGGGCGTGTCGCCTGCACTCGGACGCAGTACGGAGGTGGAGGTCCGGAAGGCCGCCGTGGACTCGATCGTGGCGCGGTCGCCGAGCGTGCGCAGGTGCGCGGCCCATGCCGACCAGTCGGCGAGCGTCTGCCGCTGATCCTGGCCCGCCGCCTGTTGCGACCGCAGGTTGGCCAGTTCGAATCCGGAGCGGCCGCCCATCGCGTAGGCACGCACCAGATCCCGATCCCCGAGCCGTCCGTCCACGCGGCCGAACGCGCGCCAGAAGTGACCGGCGTTGTGCAGGTTGTCGCGGGAGACCTGGTCGAGGAACCGATCCGTGCGCATGCCCGTGAGCGCGCCGAAGTAGCCGAGGCGGCCGCGTTCGCCGCCGACGCGGGTCGCGGTCTGCTGTGTGTCGAAGTGCCCGGCGCGGAGCGACGTGTCGCCGACGAAACCCCGCCGCGTGCCGACGCCACTGCGCGTGGTCACGAGCGCCACCCCGCTGACCTTGGCGCCGAACTCCGCCGGGATGTTCCCTGTCATGAGTTCGACCGCCTCCACCATGCTCGTATCGAGCGCGTTGGCGAATGCGCCGGTCAACTGATCGCTGATCGGCAGTCCGTCGACGACAAACGTCATCTGGTTGTGCGCACCACGCGGGTGGATGGCGCCGTTGGCGTTCTGGGCGAATCCCGGGAAGCTCGCGAGCACAGCCTCGAGGCCGCGGCTCCCCGTCGCGCTCGGCATGCGCTGAATCACCGCCTGGCCGATCGCCGCCCGGCTGCCCGTCGCCGTGGGATCCACCAGTTGCCCCGGCTCACGCGCAGAGACGACAACGGTGTCGGACTGGGAGGCGAGGTCGAGCGTGACATCGGCCTCGACGGGCACGCTGGTGCGCAGATCCACGTCCACGTCCACCGGCGCGAAGCCGGCCAGCGTGACGCGCAATCGGTAGGCCTGTGGCGGGATGTTGGTGAAGCGATAGGCCGCGTCTGGACCGGTCACCGCCAGCAGTTCGACGCCCGTGACGGGCTGACTGAGGGAGACAGACGCTCCAATCAGCGCCCCACCCTGCGCGTCAACGACGCGCCCGGTCAGGGTGGCTGTCGTTTGCCCCGCAGCCGAAGACGCGCCGCACACAGCCAGCACCAGGCCGATCGCCGCCCAGCGACCCAGCAGACCTGTCCCAAAGTTCTTGAGCAACATGATTTATATTTTGAGTCATCAAAATACAAATAAGCAAGCACAAAAAATACGTCTTCGGCAGGGAGGTTCTTGCAGGCCGCTGCGAAGCCTCGGCCCTAGAGGGCGGAGTCGCGCACGAGGCGATCGACGATGGAGAGGAGATCGGAGGGACGGCTGAGGACGAACGGGGTGTCTGGCGGGGATGTGAAGCGGGCAGCCCCGAAACCGTAAGACGCGAGCGCAAAGGCGGCCGGGGCCGCGGCGGCCGTGGCGGCATCCACGGGCGAGTCGCCCACCAGCAGCACCGGCTGCCCCGGCGCGAGGGCGGCGAGGGCCCGCAGGCCCGCGGGATCGGGCTTGCGGGGGAACGGTCCATCACCCCCGATCACATGCGTGAAGAATCCCGCCATGCCGAGACCCTCGAGGATCCGCCGCGACGGCGCCAGCGGCTTGTTGGTGAGAACCGCAAGCGATGCCATGGATGTCACCCGGGCGAGAACGTCCACGATGCCTTCGTAGGGCCGCGTCCGGTCGAGCAGGCGCCGATCGTAGATCTCCAGGAAGCGCGTGAGCGCACCAGGCGCGTCCGGGGCCAGACCCGCCGCGACGAGCGCACGGCGCACGAGCAGGGCTGCCCCCTCGCCCACCATCCCGACCACCTCCGACACGTCGAGCGGACGCCCGCCCAGGCTCGTGGCAAGCTCGCTCGCCGACGCCGCAAGGTCCTCGGCCGAATCGATCAGGGTGCCGTCGAGGTCGAAGATGAGGAGCATGGGAGGTCGGTGAGCGGTGGACGGTGAACGGTGAACGGTGAACGGTGAACGGTGAACGGTGGACGGTGGACGGTGGACGGGGACGGGGACCGGGGACCGGGGACCGGGGACCGGGGACCGGGGACCGGGGACCGGGGACCGGCGAGTAGCGAATAGCGAACAGCGAAT
>CAZNOC010000068.1:0-18243 GCA_964574545.1 uncultured Bifidobacteriaceae bacterium | reverse complement strand
GTGGGTGGTGGGTGGTGGGTCGTGGGTCGTGGGTCGTGGGTCGTGGTGGTGGGTGTGGCCGCTGGACATCCGAGCGTCGCAGCCGCGGGCCGAGAGCCGTAAGCGGAGAGCCTGAGAAAGCAGATGCCTGAGCAGAAGATCGTCGTCACCGGCTCCATCGCGTTCGATTACCTGATGTCGTTCCCCGGGAAGTTCACCGAGCACTTCCTGCCGGAACACATGGATCGGGTGAGCCTGAGCTTCCTGGTCGACTCGATGGACAAGCGCCGGGGGGGATGCGCGCCCAACATCGCCTACACGCTGGCCCTGCTCGGCGAGCATCCCAGCGTGATGGCCACGGCCGGCCAGGACTTCAGCGACTACCGGGCATGGCTCGAGGCCGCGGGCATCGATACGTCACTCGTCAAGGTCGTGGACGACAAGTTCACGGCCTCGTTCTTCTGCAGCACTGACGAACACAACAATCAGATCGCGTCGTTCTACACCGGCGCCATGGCGAACGCCGGGGAGCTGTCGTTCCGGACCGTACCCGGGCTCAAGGGCGAGGGCCTGGTCATCATTGCGCCGAATGATCCGGGGGCGATGGTGCAGTACGCCGAGGAGTGCAACGCGGTCGGCATCCGGTACATCTGGGACCCGGGCCAGCAGTGCGCGCGGATGACGGGCGACCAGCTCACTGACGGCATCACCGGGGCGGCGATGGTCATCGTCAACGACTACGAGTTCGAACTCCTGAGCCAGAAGACCGGCATGCGCGAGCCCGAAATCCTGAAGGAGGCCGAAGCGCTGATCGTGACGCGCGGCGAACATGGGAGCATCGTGCACACGCGCGACGGCCGCGCGGAGGTGCCGGCGGTCACCCCCCATCGCATCGTCGATCCGACGGGCGTCGGTGACGCGTTCCGCGGGGGGTTCATGAAGGGCATGGCGCTCGGCCACTCGTACGAGATCTGCGCCCGGATGGGGAGTGTCGCCGCGACGTACGCGCTCGAACACCTCGGCGGCACCAGCCATGCCTATACGTGGCCGGAGTTTGCGGCCCGATACGAGAAGCACTTCGGCCCGCTCGGCTGATCAGGTGCGCGAGACCGATCACAAACACGAAGGACACGAGGAAACGAAGGACGCACGAGGAACACACCTGGTTCGGAAGAGGTCGTGGCCGTGCGTCTTCGTGGCCTTCGAGGCCTTCGTGTTTGTACGTGCTCCGTCTATTCGATGCCCGCGGCAAACCGTGCGCGGGCGGCGGCGACGATGCGGGTGTACTTGGCCTGCATCAGCAGCGATTCGGTCTGGAGCAGTGCCACCTGGGCGTCGGTGAGCTCCGCCGACGTGATCACGCCGTTCTCGTAGGACACCTGAGCGAGGGAGACGCTCTCGCGCGCCAGGTCCAGGGCCTTCTCCTGCATCACGACGACCTCGGCGAGGGCCTGCAGGTCGGTCCACGCGGACTCGATCTCGAGATGTCCGGCGTCGAGTGCGGCCTGCAGGCCGTGCTCCGCCTGACGGCGCTGGGCCTGGGCCACCGTCCGCTGGGCGGCCGCCCGCGGCGCGGCGAAGAGTGGCACGCGAAGGGCGACCCCGAGCGTGTAGCTCTGGTTGTCGGACTGCCAGAGGTTCGAGAGGCCGTCCTCCTGATACTGCAGGTTGCCGGTCAGCGCGAGGCTGGGCTTCCACTGCGCATTGGCCAGGGAGACCGCGTGATCGGCCATTTCACGCTGCGCACCGAAGGCCTGCAGATCCGGTCGGGACGGCAGGGCGGCCGTCAGGGCCTCGCGCGGCGGTGACGAGACCGGTGCATCAAGCGTTCCACGCAGTTCGAGTGGCTGCGATTGCGGCACCGACAGCAGCGTCCGCAACGCCTGGTGCGAGGTATCGACCGATGCCTGCGCCTGGACGCGGCGAGCCCGGGCGTTGGCGAGATCGACCTCGGCCCTCAGCACATCGAGTCGCGCCACGGAGCCGGCGTCGAACCGCACCTGCGCCAGCTCCATCTGCCGTTCGGCGAGCGCAATCGCTTCGGTGGCGACGCGCACGCCCTGTTCGTGCATCAGGACAGCGTAGAACGCCTGGACGACCTGCAGGTGCAGCGCCTGCCGCGCCCGCGCGAGGCCGAGGCGCGACGCGTCGAACGACGCGGCCTGGATGCTGTACGCGCTTGCCAGCCGGCCGCCCGTATAGAGGGGCTGGCTGACATCAATCTGCATGAGATTCTCGCGTGTGAACCCCGCCTCGAACGTCTGCGGCTCCGGACCGAAAACGCCCGCGGGGATCTGAATGAGCGGGAAGCGCTGGGTCGGCGTGTAGAGGAACGTCAGATCCACGCTCGGGAGAAAGGCGGTGCGCGCTTCGGCGACCCGAGCCTGACCGACGCGCAGCTGCTCTTCACTGACCTTCAGCCCCTGGTTGCCTGAGAACGCGCGTTCCAGCGCCCCCTCGAACGTCAACACCAGCGGAGTGGCCCCGGCTGGCTGGACGCGCGCCGCCGTGACGGCAGGCGCGAGCACGCGGCCCTGCACATCGCCAGGCCGCGACTGGCCGAAGGCCGACGCCACGGTGGCGAACCAGCCGACGAGGCCCACGACGACGAGCAGCCCGGCAATCCGGACCGCCGGATGCAGCCTCGCATCAGGCGACTCGCGCCAGGCCTTGAGCCGCGCGAGAAACTGCGAGAGCAGCAGGTACGACACCGGAATCACGACCAGCGTCAGCATGGTCGAGGTGATCAGGCCGCCAATGGTGGCGATCGAGATCGGAGAGCGGAACTCCGACCCGTCGCCCTGGCCCACGGCGGACGGCAGCATGCCGAGGATCATGGCCATGGTCGTCATCAGGATGGGCCGGAGCCGGATCGGCCCCGCGCGCAGGAGCGCCTCCCGCACCGGGTACCCCTCGCGCACATGCTGGTTGGTCATGTCCACCAGCAGGATCGCATTCTTCGTCACCAGCCCCATCAGCATGACGATGCCGATCATGGCCGGCATGCCGAGATTATTCCCGGTCAGTAGAATCGCGAGCAGCGCCCCGACAATGGCCAGGGGCAGCGACAGCATGATGATGAAGGGCTCGGTGAACGACTCGAACTGCGATGCGAGCACGATGTAGATGAAGGCAATGGCGAGGATGATCGCCAGCCCCATGGCCGCGGCGGATTCCTGCATGAGCTCGACATCGCCGGCAAACCCCCACTCGACGTTGGGCGGCATGTCGATGGCGGCCATCACCCGGGCGACGTCGCTCGTGACGTCGCCGAGCGGGCGCCCGTCGAGTTCGATGCCGATCTTCGCCTGGCGGCGCCGCTGCTCGCGCTCGATGTTCGTCGGCCCGAGATCCGGTTCGAGCGACACGATCTCGCTCGTCCGCACGAGCGCCCCCGTGGGGGAGTAGAGCGGCGTCCGCGCCAGTGCCTCGAAGTCATTCCGGAACTCCGGCGCCAACCGGACGCGCACGTCGTACTCCTTGTCGCCCTCACGCAGCCTCGTGGGTACCACGCCTTCGACCATGGCGCGCAACTGCATGGCCACCATGCCGACGTCGAACCCGAGGTCGGCTGCCAGTTCCCGGTTCACGCGGGCGACCATCTCCGGCTGACCGCTCTCGAGCGAGCTGTCCACGTCCACGGTGCCCGGCACCTGCTGCACCTTGGCGACGATCTCGTCGCTCAGGCGCTGCAGGGTCTCCATGTCCGTGCCGCGGATGTAGACGTTGATCGGCGCCTCGTTGGGGGCGCCCTGCATGAACTCAGGATCGGCGACGGAGACCTTGAGGAGCGGCAGCGTGGCCAGCCGCTGCCGCGTGTCGTCCTTGATCGCCAGCAGTCCGCGCGCGCGCTCCAGCTTGTGGACGGTCTTCACCTGGATTCGGGCCTGCAGGGGGTCGCCATTGACGCCCACCGTCGAGAAGAGTTGTCGCACCTCGGGGACGGCCTGCACCTGCTGCTCGACCTCCGCCATCCGCGCCACGCTCTCCTCGAAGGAGGTGCCGGGAGGCATCTCGACGAGCACCTCGTACTGCCCGCGGTCCTCGGCGGGCGTGAACTCGGTGCCCATGATGGCCAGCGTGGACAGGCTGCTCAGGAACACGACGGTGGCCACTCCGAGCACCGTCCAGGGTCGCGCGAGCGCCCACTCGAGCAGCCCGTGGTAGCGCCGGTCGATGCGGTCGTAGAACTGTCCCCATCGCTCGAGCATGCGTCCCGTGCGCGTCTTGAGCCGCTCCTCGGGCGGAATGAAGCGCACGAACCGGGAGGAGAGCATCGGGTCGAGCGTGAACGCCACGAGCAGTGACATCGCCACGGCGAAGGCGATCGTCAGCGCGAACGACTTGAAGAACTGACCCACGATGCCGGTCATGAAGCCGACCGGCAGGAACACGGCCAGGATCGTGAACGTCGTCGCCATCACGGCCAGACCGATCTCGGAGGTGCCTTCGCGGGCGGCCGTCACCGGGTCCTTGCCCATCTCCATGTGGCGGTAGATGTTCTCCCGCACCACCACGGCATCGTCGATCAGGATGCCGATGACGAGCGAGAGCGCCATCAACGTCATCATGTTGAAGGTGAACCCGGCCATGTACATGAAGAAGAACGTGGCCACCACCGACGTGGGCAGGGCAAGCGACGTGATGAGCGTCGAGCGCCAGTCACGCATGAAGACGAAGACGATGAGCACCGCCATCACGCCGCCGAAGAGGATGTGGTTGCGGACCTCGCGGACGTTCTCCTTGATGAAGTCGGCGTCGTTGTGGACCGGGCGGATGTCGAGGAGCGGAAACTGAGGCGCGAGCCGCGCCAGGGCCGCTTCGACGAGGTCGGCGACGGCCGCGGTGTTGGCGCCCGACTGCTTGCGGACCGAGAACGACACCGCGTCGGCGCCGTCGAGCCGCGTCGTGGACGTCAGATCCTCGAACCCGTCGACGACGCGCCCCACGTCCCGAAGCCGCACGGTGGAGCCGCCCGTCGAGCGGAGGATGACCTGCTCGATCTCGTCGACCGAGGCGAACTCGCCCTTCGTTCTCAGGGCGATGCTGCGGCCATCGCGCTTCACCTGGCCGCCGGGCACGTCGAGGTTCGCGGCCGCCAGGGCATCCGCGACGGCGCCGAGCGGCATCTGGAGCGCTTCGAGCCGTCCCGGGTCGAGCTCGATCTGGATCTCACGGACGCTGCCGCCGTTGACCTCGATGGCCGCCACGCCGTCGATCTGCTCGATGAGCGGCTTGAGGTCGTCCTCGATCTGCCGGCGGGTGACGTCAGAGGGCTGCGACGACCCGACGGCGTAGACCATGATGGGCAGCGCGGCGACGTCGAACCGGGCGATGGTCGGGTCTTCGATCTCCCGCGGCAGCCGGCCGCGGACCGCCGCGACCTTCTCGCGCACTTCGGCCGTGGCCGCCTGGGCATCCACCTCCAGCCGCAGCTCGATCCCGACGCGCGACACGCCTTCGGTGGACGTCGAGATCACCCGCTTGACGCCGTTGATGCCCGCGACGGCATCCTCGATCGGCCGGGTCACCAGCGTCTCGACTTCCTCGGGCGCCGCCCCGGGATACACCACGGTGACGTTCACGAACGGGAAGTTCACTTCGGGAAAGAGGTCGATGCCGAGCCGAGTCATCGAGACGATGCCGAGCACCATGAAGCTCATGATGACCATCGTCGCGAACACGGGGCGGGCAATGGAGGTGTTGGAGATCCACATGGAGGTAGCTCGAGAATCTGGTGATCTGGTGATCTGGTGATCTGGTGATCGGATGTGCGAACTGGTGATCTTGGGATCTAGCTGGTGATCTGGTGATCTGGGGATCTAGCTGGTGATCTCGCTGGTGACCTGGTGTGCGAACTTGGTGATCACGGCGTGAGCACGGGGTTGATGCGGGCGGTGGCGGGGAGCTGGCGCCGCGCGTCGGCGAGGACGACGTCACCAGCAGAGAGACCGGAGAGAATCTGCACCCGCCGGCCATCGGCGAGACCGGTGGTGACGTCGGTTGGGGCGACCTCTTCGCCGGAGACCCGCATCACCATCGCGCGCCCGTCCCGCGTGAGGACGGCTTCGCGCGGAAGCGTCAGCACGTCGGCGGCCGTGTCGAGGACGAGACGGACCGTGGCGTACATGCCAGACAGCAACGTCGCGTCCGGATTGTCGACCCGCACGTCGATCTTGAAGTGACGGTTGCGATCGTCCACTTCCGGCGCGATGGCGGCGAGGCGGCCCGCGAAGGTCTCCCCGGGCCGCGCCTGCACGGTGACCGAGGCAGGCAGGCCGAGGCGCAGCCGGCCGGCTTCCATTTCGGAGACACCGACCTCGAGCTTCATCTCACGCATGTCGGCGACGACCACCACGGGCAGGTCGCCCGGCATCGCCCCGGCGTCGTAGTGACGCGCGACGATATGGCCGGCGACGGGCGCGGTGAGGGTCGCGTTGCGTTGCATCTCGCGCGCGCGGCGTGCGGCGGCTTCGGCCTGAGCGACGGTGGCCTGCGCCAGATCGCGCTGCGCGACAGCCGCTCGGAGGGCGGTATCGGCGGCCTCGAGGCGCTGGCGGGGCAGCGCCCCGCTGTCGAAGAGGCTCTTCGCGCGCGCCTGCTCGGTCTCGGCGTTCGCGAGGGCGGCCTCCACGCTGGCAAGCCCCGCCCGGGCCACGTTGATGGTCGCGGCCGCAGCGTCCACCTCGGCGTCGATCTGGCGACGGTCAATCGTAGCGATGACCTGCCCGACCCTGACGCGGTCGCCGATGTCCACGTGGACGGAGTCGAGCGTCCCCGGCATCCGTGGCTTGACGCCGACGCGTGCGCGCGGCGCCAGCGTGCCGGAGAGCTCGATCGTGGCCTCGATGGTGCCGGGGGTGGCTCGTACCGCAGCCACGTCCAGAGCCGGGGCAGGGGCTTCCGGCTCCGCGGCGACGGCGGTCGGGCTCTCGCTGCGGCAGCCCGCGGCGGAGAGGCTGGCGGCAAGAAGGAGTACGGGGACCAGGACTGACTTACGCATCATGACGGCGAGCTCCGGCGGACGGGTTGGGATCCACGGCGAGAGGGGCGAGCGGGACGGAAGGCTGACAGGGGACAAACGTGGTCGTGACGCCGGCACGCACGCCGGCGAGGGTGGTCTCGAGGACATCGCGGGCCAGCGCATCCGCGTCTTCGCCGGGCGCAAGGCGGCAGCCGCTGCCGATGACGGCCGGGCCGGTGAGCGCCGCCCAGAGGACGTGCATCACGACCTCCGCGTTGGTGCCTGCCGGGAAGATGCCCGTGTCCACGCACCGCTGGATGCGGGTCGAGGCGTGCTGCAGCATCTGGTGAACGAAGGCGAGCCCGGTCCACTGCTCGGTGATCTGCGGGACGGTGCGGTCCACGAACATCAACTCGAAGAACTCGCGCTGCTCCCTCGAGAAGCGGTAGTAGGCCCACCAGCAGGCGCGGACTTCGTCAAGCGGGTCGGGGCGATCCCCGGCGGCCCGGACGTGGGCGTCCAGCCGCCGGAAGCCTTCCTCTGCCAGCGCGAAGAAGATGTCGTCCTTGCTGGGGAAGTAGCTGTAGATGGCCGCCGGGCTGTACTCGATGCGCTCGGCGATCTTGCGAATCGACACCTGGCGATAGCCTTCGGCAAGGAAGAGCTCGCGTGCGGCATCGAGGATCGATTCCCGCACGGCCTGGCGGTCTCGATCCTGGCGTTCCTTGATTCCCATGACACCTGCTGGCAACGTTCCCGACGGTCCCGCTGAACACTGTTCAGCAACCTATAGCTGTTTGACGGAGGCATGGACACGGGAGTTCCACAGTTGTCACAAATTGTGTAAATGTCTGATATTGATGATGTTATCAGTCACGGTGTTGCCAGCGGGGCGGTCCTCGTCGATACTGTGGCTCCAGTGACGGCCCTCCTTGCACGCCGACTCGCAGCGGCCGCCTTGACGGCAGTCGTCGCGTCATGGGTCGTGGCGCTCTGTCTCGCTCCGGGGTGGGCCCGGCACCCGGAACGCCCTGTCGCGGCGCTCCTTGCCGTCGGCGTCTACACCATCGGCTCGGTGGTGTGTCATCAGGCGGCGGAGCGTTCGTTTCACCTCGACGGCATTCGCATACCGGTGTGCGCGCGCTGCGCGGGCCTCTACCTCGGTGTGGCGGCTGGCATGCTTGCATGGTGGCGCATGAAGCACGGCCGCGCCGCGCCGGCGTTGCTGGCGTCGCCGCTGGGCGTGCTCACCCTCATGGCGATCCCCACCGCATTGACGTGGGCGGCGGCCATGCTGGGCGTCTGGGACGCGGGCAACCTGACCCGAGCCGTCGCCGCCCTGCCCCTCGGGATGAGCGGCGGGGCGATCGTCACGGCGGTCGTGTCGGGAGAGCTGAGGTAGACTCAAGGTCGTGCGAGCGACCGCGACGAGCCGCGCCGAGGGCGCGAATCCCCATCTGATCTCGGCGGCGTCGTGGCTCGTGCCCGGAGCCGGCCACCTGCTGCTCGGGCGCACGCAGAAGGGCCTCGTCTTCGTCGTGGCCTTGCCGCTCATGTTTGCCATCGGCCTCTGGCTGGACGGCAGGCTCTTCCCGTTTGCCGTGACCGAACCGCTCGTCGGCCTCGCCGCCCTGGCCAACCTTGGCGCGGGCCTGCCCTACCTGGTGGCGTCGGCGTTCGGGTGGGGAGCGGGGGTGGTGACGGCGCCCTCCTACGAGTACGGCAACACCTTCCTCATCGTGGCCGGCCTGCTGAACCTGCTCGTGGCGCTCGACGCCTACGATGTCGCGGTCGGACGGAAGTAGGCGGCGATGACGAGCCACCTCCTGCTGCTGCTGCTCTTCGCCTTCTTCGTGTCGCTCGTCTTCGCCGTCATCATGCGCGACGCCCCACGCGAGCAGGTGACCTTCGGCGCCCGCCTGTTCGGCGGGTTCGTCGGCGTCGGCCTGCTGCTTGGCTGGCTGATGTACCCGCTGCCGCTTTGAGCCGGGCGCATTGCGCCCGTGACCAGACCGCCCCAAGCCCGTCATGTGCCGCCGACTGCTCCTCTGGCTTCCCGTCGTCACGCTGATGGCCGCCATCTTCGTCGTCTCGGCGATGCCGAGTCCGCCCGCGCCGGCTGGGGTGTCGGACAAGACGATGCATGCGGCGACCTACGCGGCTCTGGCCCTCCTCACGCTACGTGCGCTGGCCGACGGCACGTGGGCAAACGTTCACGTGCGCACGGCCGTGCTGGCCTGGCTCGTCGCCACGATCTACGGCGGGACCGACGAGTGGCACCAGCGGTTCACGCCGGGGCGTCACGCCGACTGGTACGACGTGGCCGCCAACGCGTCCGGCGCGGCGGCAGGGGCGGGCGCCGCGTGGGCGTGGGGTATAATCAGGCGTTTTGGCATCGCGGATTCGCGCGGCCCGAGAACCTGACCCCATGACGTTTGAGAACCTCCTCTTCACGCAGGACGCCGGCGTCGCGACCGTGACGATCAATCGCCCGAAGGTGCTGAACGCCCTGAACGGCCAGACCATCGCCGAACTGCGCGATGTCATGCTCGCGTGCCAGCGGGACCCCGACGTGAGGGCGATTGTGCTCACCGGCGCCGGTGAGAAGTCCTTCGTGGCGGGTGCCGACATCAACGAACTCGCGGTGTTGACGCCGACGGCTGGCAAGGAACACGCGCGGGCGGGCCAGAGGGTGTTCGATCTCATCGAACAGCTGGGCAAGCCGGTCGTCGCGGCCGTCAACGGGTTTGCGCTCGGTGGCGGGTGCGAACTGGCGATGGCCTGCACGCTTCGTCTGGCGGCTGATACCGCGCGGTTCGGGCAGCCGGAAGTCAATCTGGGAATCATCCCGGGCTATGCCGGAAGCCAGCGGCTGCCGCGGCTGGTGGGGAAGGGCATCGCGCTCGAAATCCTGCTGACCGGGGACATGGTGCCCGCGCAGCGGGCGCTCGAGATCGGCCTCGTCAACCGTGTCGTGCCCGCCGCCGACTTGATGGCCGAGGCCGCAAAGCTGGCAGCGGTCCTGGCGTCGAAGGCGCCGGTCGCCGTGCGCTACATCCTCGAGGCGGTGCACGAGGGCCTCGAGATGCCGCTGGCGCAGGCCCAGTACCTCGAGACGGCGCTCTTCGGCGCTATCGCGTCGACCGAGGATACGAAGGAGGGCACCGCCGCCTTTCTCGAAAAGCGGAAGCCGGTCTGGAAGGGCCACTGATCCGGCGGGATCGCCCATACGGCGTCGTGCACGCGCGGCACGCAGCTCATGGCACGCGCGCACCGAGGCATCCAAGGCACCCTGTTTTCCTATGCGCATCGCCATCGTGGTTTCCCGGTTCAACGACTTCGTGACCGAGCGCCTGCTCGAGGGCGCGCGCGAGGCGCTGCGTGAGGCTGGCATCACCGACGGCGACGTCGAGGTCGTGCGCGTCCCGGGGGCCTTCGAGATCCCGGTGGCCGCGCAGCGTGTGGCCGAAACGGGCCGCGTGCAGGCGGTGGTCTGCCTGGGGTGCCTGATCAGGGGGGGCACGCCGCATTTCGAGTACATCTCGTCTGCGGCCGCGCACGGGATCACGCAGGCGGCCGGCGCGACCGGCGTCCCCATGGCCTTCGGCGTGCTCACGACCAACTCGGTCGAAGAGGCGATCGAGCGCGCCGGGAGCGGACCCGGGAACAAGGGACGGGAGGCCGCGCTGGCGGCCGTGGAGATGGCCACGCTTTTCGCGGGTCTGGACGGCAGTCAGCCGGCATGAGCGACCGACGCCGGCCCGTCGCCGCGCGCTGGGTGCAGCGAAAGCGGGCCCGTGAGACCGCCTTGCAGCTGCTCTACCGGTGCGAGGTTGGCCGGCTCGACATGGCCGCGGCGATTGGCGCCCTCGAGACGCTTGACCTGGAGGATGCGGTCCCGCTCGACAAGGACGGTCGCACTCTGGCGTCGGCACTGGCGCGGGGCGCCTGGGAGTCCCGCGACGCGCTGGACGAACGCATTGGCGAGGCATCGACAAACTGGCGCGTCGAGCGCATGACGATTCTCGACCGTCAGGTGCTTCGGCTCGCCACACACGAACTGCTGGCGTACCCCGAGACGCCTCCAGGAGTCGTGCTGGACGAAGCCATCGAGCTATCCCGGCTCTACAGCGGGGAGGAGGCGGCGCGCTTCGTCAACGGCGTCCTTGACGGCGTGCTCCGCCGACTGCGCGACGAAGGCACTGTCGTGGAGTAGATGGGGATACGGTCCATTAGATCCATGTCCAGCGAAGCAGTACAGACTGAGCAGCGGCGCGCGAACCTGACGGCCATCCAGGCGCTCGGCATCGACCCCTATCCGCACGAGTTCCGGACGACCGACACGGTGAGCGCGCTGGTGGCCGCGCACGACGGCACGCCGGGCGATGTGCTCGAGGCCTCGCGGGTCGAGACGATCACGGCCGGCCGCGTCCTGGGGATCCGCAGTTTCGGCAAGGCCGCCTTCCTGGTCCTGTCCGACGGCCGCGCCCGCCTGCAGGTGTATCTGCGGAAGGATGCCCTGTCCGAACGGGACTACGCGCTGTCGCGCCTGCTCGACTTCGGGGACTGGGTCGGCGTGTCCGGCCATCTGTTTCGTACGAAGACAAACGAGCTCTCGGTCTGGGCGTCGGGACTGACCTTTCTGGCCAAGTGCCTGGTGCCGTTGCCTGAGAAGTGGCACGGACTGACCGATGTCGAGACGCGGTATCGACAGCGCTACCTGGACCTGATCGTCAACCCGGACACGCGACGCGTGTTCGAGGTGCGCAGCCGGACGGTCGCCGCCATCCGCTCGTTCTTGACGGACCGGGGGTTTCTCGAGGTCGAGACGCCCATGATGCAGCCGATTGCCGGCGGCGCGCTGGCGCGGCCCTTCGTGACCCATCACAATGCGCTCGACATGCGGCTCTACCTGCGTGTCGCCCCCGAGCTGTACCTGAAGCGGCTCACCGTCGGGGGGATGGACCGCGTCTTCGAGATCAACCGGAACTTCCGCAACGAAGGCATCTCGACGCAGCACAACCCCGAGTTCACGATGCTGGAGTTCTACTGGGCGTACGTGAACTACCAGACGCTGATGACCTTCACCGAGGAGCTGCTCGCGACGGTCGCCCGTGAGGCGATCGGGGCCGACGAGTTCCCGTTCGGCGACCACACCATCACGATGCGCGCGCCATTCCGGCGATTGTCGCTGCGCGAGGCGGCGGCGGAGGAAGCCAGCCGTCGCCTGAGCGCGACCGTCACGGGAGAGATGCTTCGAGATCGCGCCGCGGCCGCCGCCGTCGCGCAGCGGCTCGGGCTGGAGGTGCCGGCGGGCGCCGGCGCCGGCAGGATCGCAACCGACATCTTCGAGGCGCTGTGGGAGGATCAGCTCGTCCAGCCGACCTTCGTCTATGACTTCCCGACCGAGGTCTCGCCCTTGTCCAAGCAGATGGCGTCCGACCCCGAGACGGTCGAGCGCTTCGAGCTGTACGTCGGCGGTTTCGAAATCGCGAACGCCTTCAGCGAGCTCAACGACCCGGACGAGCAGCGGCGGCGCTTCGAGCAGCAACTGCAGGGCCGCGCGCAGGGCGACCTCGAGGCGCACGCCATGGATGACGACTACGTCCGCGCGCTCGAATACGGCCTCCCGCCCACTGGCGGAGAGGGCATCGGCATCGATCGCCTCGTCATGCTGCTCAGCAACTCGCCTTCGATCCGCGACGTCATCCTGTTCCCGCTGATGCGGCCGCGGGAGTAGAATCCGGACTGGGAACGGGGATCAGGGATCGGGGACCGGGGACAGTACCTGGTCCACGGTCAACCGTGCTGCTGCCGTCGGCGCGAGGCGAGTGCTGCAGTCACCTCCGGCCCGATCCCCGATCCCTGGCCCCTGGTCCCTGGTCCCTGGTCCCTGATCCCCGTTCCACCATGCCCTACGAACTGCAGATCGCGCTCCGCTACCTGCTCGCGAAGCGGAAGCAGGCCTTCATCTCGGTAATCTCCCTGGTCTCGGTTCTGGGAGTCACCGTGGGGGTGATGGCGCTCGTGATCGCCCTGGCGCTCATGACGGGCCTTCAGCAAGGCGTGCGCGATCGTATTCTGGGCTCCTCGGCGCACGTTTACGTCTGGAAGCAGGGGGGCATTGCCGAGTACCAGGCCGAGGTCGCGCGGCTGCGCGAAGTCTCCGGCGTGTCGGGCGCCGCACCCGCCATCCTCGGCAAGGCCATCGTGACGAGCCCCCGGCGAGAAACCTTCATCACCGTCAAGGGCGTGGACCCGGCGCTCGAGCGTGACGTGACCGAGATCGGGCGCGCGATGACCAGCGGCAGCCTCGAGGGGTTGACGTCTGGCGACGAGGATGACCTGCCGGGCATCCTGCTGGGGCAGGCGCTCGCCGGCGAACTTGGCGCGTTTGTCGGCGACACGGTGACGCTGATCACGCCCACCGGCACCTTGTCTCCGATGGGCATGATGCCGCGCCAGCGGCGGCTGCGGGTGGTGGGGCTCTTCTCGCTGGGGCTCTTCGAATTCGACCAGGCTTACGGATTCGTGGCGCTCGAGACCGCCATGCGCCTGGCCGGCACCGAGGAGGTGAGCCACCTCGAAGTGCGGGTCGATGACATCTACCGCGCGCCGGAGACCAGCCGCCGAATTACTGACACCCTGGGCCCGGAGTACCTCACGCAGGACTGGACCGAGATGAACCAGTCGCTGTACTCGGCGCTCTGGCTCGAGAAGGTGGCGATCTCGATTGCCATCGGTCTCATCGTGATGGTGGCGGCCCTCAATATCATCGCGTCGCTCATCCTGCTCGTGATGGAGAAGAGCCGGGACATCGCGATTCTCAAGACCATGGGGGCGTCAGCGCGCAGCGTCATGATCGTGTTCATGCTGCAGGGCGTGATCATCGGACTCGTGGGCACCGCCGTCGGCGCGGCCGCCGGCGTGCTCCTGGCCGGGGTGCTCGACCGCTACCAGCTCGTGCAGATTCCCAGCGACGTCTATCAGTTGTCGCACCTCCCGTTCACCGTGCTGCCCTGGGACCTCGCCGTGGTCGTCGCCGGCGCCATCGTCATCTGCTTCCTGGCGACCCTCTACCCGTCACGGCAGGCCGCCAGGCTGGATCCCGCGCAGGCGCTCCGCTATGAGTGAGGCGAGCGTCGCGGCGCAACGTGTCGCCCGCGCGGCTGCGTATCTTCTACGTGTGAGGCGCCTCCCGTCATGTCTTTCCTGAACGCCGAGCGGCTGAACAAGTCGTACGAGACGCCCACGGCGCGGCTCCACATCCTGCGCGACCTTGACCTGCGCGTCGAGCGTGGGGAGATGGTGGCCATCGTCGGGGCGTCTGGGGTGGGGAAGAGCACGCTGCTGCACGTGCTCGGCGGCCTCGACCGGCCGGATGCCGGGACGGTCTGCGTGGGCGAGTCCGACCTGACGCGCATCGATGACGCCGCCCTGGTGGCGTTTCGCAACCGGCACGTCGGGTTCGTGTTCCAGTTTCACCACCTGCTGCCGGAGTTCAGCGCGCTCGAGAACGCCGAGATGCCGCTGCGTATCGCGCGCATGGCCGCCGCCGAGTCGCGTCCGCGCGCCGAGACGCTGCTCCGGCGCGTGGGACTCGGCGAGCGCCTCGACCATCGCCCCGGGATGCTGTCGGGCGGCGAGCAGCAGCGCGTTGCTGTCGCACGGGCGCTCGTGCAGCGCCCCGATCTCCTGCTGGCCGACGAACCCACGGGCGACCTCGACGAGGCGACGGCTGATGCCCTGCACGCCCTGCTGCGCGAGATGCACGCGGAGTTCGGACTGACGGCCGTCATCGCCACGCATAACCCGCGCCTCGCGGCCCAGTGCGACCGCATCCTGCGCCTCGAGTCCGGCCGGCTTACCTGACCACGGAACAACTTGATCACGTACAAACACGAAGCACACGAGGGTCACGAAGACGCACGAGTTCTTCTTCTTTGGATCCGGTTGCGCAACGGGATCCTGAAGGACTGTCTTCGTGCCGTCTTCGTCTCTTCGTGACCTTAGTGTTTGTCCGTGACTCGACTCTGCAGCCCCGCCAGGCCGAAGATGACCTCCGCCAGCGCCGAATAGTCGTCCTCGCCCTGCCCCGCGGCTACCTGGGCCTGCGCGAGTTGCGCGACGAGCGCCGTCACGGGAGCGGGCACGCCGTGCGCCGCCAGCGTGTCGAGGGCGATGCCGAGGTCCTTGGTGTACAAGCGCCCCTTGAAGCCGGGGATGTAGTTCGCCTGAATCATTCGCTCCCCGTGCACCTCGAGGACGCGGCTGCCCGCGAACCCGCCCATCAACGCCTGACGCACCCTCACAGGATCGACGTCCGCCTTGCGCGCGAGCGCCAGCGCCTCGGCGACCGCGGCCAGGGTCCCGCCAATCACCAGCTGGTTGCAGGCCTTGCAGATCTGGCCCGCCCCCGCCTCGCCGACATGGACGATGCGATCCTCGCGGCCCATGAGGGCAAGCAGCGGACGGACCTTGGCGAGCGCGGCCGCGTCGCCGCCGACCATGAAGGTGAGCGTGCCGTCGATGGCGCCGATCTCTCCTCCGCTGACCGGGGCGTCGAGCAGAACTCCACCGAGGGCCGCCGCCCGAGCGGCCAGTCGCTGCGCGGTGGCTGGGGAAATCGTGCTGGAGTCGACCACGATGGTGCCGGGGGTCATGGCCGTGAAGATCCCCTGCTCGCCTTCGAGGACCTCGGCCACGTCGGGGCCGTCGGGCAGCATCGTGAAGATGTACCGGGCCTGGCGCGCCAGCTCGGCGGGTGAGGCGGCGGCGCGCGCGCCCGCCGCCACGAGGGCCTCGACCGGCCCCGGGCTTCGGCTGTGAACGACGAGCGGCTGACCCGCAGCCAACAGGTGTTGAGCCATGGGCCGTCCCATGACACCGAGACCAATGAATCCAACGGGGTCGGACACGGTGCTTCCTCCGCCCGGCATTCTAACGGCTCGCCGCCTGCTCGCGAGCCGCGCGGCATCCCAGGGCAGGCGTGTGGCGATCCAATTCTCCGAAGTGTTAGTCCGGAATGGACTTAGCTCTCGCATCCCTGTTGGAGGCGGCCTGCCGATGCCGTATAATGCCGACAGTGGACCGTCAACCACGATGCGGGAGTCCCACCGAACAGGTACCCGGGTTGTGGGGAGGCGGCCAGGCGTACGGGCCGGTTTCCCGTTCCTGTCCTCAACTGTAAGGCGGCCGGATGTTCGAGCGGTACACGGAACGAGCACGTCGGGTCCTCTTCTTCGCTCGATATGAGGCCAGCCAACTGGGCAGCATCTCGATCGAGACGGAGCACCTCCTGCTGGGGCTGATCCGCGAAGGCAAGGGTCTGACGAGCCGCATCTTCGCGCGTTCTCATCTGTCGCTCGAGAACATCCGCAAGGAGATCGAGGGCCGCACGGTCTTTCGCGAGAAGGTCTCGACGTCGGTCGAGATCCCGTTCAGCGCCGAGACCAAGCGCGTCCTGCAGTACGCGGCGGAAGAGGCCGATCGGCTCCTCCACAACTACATCGGCACCGAGCACCTCCTGCTCGGCATCCTCCGCGAGGAGCGGTCCGTCGCGGCGACCATCCTCATGGAGAAGGGGATGCGCCTCCACACCGTGCGCGAGGACATCGTCCAGCTTCTGAACGAGAAGACGACGCTGACGCGCGTGAAGGAGACGCCGCTGCTGGCCGAGTTCAGCCGCGACCTGACCGAGATCGCGATGAAGAACCAGCTCGACCCGCTGGTGGGCCGCGATTACGAGCTCGAACGCGTTCAGCAGGTGCTTTGCCGCCGCACCAAGAACAACGCCGTGCTCATCGGCGAGCCCGGCGTCGGCAAGACCGCGATCGTCGAGGGGCTGGCGCAGAAGATCGTGTACGGCGACGTGCCGCATTTCCTCGCCGACAAGCGCCTCCTCGCGCTCGACATCTCGCTCATCGTCGCGGGGACCAAGTATCGCGGGCAGTTCGAAGAGCGCCTCAAGGCGATCATGAAGGAGCTGACCGAGAACCCCAACATCATCGTGTTCATCGACGAGCTGCACACGCTGGTCGGGGCGGGCTCGGCGGAAGGGTCGCTTGACGCGGCGAACATCCTGAAGCCGGCCCTGTCGCGCGGTGAGATTCGCTGCATCGGGGCCACGACGCCCGCCGAGTATCGCAAGTACATCGAGAAGGACCGGTCGCTCGAGCGGCGCTTCCAGGCGATCAAGGTCGATCCGCCCGGCGAACGCGAGACGATCGACATCCTGCTCGGCGTGAAGGATCGGTACGAATCCTTCCATCACGTCGAGTACACGCGCGAGGCGCTCGAAGCGGCGGTCTATCAGTCGAGCCGCTACATCACCGATCGGTTCCTGCCCGACAAGGCCATCGACCTCGTGGACGAGGCCGGTGCGCGAGCCAAGCTGCGCGAGGCGGGCTACAGCGACGAGTTCGGCGAGATCAACAAGAGCATCCGCGTGGCCGTCGAGCAGATGGAGAGCGCGGTCTCGGCGAAGGATTTCGACAAGGCCCAGTACTACCGCGACCAGGAAGTCGCCGCGCGCGAGAACCTGCAGTTCGTCCGCGAGAAGTTCGACGTGCGGTCGAGCGCCCGCCGGGTGGTGGTGGGCAAGGCCGACATCGACGAAGTGGTGTCGAAGTGGACCGGCGTGCCGCTCACCTCGATCAATCAGGACGAGGGCGACAAGCTGCTCCGGATGGAGATCGAGCTTCACCGCCGCGTCGTGAGCCAGGAGCGGGCGATTTCGGCAGTGTCTCGCGCGATTCGGCGCTCGCGGGCGGGCCTCAAGAACCCGAACCGGCCCGTGGGCAGCTTCATGTTCCTCGGACCGACGGGCGTCGGCAAGACGGAGTTGGCGCGCGCGCTGGCGCAGTTCCTGTTCGGCAGCGAGAACGCGCTCATCCGCTTCGACATGTCGGAGTACATGGAGAAGCACTCCGTATCCAAGCTCATCGGCTCACCTCCCGGCTACGTGGGGCACGAAGAGGGCGGGCAGTTGACCGAAAAGGTCAAGCGCAATCCGTACTCGGTGGTGTTGCTCGACGAGATCGAGAAGGCGCACCCCGACATCTTCAACATCCTGCTGCAGGTATTCGAGGACGGCCACCTCACCGATGGCCTGGGCAACCGCGTCAACTTCAAGAACGCGATCATCATCATGACGTCGAACATCGGGGCGCGCTTCATTCAGAAGCGCGCGACGATGGGCTTCCAGGCGGCCGATTCGGGCGACTTGCAGAAGAACGTCCAGGAAATGGTGCTCGGCGAGGTCAAGCGGACCTTCAACCCGGAGTTCGTCAACCGCATCG
>CAZNOC010000067.1:0-18510 GCA_964574545.1 uncultured Bifidobacteriaceae bacterium | reverse complement strand
TACCCACCACCCACTACCCACCACCCACCCCCTAGTACTTGTGCCGCATCGGCTTCACGGGGCCCGTGTAGCGTTCCTTCTGTGGCTTGCCCTGCAGCGGCGGCAGCTCGAGCGGTGGGTCTTCGATGTGGACATCCGGCACCTGGTCCAGTAGATGACGGATCAGCGTGAGACGTCCTCGGCGCTGGTCGTTGAAGTCGACCACGTGCCAGGGCGCGTGTGTGGTGTGGGTGGCCGTGAACATCGCGTCGCGCGCGCGTCCGTATTCTCGAAACAGCTCACGGGCCTTGAGGTCGATGGGCGACAGCTTCCAGCGCTTGAGCGGGTCTGCCGCGCGTTCCTCGAAGCGCTCCTCCTGGTGATCCTGATCGACGGCGAGCCAGTACTTGAAGAGCAGGATGCCCTCGTCGACGAGCATCCGCTCGAAGATCGGCGCCTGCTGCAGGAAGCCCTCGTACTCTTCGTCGGTGCAGAAGCCCATCACGCGTTCGACGCCGGCGCGGTTGTACCAGCTCCGGTCGAACAGCACGAGCTCGCCCGCAGCCGGGAGGTGCGGCACGTAGCGCTGGAAGTACCACTGCGACGCTTCGCGCTCGGTGGGCTTCGAGAGCGCCACGATGTGGACCTGCCGGGGGTTGAGACGTTCGGCGATGGCGTTGATGGTGCCGCCCTTGCCGGCGGTGTCTCGCCCTTCGAAGATCACCACCATGCGGGTGCCGGTGTGCTGCAGCCAGTGCGCCAGATTGTTGAGTTCGAGCTGGAGCGGCTCGAGATGCTCCTCGTAGGCTTTTTTCTTCATGGCGTCCAGATCGGGGCTCCCATCCTCGGAGCCGCGCGCGTCACACGATAGTACAGGAAGTGCGATACGCGGCTTCAGGGACGCGTGGCGGTCAGCCCTGCAGTTGACCTCCCGCTCTCGCGCGTGGTCGGCCCGCCCAGGTCCCTCCACTCGCGGCGCTATACTGAGAACGTCTTCGCGGTCGGCGGAGCGCTTCCAGGGTAAGGACGACGGTCTCGTGCGAACCAATCCTCTTTCAGCCATCAACTCGGTCGCGCTCGGCATCGGGCGCTTCGCCAGCCTCACGGAGATGCTCGATCACGCCCTCGAACAGGTGCTGGAGGTGGTGCAGACCGAAGCCGGTGGCGTGTACCTGCTCGACGAAGCGCATGGTGAGCTGAGCCTGGTCGTGCACCGTGGCCTGTCCGAATCGGCGTGGCGGGACTTCGATCGCCTGGGCCTTGGGGAGGGGCTGTCGGGACGCGTCGTCGTGAGCGGCGAGCCCATCGTCATCCGCAACCTGAAGGACGACCCCCGATTGACGCGCATGGCCGCGCGAACCGAAGGCTTTCAGGCGTTCGCGTCGGTCCCCCTCCGATCGAACGTCCGGACCTACGGGACGCTCAACATCCACACGCGCGAGGACCGGGTGTTCTCGGAGGAAGACGTCCAGCTGTTGACGTCGATGGCTTCGCAGATCGGGCTGGCTGTCGCCAATCACCGGCTGTACTTGAGCCTGCGGGCATCCGAGCGGCGGTATCGCGGTCTGGTCGAGAACGCCGAGGACCTGATCTATCAGACGGATCGGAGCGGACGGATGATCTTTGCCAACGCCGCTCTCGACCGCCTGCTCGGCCGCGACCCATCCGCGCTCGAGCAGGAGCCGCTGCCGATGCTGTCTCTCGTTCACCCCGATGACCGGGAGCGCCTGGCCGAACGCCTGCCAGCCATGCTGAGCGGCGAGATCATGCGTGCCATGGAAGTACGCTTCCTGAGCGCCGACGACACGACCGGGCGCTGGTTCTCGCAGACCAACGTTCCCCTGCGTGATGAAGCGGGCGAGCCGATCGGCATGCAGTGCATCGCGCACGACATCTCCGCCCGCCGCGATCTGCAGGCGCAGATGGCGCAGGCGCAGCGGCTGGCCGATCTCGGCCGGATGACCGCCGGCATCGCGCATGAGATCCGGAACCCGCTCGGGGCGATCATGAACTCCATCGACGTGCTGCGCAGGCCCGGGGCCTCGCTCGATCACGACCTGCTCGAGATCGTGGCGTCGGAGGCTGAGCGCCTCAATACGATCGTGAACGAGTTCCTCCTGTTCGCGCGCCCGCCGGCGCGCCAGGCGGTCTCCTGCGATGTCTCGGAGCTCGTGCAGACCACCGCGGCGCTCTTCCGGAGAGGGGAAGCTCTCGGACAGCATGTCATCTTGACGGTCATCTGCGAAGACGGACTGCCAACGGTACTGGCCGACCCGAACCAGCTCCGCCAGGTGCTCTGGAATCTGCTGGCGAACGCTACCGAGGCGATGGAGCACGGCGGGCGTATCGAGATCCGTGCCATCAGCGTTGAGGATCGCGGTACCGTCGAGATCGCCGTGACCGACGAGGGGCCGGGCATCGAGGAATCGGCGCCGGTCTTCGAGCCGTTCTTCACGACGAAGGCCAAAGGCACGGGCCTGGGACTCTCGATTGTCTCGCGCATCGTCGCGGAGCACGACGGCGAGGTGCGGGTCGGGAAGGGGCCTGGTGGCGGTGCGCGGTTCCTGATTCGGCTGCCCGTGGCCGGAGCCGCGAGTGCCGAGGAGTCCACGAGGGCGCGGGCCGTATGATTCGCGTGCTTCTGGTCGACGACCACGGCAACGTCAGGCGGTCCATGGCGCTCGTACTCCAGCATGAGGGGATGGTGGTCAGCGAGGCCGCCTCTGCAGCAGAGGCGATCGCGAGGCTGGACCAGGGGTCCACGGATGTCGTTGTCACCGACGTGCGGCTGGATCGACACACGGACGGCACGGAGCTGTTGCGACTGATCAAGGAGCGCGACCCCGAGGTCGAAGTGATCCTGATTACGGCATTCGGGACGATCGACCAAGCGGTGGACGCCATCAAGTCGGGGGCGTACGAGTATCTGACCAAGCCCGTGGACCCGGGCCGGCTGGCCATCACGGTTCGGCGAGCGGCGGAGCGCCGGGCCCTGTCATCCGAGGTGAGACTGCTCAGGGCGCAGATAGGCAGCGAAGAGGAAATCATCGCTCGCAGCCCGGCGATGCAAGGGGTGGTCCGTGAGGCCGTGCGGCTGGCCGACTCGGAGAGCACGGTGCTCATCACGGGCGAGAGCGGCACCGGCAAGGAGTTGATCGCGCGCCTGCTCTATGTGCGCGGCAACCGCGGCGCCGGCAAGTTCGTCCCCATCAATTGCGGGGCGTTGCCGGAAACGATTCTCGAGAGCGAGCTCTTCGGCTATCAGAAAGGGGCGTTCACGGGCGCGGCGGCGGACCGCAAAGGCCTGCTCGAGGAGGCGCACGGGGGAGTCCTGTTCCTCGACGAGATCGGGGAGATTCCGCACGCCATGCAGGTGCGCCTGTTGCGCTTCCTCCAGGACGGCGAGGTGCGGCCGGTGGGCGGGACCGAGCCTCGACGCGTAGACGTGCGTATCGTGGCGGCCACGCATCGATCGCTCGACGAGGAAGTGGCGGCCGGCACGCTTCGGCAGGATTTCTACTACCGGATCAACGTCATCCAGTTGCGAATCCCCCCGCTCCGCGAACGGCCGGAAGACGTGGAGGCGCTCGCCGAACACTTCCTCCGGCGCCTGTCGGCGCGGCTGCGGCGGCGAATCCGCGGCTTCGACGCGGCGGCGGGCCGGCTCATCCGGGACTACTCGTGGCCCGGGAACGTGCGCGAGTTGCAGAACGCCATCGAGCGCGCAGTCAATCTCTCTTCCGGAGACGTCATCACCGCCGCCGATCTTCCCGCGGCGATCGGCCTCTCCTGGCGCCGTTCCGGCGGAGAAGGCGTTCCCGGAGAGAAGCGGCGGTTGCTGGACGCGCTCGAGGCGGCACACTGGAACCGCGCCCACGCGGCCGCCCGCCTCGGGATCAGCCGATCGACCCTCTGGCGCAAGCTGCGCGAGCATCACATCGAAGGCTGAGCCGGCCTCCACGTGTCATAAGTGTTACGCATCGTATCCATCCCGTCACGACGATACGACAGCCGTACGACACAGAACGTTGCAACGGATCGTTTCGCGTGAAACACCGCTCGTCCCAGACCGTTCCGTAAGTCGTTGCGCACGCATCGCCAGCGACGTTGGCGTCGAGATTGCTGTGCACCACGCGAATCACACGTGACAGTCGCCGCGCGGGCGACCTTGGCAGGAGGGCAGCATGTGTAAGTGGCTGGTTGGCGTAGCCGCACTCGTCGCGGTGCTCGTGGGTGGCCCGGGCGTGGCTTACGCCCAGAACGCCCAGATCGTAGGAACCCTGGTTGACGAGAGCGGCGGCGTGCTGCCTGGCGTCACGGTCACCGCCAGGAATCAGGATACCGGCCTGACGCGCACCACCGTGTCCGAGGGCAACGGCGACTACCGGCTTGCCGCCCTGCCGCCGGGGACGTACGAGGTCACGGCGGAGCTGCCGGGCTTCACCACGGTGGCCAGGCGCGCGGTGCTGGTCATCGATCAGACGGCGCGCATTGACCTGACGATGGCGCCGGCAGCGCTGGCTGAGACGATTACGGTGACCGGGGAGGCCCCGCTCATCGACACGCGGCAGTCGACGGTGTCCACGGCGGTGACCACCGCGCAGATTCAGGACCTGCCGGTCGCGTCGCGCCGGTGGGTGGACCTGGCCATGCTGACGCCGGGCGTCTCCCAGGACAACATCCGCGGCTTCTTCTACCGCGGGAACGTCAACATCGGCGCGGGCACCCGCGAGTACTCGAACGGCTTCGTCGTCGACGGCGTGAACAACACGTGGGCGCAGATGGGCGAGCCTCGGCAGAACTTCGCGATGGACTCCATCCGCGAGTTCCGTGTGTCGCAATCCACCTACAAGGCCGAGCTTGGACTGGCAACCGGCGGCGTGCTGAGCGTCGTCACCCGCTCCGGGACCAACCAATGGTCGGGCTCCGCGTTCAACTTCTTCCGCGACAAGTCGCTGACGGCGAAGACGTTCTTCGAGGCCGAGCGCCCGGACTTCCGCCGCTGGCAGTACGGCGGCACGTTTGGCGGGCCGATCGTCATGGACAAGACGCACTTCTTCGTGGCGGCCGAGCGGTCAGACGAGAACCAGTTCTTCACCGTGAACACGGGGGGCAGGTTCCCGCAGTTCGACGGCACCTACGTGAGCGAGCAGTACCGCTGGACGTACACGGCGAAGCTCGACCACCAAATCTCGCAGACGCAGAACTTCTTCTTCCGCGGATCGCAGGAAGTGGAGCAGCGGCCGATCATCACGTCGGGCGGCCGCGTGCACCCGACAAACAGCTTCGACTTCGGCGTGCCGCGCAGCTCGTGGGTGGCCGGTCATACGTCGATCCTGGGCGGATCGGTGATCAACGACCTGCGGCTGCAGTACGCGTACGCGAAGTATCAGGTCTCGCCGCCCTACAGCGGGGGCTCGTGGGAGCCGGGCGACTTCGGCCAGGACCGCGTCGGGCAGTGCACGGCCATCTTCAACTACCCGTCACTCGGCCTCGGCGGCTGCGGGAACAGCCAGATGGGCCCGGAGAAGCGGTACCAGATCAAGAACGACATGTCGATCACGCGCGGCGACCACCAGTTCAAGTTCGGCGCTGACTTCAGCTTCATCGACTTCAAGGGCGACAGCCTCGGCTCGCCGCTTGGCACGTGGACGTTCCCGACCGACGCCGAGTACAACGCGGCGAACCCAAGCACCTATCCGACCCAGTGGGTGAACTCGCTGCCGACCTACGCCGAGATCCCGGTGAAGCACTTCTCGGTGTACCTGCAGGACGACTGGCAGATCGCGCGCAACGTGACGCTGAATGCCGGCCTGCGCTATGACGTCCAGTTCGGCTCGTTCAACGAGGATCTGCCGGACCTGCTGGGGCGGATCGGCAACAAGCTCGGCCCGCAGTTCGCGCAGTTCCCGCTCGAGATCCCGTTCCACGAGGGCGCGGACCAGCGTGGCGACCGCAACAACTTCGGCCCGCGCGTGGGACTGGCGTGGGATGTCACCCAGGACGGCCGCACGAAGGTGCACGCTGGCTACGGGATGTTCTACGACAACCACCGCACGCTGCAGCTCTTCGGCGAGCTGACGTGGCCGCAGGCGCAGCAGATCATCATCCGCAATCCCAGCTTCCCCGACCCACTGCTGGGGCGGTCGCGTGACGAGTTCCTGTCGACGGCGCCGCCCAACATCAACGTGCTGGCCAACGACGCGGTCAACCCGTACGCGCACCAGTCCAGCGCGGGCGTCTCGCGCATGATCGGCCAGAACCTCGGCCTCAACGTCGACGTGATCGTGGTACGGCGCAAGTCGGACCGCGACACGGTGGACCTCAACCTGCCCGACCAGACGACGCGCCAGCGTCCGTACCCGCAGTTCGGCCGCGTGAACTACTGGCAGTACACCGCCGACAACAGCTACGACGCGCTGCTCGTGAAGTTCGAGAAGCGCATGAGCAACAACTACCAGTACATGCTCTCGTACACGCTCAGCCAGTCCGAGGACGACGCGTTTCGCAGCGTGTTCTCCGACAGCTACGGCTTCCGGAAGAGCAAGTTCCCGGGTTCGGGCGAACGCCGGCACCGGTTCGTCGCAAGCGGCATCGTCCAGATGCCGTACGGCGTCCTCGCGTCGGTCATCGCCGACTTCCGGTCGAGTCTGCCGATGAATCCCGTCAGCAGCTTCGACCTCAACGGCGACGGCTACACCGGCGACCTGCCGGCCGGCGTCACGCCGTTCAGCGGATGCCGCGACCTCAACCTCGACGCCATCAACGCCTTCCGCCAGTCGCGCGGGATCGCGCCGGTGAGCGACGTCGAGTGCCCCGGCTTCATGAACTTCGACCTGCGCCTCTCGAAGACCTTCCAGATCGGGCAGACGCACGCGCTGGAGTTCATTGGCCAGCTCTTCAACATCACCAACCGCACGAACTTCAACGTGCCGAGCAACAACATCACGGCCGGGACGTTTGGGCGGTCGACGTCGCTGCTCCCCAACATCAACGCGCCGTCGCGCCAGGTGGAGGTCGCCGTCCGCTACCGCTTCTGACGCCCGAGGTGCGACCGGTCGCCGCTGCCAGTGAGCCGGGTCCCGTGAGTCGCGGGACCCGGCTGTGCCCTGCGGCCGTCAGGGTGTCGGAGGGTGCGTGGTGCGTGTGCTCATCATCGACGACCATCGAGGCACGCGAGAGGCGCTCGTACGAGCGCTGGCGGCGTGCGCGTGCCACGCGTGCGGGGCCGCGGACGGCGAGGGCGCACAAGCGGCGCTCGTCTCCGCGCAGTGGGATCTGGTGGTGACGGACCTCCGCCTGCGTAGCGAGTCCGGCCTGGCGATCGTGCGCGACGTCAGGCGGCGGTATCCTTCCCAGCGCATCTGCCTGATGACGGGTGACGTGTTGACCGAACGCGAACTCAACGAGACGGCGCAGCTGGCGGTGCCCGTGCTGACCAAGCCGGTGACGGCCACGAGAGTCCTTGCGCTGGGCGGGTCCGTCGTCCGCCGCGCACACTCGGAGGAACGAACATGAAGCAGTGGTCCATGAGGTCTGCGCTGCGGCGCACGTGGCCGGTGTTGACCGGGGCCCTCTGTGTCGCCGGGGGCGTGGCGCTCGTCGCTCAGTCCCAGCCGGTCGTGGCCGACGCGTCGCCGGGCTTGTCCGACGCATTCAGCCTCGGCCGGTTCGTCGAGGACCAGAGCGGAGACGGGTGGGCCGATACCGTGTCGGCGCGTCTCGTGACTGGTCCCTCGCCTTCGGCGCCGGTGGTGGCCGCGGCAGCGGACCTCGCGGCCCGACTCGGACTCGAGACGATGGCGATGAACCTGCCGCTGTCGACTGCCACATCCGGGCGGGTGATCGCGGTCGGTGACGCGGGCCTCGCGGCCGCGGGGCTGGCGCGAGACGGGCTCGGGGTGGGCGCTCTGGGAGCCGGAGAGGGAGTCGTTGTCGCCACACGCGCGTCCGGTGATCCCGCCCTCGTTGTGCTTGGGGGAGACGAGAAGGGCCTGGCCGCCGCCTCGAGCCTGCTGGCCG
The DNA here is from genome assembly GCA_964574545.1 of uncultured Bifidobacteriaceae bacterium. GTDB lineage: Bacteria > Acidobacteriota > Vicinamibacteria > Vicinamibacterales > UBA2999 > JAUXWO01. The sequence continues at coordinate 10,509 of CAZNOC010000067.1, read as the reverse complement.
GCCGCCTGCCGCACGTCTGGGAGCCGCGTGGTCCGACGCTCACGGACGTCGAGACAGCCGTTCGCGAGTTGCTGACGGGCACGGAGATCGCCCCCGCCTCTCTCAGCGTTCCCGCCGTCTACGTGAAGGCGGACGCCACCGAGATCGACCGGATCGTCGTGGCGGTGGCGGTGGCCTCGGCCGCGGAACAACGACGGGCCCGCACGGCCCTCACCGCCCTCCGGGCGGCCACGGCCAGCGACGAGGAGAAGGAGCGGCTGTCGTGGCCGGGTGCGCGCGTCATCGAGGTGCATCTGACGACGACGGGCGCGGCGGCCGTCCGTGTGGAGATGCCGCGTACGAAAGCTGCCGACCCCGCACCGCTCGCCAGACGGCCCGGCGCCGGCAACAAGGATTCGCTCGACCTGTCGTCGCTCTACGAGAACGACGGCATGCTCGGCGACTCCGACAGCAACCTGATCCCCGATCGCATCGACGTCCTGCTCGTGCCCTCGGGTGAAGGCACCGCAAGGACGATCGACGTGGCGGCACGCCTCGGCCTCGAGTCAGCCGGCATCACGGTCCCCGTGGCGCGAGCGGCCGATCAGATCTCCCGTCCGGAAAGCGAGCCGACCCTCGTGCTGATCGGCCTCTCTCATCCACTGGTCGACGCGCTTGTGGAGGACAAGAAGTACGTGCGCCCGCAGCTCGCACCGGGCGAAGGACTGATCGAAGTCGTCAAGAAAGCGTTCGGCGAGAAGAGCACCCTGATCGTGACGGGGGGCGACGCCGCCGGACTCGACCGTGCCCTCGAGCAGCTCGCCGAGCGCATGCCGCACATCTGGGAGCGCGGCAAGGACCGTCCCACTCTGGACGACGTCGAGGACGAGCTGCGCCGCGCCCTCGGAGGCCGAACACCCGCGGGCCAGGCTGCGACGGCCCTGTACAAGCTGAACCAGCTCGGGACGCGGCTGGCCGGCCGCGACCTGGAGTCCGTGCGCGTGAGCGTTCACGTCGAGAAGGCCGACGCGGGCCTCGCCGCAATCGTCGAACAGGAGGCCGCCCGCCTGTTTCCGTCGAGTTCGCGCGAGGTCGTCATCGACAACCTCGACGTGCAGAACGCCGCCCCCATCGAGGTGAACGGCAGGCCGATCAGCGAGGACGTCGAGATCCCGTCTGAGGTGGACGAGTTCTGGCAGGTGTTTCGCAGCCGTGTGCTGCCGGCCGTCCGCCGCCGCCAGCCGGTGACCGTGGAGGCGCGATTGAGCGAGTCGCCGGAGTTGCGCCGGCGTCTCGAGGAGGAAGCGCACGCCGCACTGCTCAAGGCCGGCGCCGCTCCAGCCTCGAGCGTGCGCATCCTGTCGGCCTACAAGCAGGGCTTCAGCTGGATGGACGAAGTCGTGAAGCCGGCACTGGCGGGCCAGGCCGTCAAGGACATCGTGATCCGGTTTGCCGAGATCGGCCCGCCCCCGGAGTGGCAGCAGCAGGCGATGTATGCGCCCACCCGCTGGCTCCTCGAGGCATTTCCCATCGACGAGGTGCTGTCGCGCGACCTGGCCATCGGCCTTGACCAGATTCGCTTCGAGAAACAGCCGATCGGGTCTCCGGCCTACGAGGTGATCGCCACCGGCGCCGACGGAGGCGAGCTCTACCGAGGCACCTTCGAACCGAAGTTCGTCGTGCGACCGTACTTCGACCGGTTTCCGGACTACGAGCACGTGCGGGTCACCACGGGGTGGATCACCGCGACAGTGCAGGATCGCCAGGTCGTCGATCAGCGCATCACGACAGACCCCGAGCGTTTCTGGGATCACTTTCAGGCGGTGACGCTGCCGGCGATGTACGACTACGTCATGGGCATCAGCGACGGGGCGCCCCGACCAGAAGATGCCCCCCACTTCGGCGAGCTGACGGTCGATCTGACGCTCAGTGAACCCGAGTACCAACTCGGTGTCGATAAGGAACAGATCTCCCCGATGGAGTCGCTCCACGAAGAGATCTACTTTGGAACGCTCCACTTCTTCGATGTCCTGGGCCGCACCGCCCGCGGACCGGCCCTTGATTACCCGGGCCGGGTGATTCCGATCGTGCGGCCCAAGGACGACGGCAGGCCCGGCCTCGCCAAGATCACGTTCACCGGTTTTCAGTCCAATCGGCCAGCCGTCAAGGTGGCCTACACCGAGCGGGGCGGGCGTTCAGGCGAAGAGCGGCTCGACGTGCCCAAGATCGCCGTGGAACGGCCCTCGGCGCTGGCGGCCCGGGTGCGCGCCGGCCGTCCCGGGATCGAGCGCCTGGATCTCAGGGTCAAGGTGGACACCGACCGCGATGAGCGCGACGCGTTCGTCCGCCGGACCAGCGCGCAGCGCGTGGACACCACGATCCTGTCGGCCGAGCAGGTCGAGTCGGTGATCGCCAACGTGATCCGTCTCCGCGAGGCAGGGCTCTACCGCGACCAGTTGGCATGGCCTTCGCTCGGAGAGATTCGAGTCGCGGCCGGGTGGACGCACGATCACGACGCCACCGCTCAGCGCGTTGCCACCCTGCAGCCGAACGGCGCACCGGCGCCGCTGCCGGACATCAGACGCCTTCTCCCCGCCGGGTGGAAGCACGCGGGGTCCGAGATCGTGCAATGGGATACGCCCATCCCACCACCGGAGGCCTACGAGATCCTCGCCAAGATGTCGACCTTCCCTGAGGCGACGGTCTACAAGGCAGGCCAGAGCTACCTCGGGAAGGACGTCTGGGCGATGGACCTCATGCCCCCCTTCGAGGCGACGCACTGGTCGCACGCGAAGGCCACGACGCTCAAGCCCACGGTGATCTACTCGGCGCGCCAGCACGCGAACGAGGTCTCGTCGACGAGCCACGTGCTCAAGCTGGCGGAGCTGCTTCTCACGGACCAGGCGTTCAAGGAGAAGCTGAAGAAGGTCAATGTGGTCATCCATCCGATCACGAACCCTGACGGTGCGCAGCTCGCCTACGACCTGTACAAGATCACGCCGGACCACATGCTGCACGCCGGCTACCTGGGTTCGCTCGGCGTGGACGTCACCTCCAACCAGTGGCAGGCGGACGCGATTTACCCCGAGTCCGGGATCCGTCCGAAGATCTGGCGCACGTGGCTCCCGGATATCTTCCTGAACCCTCACGGCTACCCAAGCCACGAGTGGGTACAGCTCTTCTCGGAATACGCGGGGTGGGTGCGGACGCGAACGACGGAGTCGCGCGACTGGTGGGGCATGCGCGGCTGGTTCATTCCGGGGTTCGGCTACCTGGACGATCCGCGCTACCCGCGGCACAAGGACGCGGCCTTCGACATCCTGTCGCGAATCACGACGAACATGAACGCCGTGCCGGACATCCGCGCGCTGAACGACCGCGCGTACGCCCGCTACCAGCGGTACGGCATCGAGCAGGATGACGAGAACTTCAAGATCGATCTCGTCGACGATGTGCTGGTCTACCGGGCCATCAAAGGCTCCCGCGCCACGCCGTCCGCGGGCGACTTCATGGCGCGGCAGCCGAACATCACCATCTGGACCGGCGGCACCGAGGCGCCCGACGAGACGGCCTACGGCGACTGGATGACGCTCGTCGCGACGATGGGGCTGCAGTGGGACAAGGCGGTCCTCGATTACCTGTTCGAGGGCAATCACAAGGTCGAACGGCGAGGCGAGAGCTTCTTCGGGGGCGCCACGCTCTCGCTGAGCCGCGCCCGGCCGCCGCAGCCCGAGAAAGACACGGAGCCGACGACCAACGGGTCTCGCCCGCAGTAGGGCCCGGCGTCGAGGAGGAAGCAGTGAGGATTGGCGTTGACACGGGTGGCACCTTCACCGACCTGGTGCTACTCCACGGCGGGCGTGTGCGCGTGCACAAGGTACGATCGACCCCTGACGATCCGTCCCGGGCAATCCTGACGGGGATCCGCGAGCTTGCCGGCGAGGCCGAGGGCGGCGACGTCGTGCACGGATCGACCGTCGCGACCAATGCCGTGCTGGAGCGAAGGGGTGCGAGGGTGGCTCTCGTGGCCACGGCCGGATTCGAGGACGTGCTGCGGATCGGCCGCCAGACACGGCGAGAGCTCTACAACTTCATGGTGGAGGAGCGGCGCCCCCTCGTCGAGGATGGCCTGACGATCGGCATCCGGGAACGGCTGGCCTACGACGGCAGTGTCGTCGAACCCCTCAGCGACGAGGACATCGAGCAGCTGATCGAGGTGCTGCGGCAGCGCGGTGCCGTGGCGGTGGCCGTCTGCCTGCTTCACTCGTACGTGAATCCCGCTCACGAACAGCGGATTGCTTCACGGCTGACCGATGCCGGGTTCCTCGTGTCGGCGTCTCATGCGGTGCTCCCGGAGTACCGCGAGTTCGAGCGGTGGAGCACAACGGTAGTCAACGCGTACGTGACGCCGCTGATGGCCCGGTATCTGACGGCGCTCGAAGATCATCTGGCCGGTGCGCGGCTCCGCATCATGCAGTCGAACGGCGGATCCATCTCCGCGGCGCGCGCGAAGGCGGCCTCGGTCCAGACGATCCTGTCGGGTCCGGCCGCAGGCGCCGTCGGCGCCCGCGCCGTGGCCGAGGCGGCGGGGTTCCCGAGGGTGATTGGCTTCGACATGGGGGGGACGTCCACCGACGTCACCTTGATTGACGGCCAGCTCGGGATGACGACCGAGTCCACCGTGGGCGACTTCCCCGTGCGTCTGCCAATCATCGACATCCACACCGTCGGGGCCGGCGGCGGCTCGATTGCGTATCTGGACAGCGGTGGGGCGTTGCGTGTGGGTCCGAGGAGCGCCGGCGCCGACCCGGGGCCGGTCTGCTACGGCAAGGGCGACGAGCTGACGGTGACCGATGCGAACCTGCTGCTTGGCCGGATGGATCCCGAGTTCTTTCTGGGCGGCCGGATGACGCTCGACGTCGAGCGCACCCGCCGGACCGCGGAGGCGTTTGCGGCCAAGCTGGGACTGACCGTGCTGGAGCTCGCCGAAGGCGTGGTCCGCGTCGCCAACGCCAACATGGAGCGCGCGATTCGCGTGGTGTCGGTGCAGAGAGGCTTCGACCCGCGGGACTTCGCGTTGCTGGCCTTCGGCGGCGCCGGGGGCATGCATGCGTGCCAGATCGCCGAGACGCTGGACATCAGCACCGTCATCGCACCGCGGCACGGAGGTGTGCTGTCGGCCCTGGGCATGCTGCTTGCGGACGTGACCAAGGACTACTCACAGACCGTCCTCTGCACCGTGGACGAGAACACCATTCACGAGCTGTCGGCGCGCTTCGTCCCGCTGATCGACCAAGCGACGAGCGATCTTCGCAGCGAAGGGTTCGAGGGGCCGCGCGCCGCGGTCGATTGCGCCGTCGATGTGCGGTACGTGGGGCAGTCGTATGAGATCACCGTGCCGTTCGGCACCGACTTCCGAGAGGAGTTCGACCGGGGTCACCTGCGCCTCTACGGGTATGCCAGCGCGGAACGTGCCACCGAGGTCGTCAACATCCGGGTGAGGGCGACGGGCCTCACCGACAAGCCGGAACTGCCCATGGAGCCGGCGACGGCGTCGCGCACGGCCACGCCATCGCGCGTCCGCCAGTCGTGCTTCAACGGCGTCGAAGTACCCACCCGCGTGTTCCGCGCGACGGACCTGCCGGCCGGCAGCACCGCCGAGGGTCCCGCCATCATCATCGGCGCGGAGGCCACGACGGTGATCCCCCCGGGTTTCCACGTCACGGTCGACGGCTTTGGCAACCTCATTGCGACCAGGCAGGCCGCGGCCCGCGGCCGGCGCCGGGCCCGGCAGGCCGTCAGCGTGACCGCGTAGGGAGTGAGCGGCAGGCATGCGTATCGACCCGATCGAGTTCGAGATCTTCAAGAATCTGTTCGTCTCGGTGGCCGAGGAGATGGGCGTCACGCTGTGCCGCACCGGCTTTTCGCCCAACATCAAGGAACGGCTCGACTACTCCTGCGCCATTTACGACGGCAGCGGCGAGACGATCGCGCAGGGCGATCACATGCCCGTCCATCTCGGTGCCATGCCGCTCTCAGTGCGGGCCGCCATCGATCACGTGGCGATGGAGCCCGGCGATATCGTGATCCTGAACGACCCGTTTCAGGGCGGAACGCATCTGCCAGACATCACGCTGGTGTCCCCTGTCTTCCTCGGGCGAGGAAGCCTGCCGTCGTTCTACGTGGCCAATCGCGCCCATCATTCCGACGTCGGAGGGATGACCCCCGGATCCATGCCCCTGGCGCGCGAGGTGTACCAGGAAGGCCTGATCATTCCGCCCATCAAGCTCGTCAGACGGGGACACATCGACACGGACGTCATGGCGCTCATCCTCGCGAACGTCCGCACGCCGGGCGAACGGGAGGGCGACCTGACCGCACAGGTGGCCGCGAACCGGGTAGCGGAGACCCGGCTCCGCGACATCGTCGAGAAGTACGGCCGGAGGCGTGTGGCGACCTACGCTGAGGCGGTCCAGGACTACACCGAGCGCGTCGTGCGTGCGGCCATCGGCGCAGTCCCCGATGGCGAGTATCACTACGAGGATGCACTTGACGGCGACGGCTTCAACGGCCGGCCCATCAAGATCGCCGCCACCATCCGGGTGCGGGGCGACAGGGCGGAAGTGGACTTTGCCGGGAGCGATCCCCAGACCGACGGCGGTGTGAACGCGAACTACGCCATCACGCTTTCGGCCACGCTGTACGCCTTTCGCTGCCTCGTCGAGGAGGACATCCTGTACAACGCGGGCATCTCGCGGGCCATTTCCGTGCTGGCGCCTCCAGGGTCCATCGTGAACGCCCAACGCCCCGCTGCCGTCGCCGGCGGCAACGTCGAGACCTCGCAGCGCATTACCGACGTCATCCTGGGAGCGCTCGCCCAGGCGCTGCCGGGCAGGATTCCCGCCGCCAGTCAGGGCACCATGAATAACGTCACACTCGGCGGTATCGATCCGAGGGACGGACACCGCTTCGCGTACTACGAGACGATTGGCGGAGGCATGGGCGGGCGCAACGGCCTCCCCGGCATCAGCGGGGTGCACACGCACATGAGCAACACCCGCAACACGCCCGTCGAAGCCATCGAACACTACCTGCCCACGCGCATCCGTCAATACCGCCTCAGGCACGGCAGCGGCGGCCGCGGCCGCTACGCCGGCGGGGAGGGAATCGTCCGGGAATACGAGATGTTGTGCGAGACATCCGTGACCGTGTTGTCGGAGCGGCGAGAGAACCCTCCGTATGGCGCCGCCGGTGGGGAGCCGGGCGGCTGCGGACGCAACACGGTGATTCACGCCGATGGGACGGAGGCAGTCGTAGGGTCAAAGCTGCAGGTGCGCCTCGCGCCTGGCGATCGCCTCCGCATCGAGACCCCCGGCGGTGGAGGCTACGGGGCGTTGTGACGAATGCGCACGACGCTGGAGGGTGCTGGTGATGAGACGAGTCCGCTTCGGTGGTCTACTGTCGGCGATCCTGGCGATAGCGGCGTGCGGGGGAGCCGAGCCCGTCCCGGCACCGCCGTCTCCTGTCGGCATCGAGCGAATTCTGGACATCCGGCAGGCAGGCGAACCGTTCTGGGGGCCTGACGGCAAGGCCGTTGGTTTCGTCTGGACCCGCGGCACCGAGCGCGAGTTGTGGGCCGCGGATCCGTCCGCAGCCTCCCCAGGCGCGCCTGGCGATCCGGCGGTGCGCCAGCTTGCCCCGCTGGCTGGCCGTGGCGATGCCGTCGTGTCTCCCGACTGGAGCACCGTGGCCTTCGTCAACGGCGATCACATCTGGCGCATTCCGCTGGACGGCGGTGCGCCATCCAGGCTCACCGCCGATGAAGGCAAGTACAGCGGGCTCAACTGGGCGCCCGACAGCACTCGGCTTGCCTTCATCGTCGAAACGGAAGACCAAACGGACATCGGCCTCGTGTCGGCCGAGGGCGGTGACGCGCGGCTGATCGCACGCGCTGAAGTCGACGAGGACTCCCCGATCTGGGCCCCGGACTCCCGACGGCTCGCCTTCCAGCGCAGGACCGAGGACTGGAGCGGCTACGACATCTGGATCGTCGACACGGCAACCGACGACGCCCTGATCGCCGCCTCCGAGCGCTACGAACGGGGCGTCGAGGAGTTCCGGTTCTCGGGCAATCACCACTGGGCGCCCGGAGGAGATCGCCTTGTCTATCTGTCCAGCCGGGCCGGCTACAACCATCTCTGGATTGCCTACGCGGACGGCCGTCCCCCGACCGCCCTCACCCATGGGGCGTTTGTCGACTACAGCCCGGCCTGGTCGCCGTTGGGCGATCGCATCGCGTTTGTCGGGAGCCGCGTACGCGATCTCGAAGACCGCCACATCTGGGTTGTCAGCGCGAGCGGAGGCGAGCCCGAGCGCGTGTCACCCGATGGTTTCTCGACAAGTCCCGCCTGGTCTCCCGACGGCACGCACCTGGCGTACCTGCGTTCGAGCGCCACAGAGCCTCCAGAGGTCGTCGTGGCATCCGTGGCCGATCGCACGGTCCGCCGCCTGACCGAATCCCGCCCCGATCCGTCGGCGACCGCTGGATTCGTCTCGCCCGAGGCCGTGCGGTGGCCCAGCCGGGACGGCCTCGACGTCCCCGGCATCGTGCTCCGCGACCCTGCGACGCCGCGGGGCGGACCGGGACTGCTGTATTTTCACGGGAAGGGCGGCATCAACCTGAAGGGGTGGGGCGGCCTTCCCTACTACGCGTTCCATCAACGCCTGGCCCAGCAGGGATACACGATTCTGTTCGTAAACTGGCGTGGCACGCACATCGGATACGGCTCGGAGTTCGAGCGCGCCAACTACCGCGACTACGCCGGCGGAGAACTGGACGATGTCGTCACCGCGGCAGAGTACCTGGCGGAGGCCCACGGCGTGGATGCCGCGCGCATCGCGGCGTGGGGTGGGAGCTACGGTGGCTACATGACCATGCTCGCCTTGACAAAGGCGCCCGAGGTCTTCAGTGCCGGGATCTCGCTGTACGGTGTGTCCGATTGGGACGTGTTCCTCGACGAGAGCCAGCGGAAGCTGTGGCGGGTGAGGTTGCTCGCGAAACTCGGAGACCCCGAGGAGAACGCGGAACTGTACGAACGATCGGCGGCCATCAGATATGTGTCCCAGGCGCGCGCACCGCTGCTGTTGCTGCAGGGGGGCACCGACGATGGCGTGGTGCCCGCACAGAGCCTGGCGCTCCTCGAGGCCTTGACCAAGGCCGGGAAGTCCGCAAGCTACGTGGAGTTCACAGGCGAAGGACATGGCTTCAGGCAGATTGGATCGGCCCGTGATCTCTACCAGCGTGTCGAGCGATTTCTTCTCGCACACAACGGGCCGCCGGTCGTGACCGACTGACGGCCGGCTGCAGACCCCGCTCGATGGCTCGCGCCACCATCTCACGGAGTCGCTCCCGATGGAGCCCGTCGTGGGTGCTCGTTCCCATCGCCGTGCTCACCGCGGCACCGGCACAGACGCAGGACGGACCGGTCATCGAGGCGGTGCGGGCGTCGGGGCCCATCGTGCTCGACGGCCGGATCGACGAGCCTGGATGGCACGGCGCCCCGGTGTTCGATCGCTTCATCCAGCAGGTACCACTAAGCGGCGCGCCGGCAACGGTACGGACGGAAGTACAGATCGTCTTCGACGACGAGGCGCTGTACGTGGGTGTCAGGGCGCATCAGCCCCAGGGCCTGCCCATCGTCGCCGACGAGCTTCGGCGCGATGCAGGACGGATGCACGAACGCAACGACACGGTGAGCATCGCCCTCGACACGTTCTTCGATCGCCGGAACGGCTATGTCTTCTACGTCAACCCGCTTGGCGCGGTGGCCGACTGGGCATGCTGGGACGAGGGACGCGTCTGGTCGCAGGATTGGGACACGGTCTGGGACGTGAGGACCGTGATCGAGGAGTGGGGCTGGAGCGCCGAAATTCGCCTGCCGTTCCGCAGCCTGCGCTTCGCCCAGGCCGGCCCACAGCAGTGGGGAATCAACCTGCGGCGGATCGTCCTCGGCAAGAACGAATGGAGCTATGCGGCTCCCGTGCCTCCGGAGTGGGGCACGTCGGCCATCGGCAAGTTCTCGTCGGCAGGCGTGCTGCGAGGCCTCGAGATCGAGCGCCCGGGCCTGAACCTCGAGGCGCATCCGTACGTTCTCGGCGGCGCGTCGCAGGCGCCGTGCGAGGCCGGGACGTGCGACACCTCCAGCGTGCGCGACTTCGGACTCGACGCGAAGTACCTGCTCACGCCCAACCTCACGCTCGACGCCACGTACAACACGGACTTCTCACAAGTCGAAGCCGACGAGCAGCAGGTGAACTTCACCAGATTCAGCCTGTTCTTCCCCGAGAAGAGGCAGTTCTTCCTGGAAGGCAAGGGGATCTTCGATTTCGGCATCACGGGAGGTGACTACCGCCTGCTGCCGTTCTTCAGCAGGCGTATCGGGATCGAGAACGGCGAGGCCGTGCGCCTTCAAGGCGGCGCGCGGTTGACGGGCAAGGTGGGGCCGTACTCGGTGGGCGCGCTGGCGCTGC
>CAZNOC010000066.1:0-18689 GCA_964574545.1 uncultured Bifidobacteriaceae bacterium | reverse complement strand
CTCGGCTCTCGGCTCGGGCTACACTGAGAAGGCATGTCCGATCCGGGCCCCCGGCCCCCTCGCCCGCCTCTTCCTGACACACCGCTGGACCGGCTTCGTGCCGCCATCGAGACGCTCGAGGCGGTGGCGGACGACCGCACGGTCCTTGCACGGTTGACCGAGGACGAGCAGCGACGGCTCCTCGAGGCAGCCGGGCGTGTGCATACGCCCGACATCACCGACCGCCGGCGTACGACGAGGGCGCTGGCCAAGCAGCGGCGGGCAGCGCGCGCCGAGCGCCGCGCCTCGGTCCTGCACGAGACCGGCATTCGTTCGCTGCGGCGCAAGCCCGTGTTCACGACGCCGAACGTCTTTCCGCCGAGGGGCTTCACGCCCGAGGACGTCCACGCAGACGTGCCTCCGCGGGAGGTGGAGGAGTCGAAGCACTGCTACGTCTGCAAGCGGCACTACACCGAGGTCCATCACTTCTACGACCAGCTCTGCCCGCCGTGCGCGGCGCTGAACTACAGGAAGCGCACCGAGCTGGCTGACCTGCGCGGGCGGGTGGCGCTTCTCACGGGCGGGCGGGTGAAGATCGGGTACCAGGCCGGGCTGAAGCTGCTTCGGTGCGGCGCGCGCCTCATCGTCACGACGCGGTTCCCGCGCGACTCCGCCGCGCGCTACGCCGCGGAGCCCGACTTTGACGAGTGGGGTCACCGGCTCGAGATCTTCGGGCTCGACCTGCGCCACACGCCGAGCGTCGAGGCCTTTTGTCGCGAGATCGTCGCCACACGCGACCGGCTGGACTTCATCATCAACAACGCGTGCCAGACGGTGCGGCGTCCGCCGGAGTTCTACGCCCACATGATGGAAGGCGAGAGCGCGGCGCTGCACACGCTGCCGGCGCACGCGCGACGCCTCCTCGGGGCGTACGAAGGACTGCGGGGCTACCACCTGCTGCCGGAACCCGGCCACACGGCGCCGCTTGCGGCGCGCGTGCCGGGGCAGGCGGCGCTTGCCGGCCTCACACACGCCGCCCACCTGTCGCAGGTGGCGCTGCTGCCCGAAGAGCTCCAGGCGCAACGGGACCTGTTCCCCGAGGGCCTGCTCGACCAGGATCTGCAGCAAGTGGATCTTCGTGAGCGCAACTCCTGGCGCCTCCTGATGGCCGAGGTGTCGTCGGTGGAGCTGCTCGAGGTGCACCTGGTCAACGCGGTAGCGCCGTTCCTGCTCAACGCGCGCCTGAAGCCGCTGATGCTGCGCACGCCCGATCGCGACAAGCACATCGTCAACGTGTCGGCGGTGGAGGGGCAGTTCTACCGGCGCTTCAAGACGACGAAGCATCCGCACACGAACATGGCGAAGGCCGCGCTCAACATGATGACGCGGACGGCGGCCGCGGATTACCACGGCGACGGCATTCACATGAACAGCGTGGATACCGGCTGGGTGACCGACGAGGATCCGGCGGAGATCGCCGCGCGCAAGACCGCCGAGCACGGCTTCCATCCGCCCCTCGACATCGTGGACGGCGCCGCGCGCATCGTCGATCCCATCATCGACGGCATCAGGACGGGCACCCATGTCTGGGGAAAGTTCCTGAAGGACTACCGGCCGACGGACTGGTAAACGGCCATCAGGCGGCGTGGCAGGTCACTTCGGGCATGGGCTGATCGGGCCAGTCGCTGATCCGCTGACCTAGACCGAGTCCGCATAGGTGATCTGGTAGATCTTGTCGCAGTAGTACGTGATTTGCCCGAGTCCCTCCAGCGGTTCAACGATACCGAGCGCCTCCAACCGACGCAGATCAGCTCTGGCTGTGGGGTGCGTCACCGAGAACATGTTCTTGACCCCAGTGACTGTCACCACCGGATTCTCGAAGAGCTTGTCCACCAAACTGGCGAGCCGAACGCTCCCCCCTCTAAGCCTGATGTGGAAGTCACGATGAAGTGCGAGCAGCTTCTCGCACCGGCGCTCTGTGTCCCGTGCCTGAACGCTCACGCCCTTCAGGCAGAACTCAATCCAGAGTTCCCAGGCTCCATGGGTGCTGACACCCTTCAGAAGGTCCATGTAGTCCCTCTTGTGGCGCTCGAAGTACGCGCTCATGTAGAGCCACTGGTTGGCCAGGCCACACCATTCGGCGATTGTCAGGGCGAGGAGTAGTCGGCCGACTCTCCCATTGCCATCCGCGAATGGGTGAATCGCTTCAAACTGATAGTGCGTCAAGAACGCTCGAACCAGTGGGTCATACCCGTCCTGTGCGCTTCGCAGGTACCCTTCGAATTCCTCCAGCACTTCGGTGAGGTGAATCGGCGGTGGCGGCACAAACCGCGCCGGCCGGCCGATCTGGTTCTGAATAGTCCGGAAGCGCCCCGGGCTCTTGTCGGATCCCCGAACCCCGTCCATCAGAATGCCGTGAAGCTCCCGAATGAGTTTCAGCGAGAGCGGCGTCTCGTGGGAGCTGTCCAGACGCAACCGCAACGCCGTGCTGTAATTGAAGACCTCCCGGAATGCGTTCTTGGGGTCATGGTCGGAAGTCGGATACGAGGGATCGGCCTGGAAGAGCGCCTGTTGATGTGGGTCGGTGATGGTGCCCTCGAGCTGCGAGGAAAGCTGCGCCTCCCGCATTTGAATTGGCTTCAGGAGGATCTCCGGATTTGGCAAGTGCTTGCCCGTTCCGTCCAAGCTGGCAAGGGCCGTGCGTGCATCCAGCAGCAGGTGCCAAAGGTCGTGGGGCCATGGCCAGGCTGGCGGCAGAGGACCAGGCACAAAGGCAACTCGCGCGTCTTGAGGTCCATCGGGGATCTCGACCAAACGTCCAGGCATGTTGCCGGTGAACTCACTTGCATCCATGGGCCTTAAAGTATCGTATACAAGAACTCTTTTTGTGTAAATTATTAAGCCGATATTTTATCGATATCTTTACTTTGAGGTCGCCGCGACAGGCTACTCCGGCTGCGGCAGGCGAGCGGGCGGCGGTGTGTAAGGCACCGGTTGGAGGGCCATCCATGGCGGACGCTGGAGCGGGGGTCGGGGTATCCTGTAGGGCTGACCGACACCCGAACTCCTACTTCATCGCGAGCCCGCATCATCATGCTCAGAGCCGGAATCGTCGGCTTGCCCAACGTCGGCAAGTCCACCCTCTTCAACGCGGTCACCCGCACCCGCAAGGCAGAGGCCGCCAATTACCCCTTCTGCACGATCGACCCGAACGTCGGGATGGTCACCGTGCCCGACGCGCGCCTGGAGGCGCTGCAGCGCATCTCGAAGGCGGGCGTCGTGATCCCCGCGGCCATCGAGTTCGTGGACATCGCGGGCCTGGTGCAGGGCGCGAGCCAGGGCGAAGGCCTGGGCAACAAGTTCCTCACCCACATCCGGGAGGTGGACGCCATCGTCCAGGTGGTGCGCTGCTTCGAGGACGAGGACGTGCACCACGTGTCGGGCACGGTGGACCCGGTGCGCGACATCGAGGTGATCAACACGGAACTGCTCCTGGCGGACCTCGATTCGGTCAAGCGGAGACGCGAGCGCATCGCGAAGGACATCAAGCGCGGCGACAAGGCGGCGGCCGCCGAAGACGATGTGCTCGAGCGGGTGGAGTCGGCACTCGACGCGGGCAAACCGGCGCTGACGGTGGCGCTCACCGCGGAGGAGCGCGCCTGGTCGCGCCCCCTCTTCCTGCTGACGGACAAGCCGACCATCTTCGCCTGCAACGTACGGGAGTCCGATCTGGCGACGGCCGGCGCCAGCGCGTATGTGCGGCAGGTGCGGGAGTACGTGCGGACGCACCTGGCGTGCGAGGCGGTGGTGATCAGCGCGCAGATCGAAAGCGATCTGGTGGATCTCGAGCCGGAGGAGGGCGAGGCGTTCCTCCGGGAGCTCGGCGTGCAGGAGAGCGGCGCGGGGGCGCTGATTCGCGCGACGTACCACCTGCTGGGGCTGCGGACGTACTTCACGGCCGGCGAGAAGGAGGTGCGGGCGTGGACGATCCGCGCCGGTGACACGGCGCCCGGCGCGGCCGGCGTGATCCACTCGGACTTCGAGCGTGGCTTCATCAAGGCCGAAACCGTGGCGTATGAGGACCTCGTGCGGTGCGGGTCGGTGGCCGCGGCGCGGGAGCAGGGCCTGTACCGCATGGAAGGCAGGGAATACGTGGTGCAGGACGGCGACGTGCTGCTCTTCAAGTTCAATGTGAGCGTGCCTGCCGCGGCTGGGCGATAATCGCGGCTGGAGGTGGCAATGTCCCGCGCCGGCACCGACCGACACGCGTCCGCCCTCGCCCTGGTCTGTGCGTTCCTCTGGCTGAGCGTGGCGCCAGCCGCACAACATCAGCACCAGCACGGCGACGAGACCCCGTCGATTCTCACGGCCACCGCGCTCACGTTCGGCCTGTTCACGGCGCGGTTCGAGCCGAACGGCGACTTCACGCTCGAGGGCTGGGGGTGGCCGACGCTTCGTGGCGACTGGCGGCGCGCCGGCGACCAGCTCGCGCTCGTCACTTCCGGTGGCCCCGCGGGATGTGAAGCGATGGGGCGCTACCAACTCACCGAGACGGCGGCACAGGTGCGCCTCGCTCTCGTGGACGACGGCTGTACGCCGAGGCGGATGATCCTCGACGGGAGCACGTGGGTGTCGGAGGGGACGGAAGTGGCGCATCCCGAGCGCCGTATCGCGCGTCACGCCGGCGAGTTGCGGGCCCTGCCGCCGGCCGCGCCCGCCACCGGCAGTTGGCCGTCGTTTCGCGGGCCGCTTGCGTCAGGCGTGGCCGACGGGCAGCGGCTCCCGGAGCGCTGGGACGGCACGACCGGCAACCACATCCTCTGGCGCGCGGAAGTGCCCGGCCTTGCTCACTCCAGCCCTGTCATCTGGGGCGATCGCATCTTCGTGACGAGCGCCGTCAGCAGCGATCCGAACGCGACCTTCCGGCCGGGGCTGTACGGGGACGGGGACGCGTCGGCCGATCGTTCGCTGCACCGCTGGATGATCTTCGCGTTCGACAAGCGGAGCGGGGCGAAGGTGTGGGAGCGCGTCGCGCATGAAGGCGTGCCGGTGGAGAAGCGGCACATCAAGTCCACGTACGCGAGCGCCACGCCCGCCACCGACGGGCGGGTCGTCGTGGCGTGGTTCGGGTCGCACGGCGTGCACGCGTTCACGGTGAACGGCGAGCCGCTGTGGCACGTGGACCTCGGCCGCATCGACCTCGGGGCCTACGACATCCCCACCTACGAGTGGGGAACGGCGAGCTCGCCCATCATCTGGAACGATCTGGTGATCCTGCAGTGCGATACGCAGGCCGATTCGTTTCTGCTGGCACTCGATGTCCGGACCGGAGAGGTGGCCTGGAAGACGGAGCGAGACGAGTTGCCCTCGTGGGGCACCCCGAGCGTCCTCCCCACATCGTCGGGGCCGGAACTGGTGACCAACGCCTCGAACTTCGTCCGCGGGTACGATCCGAAGACCGGGGAAGAGCGCTGGCGCCTCGGTGGCAGTTCGAAGATCACCGCGCCGACACCGATTCTTGCCGGAGATGTCGTGGTGGTGGCGAGCGGCCGTGCGCCGGAACGGCCCCTCTTCGCGGTGCGTCCCGGCGCGCGCGGGGATCTGACACTGCCGCAGGGGACGTCCGCGGCAGGACACGTCGCGTGGAGCTACACCGGGCGGGGGTCGTACATGCCGACACCGCTCTACTACGGCGGGATCGTCTACGTCCTCAACAACAACGGCATCTTCGACGCGTACGACGCGGCCACCGGCGCGGAGGTCTACCGTCAGCGCCTGCCGGATGTCGGCAGCGGCTTCAGCGCCTCGCCCGTCGCGGCGGACGGCCGGATCTACCTCTCGAGTGAGGATGGCGACGTGCTTGTCATCCGCGCCGGACGCGAGTTCGTCCACGAGGCGACGAATCCGATGGGCGAACTGCTGATGGCGACGCCGGCGCTGTCGGAGGGTGTGATGTACGTCCGTTCCGCGTCGAGCCTGTTCGCGGTGGGCCGGCGGTAGCCCGGAGGCGGCGGCCTGGCGCAGTTGATATCGTGAGGGGAGCCGATCGCCCTGGCGAACGGCCACGCAGCCAATGACCACAGACACGCTCCGCATCGATTCCGATTCCGCCGGCGATCCGAGCCTCCACCGCAGCCTCGCCGACCTCGAGGCCGGTCTCAGCGCGCTGGCTGGGGCGCCGCTCGACCGAGGCCGCGTGGGGACGATGGTCCGACGCCAGCCCGGCGGCGTGCGCGAAGTGCTGCAACAGGTGCAACTCACCCCGGAGGAGGGACTGCCGGGCGACGCCTGGGGACGCACGCCCCAGCCGGATCCTGACGCGCAGCTCGCCGTCATCCAGGTCGATGTCGCCGAACTCATCGCGAACGGACAGCCGCTGCCGCTCTTCGGAGACAACCTGTTCCTCGACCTCGACCTGTCCACGGCCAACCTGCCGGCGGGAAGTCGCGTTCGTGTGGGGCAGGCCCTGCTCGAAGTGACGCCCCTTCCGCACAACGGCTGCCGCAAGCTCAGCGCGCGTTTCGGGTCCGAGGCCCTGAAGTTCGTCTCGATGCGCGAGCGCCGGCACCTGAACCTGCGCGGCATCTACATGCGTGTGGTCGAAGCCGGCGAGGTTCGCGCCGGGGACCCCGTGGAGGTGGTCGGTCGGGGGACGGGGAACGGTGGGCGGTGAACGGTGGACGGTGGGCGGGGGACGTCGTGCTTCGACGCGCGACGGTTGAGGATGCCGAGGCGGTGGCCGATCTTGCGGAGCGGACGTTTCGCGAGACGTTCGCTGACGGCAACAATGCCGCCGACATGGACGCGCACTGCGCGCGTACGTACTCCGCGGAGCGGCAGCGCCTGGAGATCGCCGATCCCGCCATCGAGACCTTCCTCGCCGCCGCATCATCCGGGGACCTGGCGGGGTACGCGATGGTGCGTGACGGCCAGCCGCCCGCGGCCGTGCGGGGGCCGTCGCCGATCGAAATCTGGCGAATCTATGTCGATCGCGCGTACCACGGGCAGGGCGTGGCGCAGTGGCTCATGGACACGTGCGTGGACGCCGCGCGGCGGCGTGGGGCCGCCACGTTGTGGCTCGGCGTCTGGGAGCACAACCCCCGCGCGCTGGCGTTCTACAGGAAGATGGGCTTTGTCGATGTCGGCGAACACGTCTTCCTGCTTGGCACCGATCAACAAACCGACCGCGTCATGGCGCGCGCCCTGTGAGCGACGACGATCGCAGGACGCCCGAGTGGGCGCGGCGCGGGAGATCCGCGTGGACGCACACGGGCGCGATCCGGCCTCCATTTGCCGTGACGCCCGGGCGTGATCAGGAATCGGTCTGGGACTACCCCCGTCCGCCGGTGATCGTGCCGGACGCGCGCGAGGTCCTCGTGCGCGCCGGCCTCCACGAGATCGCCCGCACGCGGCGCGCCGTGCGCGTCCTCGAGACCGCCAGCGCGCCCACGTTCTATCTGCCTCCCGATGACGTGCGTCAGGACATCCTGGCGCAGGCCGGCGGCTCGTCCCGGTGCGAGTGGAAGGGGGAGGCCCGCTACTGGTCGATCACCGCGCCCGGTCCGCGGCTCGACCGTGTGGCGTGGTCCTACGCGCAGCCCTTCCGTGAGTTCGAGGCGATCCGCGGCTGGTTTGCGTTCTACCCGTCGTTGCTCGAGTGCCTGGTGGACGGCGTGCGCGCCGAGGCCCAGCCCGGCGGTTTCTATGGCGGGTGGGTGACCCCCGACGTGGTGGGGCCGTTCAAGGGCGAGCCCGGCACCGGAGGCTGGTAGACAGGCAGTCCCCCGCGGTCCCTTGCGCCAGGATCGGGATCTGGCCACATAATCCCGGCTGGAGGTGGACTGATGCGAAGCCACGCACCGGCTCGGGTCGTTCTCGTCGGCGTTCTCATGCTGGGCGTGGCCGCGTGCCGCTCCGACCCACCGCCAGCGCCTGCCGAGGACGCCGTGGCGCCGAACCCTGCCACCGAGGCCCTCATCGCCCGTGCGAGGTCGATGGAACTCGACACTCCGTACGTGCCGCCTCCCGGCGACGCCCTGGAACACCACACGTCCGGCTTCGCCAAGATCATGTGCTCGGCCGTGTTCATCACGGGCCTCGATCCGGACTTCGCGGCCGAGAACGTGGGCTACTTCACCAGCCCCTACGAAGAGCGCGCCAAGGTGGGGAGGCCGGAGGTGGACCGCGAGGCGCGCGAGGTCCGAATCACGCTCCCGAACGGCGTGACGCGAGTGGCACGGCACATTGGCGATCAGGGTTGCGTCACGCTGCCTGTGGGCGCCAGCGACGTCTCGTTCACCCCGATGCCGGTGCCACGAAACCTGCCCGACCCCGCCGAGACACCCTGGCCGATGGGCGACGTGCTGCCCCCGCACCCGCTACCGGCGGAACTCGACGCCGCCAAGGTGCAGCAGGCGGTGGACGCGGCGTTCGATCCGGCCGACGCACAGACGGCGGCCTTCGTCGTGACCTGGCGCGGGCAGCTCATCGGCGAGCGCTACGGCGACGGCATCAGCGAAACGACGCCCCTAGAGAGCTGGTCGATGGGGAAGAGCGTCACGTCCACGCTCATGGGCGTGCTGATCCAGCGCGGCGTCTACGAGCTGTGGCAACCCGCGCCGATTCCCGAGTGGCAGGCGCCCGATGACCCGCGCGCGGCGATCCGCATCGGCGACATCCTGCAGATGTCGAGCGGCATCCGCATTCGCGCACCGCAGGATCCCGACTACGACCCCGCGCTCGGCTACCCGGATCACCTGTATCTCTACACCGGCAGCGTCAACTCGTTCACCTACGCCGCGACCCGCCCGCAGCAGTGGCCGCCCGCCAGCGTCGGCCGCTACCGCAACACCGATCCCGTGCTCGTCAACTACCTCAACCGCCTCGGCATCGAGAAGCTGGGTGAGGAGTACCTGACGTTTCCGCAACGCGCGCTGTTCGACAAGATCGGCGTGCGCACGATGGTGATGGAGGTGGATCCGTTCGGCAATTTCCTGACGCAGGGCTACGAGTTCGCGTCCGGTCGCGACTGGGCGCGGCTCGGCAACCTCTACCTCCAGGACGGCGTCTGGGAGGGCGAGCGCATCCTGCCCGAAGGCTACGTGGACTTCGTGAGCACGCTCGCACCGGCGTGGAAGGCCGACGGCCGTCCGATCTACGGGGGCTTCTTCTGGCTGAACGGCACGGAGACGTTTCCCGTGCCGCGCGAGGCGTACTACATGGCCGGGGCTGGCGGGCAGACGACGCTCATCGTGCCGTCGCACGACCTCGTCGTGGTGCGCCTCGGGCACTACAAGGGCGCACAGGCTGGCGGCCAGGCGCTGCGCCGTGCGCTGGAACTGCTGATGGAGGCCGTCCCGGAGGGGACGCGGTGAAGACGCTGCACGACGCGGCGGAGCGGGACGCGATCCTCGAGCGCCTCTCACGGCTGACCGCCGACACCCCTCGACGATGGGGCACGATGACGGCCGGCACCATGGTGGGCCATCTGTGCGCGGCGGCGCAGATGGCGCTCGGCGATCTCGCGACCGAGGCGAAGGGGCCCCGTGCGTTCCGCATGTTCCCGGTCAAGCACCTCGTGCTCTACGTGCTGCCGTTCCCCAAGGGCGCCCCCACGGCCCGCGAGCTTGTCGTGCCGGCGTCCGGGGACCTCGACGCCGATCTGCACCGGCTGCAGGCGCTCGTGCAGCGCCTCGCGGCCGCGCCTGTCGATGCGCCCGGTCCTGAGCACCCGCTGTTCGGGCCGCTGTCGATGCGCGAGTGGGGCCGGCTCGCGCACAAGCACATGGACCACCACCTGCGGCAATTCGGCGTGTGACCATCCGCAGATTGCGCGGATTACGAAGATAGCGTTGAGGCGGGGTCGCCATCGAGATCCGGACTCGTTGTGCGGCGGCTCTGCCACGCGTGCACCTCCGTCGGGCGTCCGCCGCGGGCTCAAGGGCCGCGTGGTGAACGAGCGCGGCGGCGAGTAAGGCACTTCCATCGTGTGTGCCCGTGCCTTACTCGCTGCCGCTCTCGTTCACCACGGCGCCGCCGGTCGAAGACCGGCGGCTGCGGACGCCCTCGCCAGTCCGCGTAATCTGCGCAATCTGCGGATGGCGCTACACGTCGGCTTGCACTCCTGGCGGCGTCAGCCAGACCTCCAGGCGGCCGAGCAGCGCGTCCGCGAGGATGGCGAGCACGGCGGCGGGAATGGCCCCCGAGAGGATCAGGCGCGTGTCGTTCAGGTAGAGGCCCGTCACGATGGGCTCACCAAGCCCGCCGGCGCCGATGAACGCGGCAAGCGTGGCCACGCCGATGCTGATGACGGTCGCCGTCCGCACGCCGGCCATGATCGTGCGGGTGGCGAGCGGCAGCTGCACACGGAACAGGATCTGCCGCGGCGTCAGCCCGATGCCCACCGCCGCATCCAGCAGCTCCGGCGAGATGCTGCGCAGGCCCGTGTGCGTGTTGCGCAGGATGGGCAGCACCGCGTAGAGGAAGAGCGCGACAATCGCCGACCGGACCGACAGGCCGAGGCCGGGGATGGCGATCATGAAGGCGAGCAGCGCCAGGCTCGGAATCGTCTGCACCACGCCCGCCGCCCCCAGCGCGAGCCGTTCCGCCATCCGCCGTCGCGCGACGGCGATGCCGAGCGGCACGGCCACGACGATGGCGAGCAGCACGGCGGCGAGGCTCAGCTGCAGGTGGCGCCAGCCCAGGCGCAAGGTGTCGTCCCATCGCCCCATCATGAACGCGAGCGCTCCGTCCCGTCCGGTGCCGGGGTCCGCCTCGGGCGACCCATCGGAGTCGATCAACCCCTCGGCCACCAGGAAGCCGCGGGCGACCTCCCGAAAATCACGCCCCCGCTCCTCGACCGCATGGTTCAGCTCGATCATCGCGCGGTCGGGCAGGCGGAACGCGAGCCGCTCGAACAGCGGTCCAAGCTCCGGGTGCGCGCGCAGGATCTCCCCGCGCATCAACGGGGCGGCGTTGTACGGCGGAAAGAACGCGCGGTCGTCCTCGAGGACGCGAAGGGGATATCGCAGGAGCTTGCCGTCGGTCGTATACGCGTCGATCAGGTCGATGGCGCCGCGGTCGATCGCTTCGTACGCGAGCCCGTGCTCCATGGCCCGCACCTGGCCCAGCTCCAGCCCGTAGAACGGGCCGAGCCCGAGCCACCCGTCTTCGCGGTTCACGAACTCGATGCTGAATCCGGCGCGCAGCGAGGCGGCGTGCGGGATGAGATCGGACACGGTCCGCACGTCCAGTGCCTCGGCCTGATCCTCCCGCATGGCGAGCGCATAGCTGTTGTTCAACCCGAAGGGCTGGAGCCATTCGAGGTCGTACCGTTCGCGAAACCGCGACTGCACGTGGAGGAATGCGCGAAGCGGGTCGTCGATGCGGGCGGTCTCGGTGAGGATGATCGACCAGGCCGTGCCGGTGTACTCGGGATAGAGGTCGATCTCGCCACGCTCGAGGGCCGTGAAGCAGACGAGCGTGCCGCCGAGCCCGCTCCGGTGATCCACCTCGATGTCGGTATGCCCCTCGACCAGCAGCGTCATCATCTCTCCGAGAATGCGCGACTCGGTGAAGTTCTTGGAGCCGATGACGAGGCGCGCGTCCTGGCGCGCGGCTGAAGACGACGAGAGCACAAACACGAAGGCCACGAAGGCCACGAAGACACGCATGAAGGGCCACCGGCCACGGGGGAGCCCGGGACCCTCGCGGTGCGCCATCGCGGCGTCGTTCGCAGCACCGCGCCTCACTGGGCCCTCCCGCTCAGGAAGCGCTCGACCCACGGCGTGGCGGGGGCGGCCCGGAGTTCGTCCGGGGTGCCGAGCTGTACGAGCTCGCCGTCAAGGAGCAGCGCCACGCGGTCACCGAGCAGGAACGCTTCGTCGAGATCGTGGCTCACGAGCACGACGGTCTTCGCGACGAGCTTCTCGAGCTCGAGGAACTCGCGCTGCAGCTCGGTGCGCGTGATGGGATCGAGCGCGCCGAACGGCTCGTCCATCAGCAGGATCTCCGGATCGAGCGCGAGGGCGCGCGCGACGCCGACGCGCTGGCGCTGCCCTCCGGACAGCTCCCCGGGATGGCGATCGCGGAATTCGGCCGGAGGCAGATGGACGAGGTCGAGCAGTTCGTTCACGCGCCGATCGATGTCGGCCCGGCGCCAGCCCTCGATGTCGCAGAGCAGGCCGACATTGCGCGCCACGGTGAGGTGCGGGAACAGTCCCCCGCTCTGCACGACGTAGCCCATGCGGCGGCGCAGGCGCACCGGATCGAGGCCGGCCGCGTCTTCGCCGCCCACGACCACGCGCCCCGACGTCGGCTCGATGAGCCTGTTGATCAACCGCAACGTCGTCGTCTTGCCGCATCCGCTCGGTCCCAGCAGGGCCATGGTCTCGCCCTGGCGGATCTCGAGGTCGAGTCCCCGCAGCGCGTGCACGGGGTCGCCCGAGGCGCGCACGAACGTGCGGGAGGCCTGCTCCAGGCGAATCACACGGCGCCCCTCGCGTCGTCGTCGCGCACGAGTTCGTTGAGCGAGAACCAGCGGCGCCGGTCGAACCACTGGCGGGAGAGCCGCAGGCCGGCCATGCGTGCCAGCATGGCGATCTGCTCCGGCTCGTACTTGCGCGAGATGCCGACCTGGACGGGCTGGCCAGGCTCGAGGTGCACCTCCAGTTCGAGCTTGCGGATCCAGGTGTGCTGCGGGGAGGTGGGGGCGATGCGCAGGCTCATTCTCCGTGTGCGCAGGTCCTCGTGGGGCGCCTCGACCTCGTAGGTCGACGAGAGCTCGAACACTCGGGGGTCGAAGTCGGCGCCCAGATGCTCGTTGATCCGCCGCAGCATATGGACGAAGAAGGAACGGCACCACTCCTCCTCGTTGTAGGCGCGCTCGAGGACGCTCTCGTCCTTGTGCAGGTCGATACCCACGACGAAGCGGTCGCCGGGGTTGAGCCGAGTGCGCAGACGATCGAGGAAGGCCACCGTCTCCGCAATGGTATCGAGGTTCCCGATCGAGGATCCGAAGAAGAAGACGAGCTTCGGCTCTCCGACGGGCAGGCCAGGGAGGACGTCCTCGAACAGGCCATGGCGGGGCTCGACGGGGACGCGGTCGCCGAACGACTGCCGCACCTCCGCGGTCGTGGACTTGAGCGCGCCGGGGGAGACGTCGATCGGGATGTAGCGCAGCGCGCGCCCGAGCGCCACGGCCGCGCGAAGCACATGACGAATCTTCTGCGCCGACCCGCACCCGAGCTCCACCACAAGCGGCTCGTCGCCGACGATTTCCGCCGCATGGTCGCGGAGGATTTCTTCCTCGCAGTCGGTCAGGTAGTAGCCAGATGTCTGCGTGTAGCGCTCGTACAGACGGGACGCCGCCGAGTCCCAGATCCACGCATGGTCGATCTTCTTCACCCAGTCGTCGCCGGTCAGCGCCTCGCGGATGGCTTCCTCGAAGCCATCCTCCACTTCCGCCTCGACGTCCCCGGTGACGCGGTAGCACCAGACCTGGAACATCGCCTCGGGGTCCTTGTGCGGCAGATAGGGCATCGGGTCCGTGCGTTCCAGTAGCCGCCAGGCGCCGCGGCGCTCGAGCGCCTCCATCCGGCTCCGAACACCCATCGCGTCGGTGGCGTGGAAGTCGGTGCGCAGCGTAAACGCGACGACGCCGCCCGAACGGACGAGCCGCACGATTTCGTCAAGCGTCTCCGCCGGTGCCTGGCCGTAGGAGAAGACGCCGACCAGCACCGCGGCGTCGAAGCTGCCGGCCGCAAACGCATCAAGGGGCACCGATAGATCCGCCACGATCGTCTCGCGGTAGATGCCCTTGCCGCGCGCGATCCTCAGCATGTCATCACTGAGGTCTACCCCGACCAGCCGGCGGAACCCGAGGGCGTGCAGCGCCTCGGCAGCCGCGCCAGTACCCGCGCCGGCGTCGAGCACGCGGGCCATGTCGTGCCGCGTGGTGTGGCGGGCGAGCACGTCGGCCGTGAGCCGGTGGCCGAAGAAGCCGACCCTCTCGTGGTCGGCGTCGTAACTGACCGCCCAGTCGGCGTAGAGCCGCTGCAGGTCCTCGCGGGTGCGAGCCTCGTAGGCGCGTTTCCAGATGGCCTCGAGCCTGGTTTGGGTGCCCTCACTGGCGGCGACGTTGTGCGGCTGACTCATTGGTCTCCTTGTGGACGCTGCGGGCCTCGGCTCCAGGGGGAGGTCGGTGCCTGGGCGTCCTGAAGTGAGCCCGTCCGGCGATCGAGGATCAGAAGGATCGGGCGAAGAACTCGGCCGCTGGCAGGCGGCCGAGAAACGGAGCCGGGCGCCGGAGTGACGCCGACAGCAAGCCCGCAAGGCAGTCAGGAGGCTCGTTGAAGCGTGGGATGAGCCGGAGAAGGTGCCATCGAAACAGATCACGCCCGCAGATGCAAGCCCAGCCGTATGCGGGCTCGTGCGGCACGATCGTGCGCGGTCGTCGGCCTCTGGCCGCGCTCGGGGAAAAGGCACGGATACAATGACGCGTGCCCATGCGCCCCAGACATCCCGCTTTCAAGGTCGCGGCAGCCCTGCTCGTGCTGGCGGGGCTTGGCTTTCTGTTCGTCCAGACGTTGGACGATGCGCGGTCGGAGCCGTTCATGGTGCGTGGTGCCGAACTGACGGGGTGGGCGCTTGTCGTCGAAGCGACATCCGCTGATCCCGCGGCGCCCCTCGTGTCGCTCCGGCCGCCACGTGAGCTGCCGATGCGGCTCTTCCGGCAACTGTTCAGCCGGGTGATGGAGACGTTGAACACGCCGCAGGCGGCCGGGATCCCTCTGGCGCTGGCGTCGGAGGTGGGCGGCGCGGTGGCGCCCGCTGATCTGCTGGAGCTCGCCCGCGAGGTCGGGCTCGAACGCGCGCGCCTCGAGCCCCGCTGCCTGGCGCACCGGCGCATCCCGGAAGCCGGCTTTCCACGGCAGCTCTACTATCTCGTGTTCGACGTGCCGGGCTTCGCCGACTTCAGGGAAGCGCTCGCAGGCCGGCTGATGGCGAGTGCCGGGGAGCCGACGCTCTTCGACCCGGCGGGACTCGAGCCCATCCTGATGCTGGCCTCGTCGCATCCCGAGTTCGCACGCTGGCTCCCGGTGCGGGGCACGGATGCAGACTGCATCGCGCCGGCCATCATCGAGTAGCGACCACGTACAAACACGAAGGCCGCGAAGGTCACGAAGACGACACGAAGACGCTATTCCCCAGGGTCCTTTTCCGAAACCGGGATCGGGAGAAGAACGTGTCTTTCGTGCGTCCTCGTGACCTTCGCGTCCTTCGTGTTTGTACGTACCGGCTATTTTCGCGCGACCACCATGAACCACCGGCTTGCCGGCCGGTCGGTCTCGACGATCGCGAAGCCCGCCGCCTGCAGTTCCTCGATCACCGTTTCCGCGGAGACACCGTGTCGATTGCCAGTCGCCCGCGCCCCCTGGGGTGCCGTGGCGCCGCCCGATCGCGGCGGGAAGTCGATGATGGCAATGCGGCCTCCGGGCTTGAGCGACGCGAACAGGCTCCGGTTCATGGCCGCCGGATCCTCGAAGTGGTGATAGACGTTGCGCATGAAGGCCGCGTCGCAACACCCCTCGGGCACGTTGGTCGCCGCGGCCGTCCCTTCCACGATGATGACGTTGGTGAGCGAGGCGCCCGCGACGGCCTTGGCGATGTCGGCGCGGCGATCGGGATTGATCTCGTTGCTGTAGACCCGTCCTGTCGGTCCCACCGTCCGCGCGACGGCCACGGTGAGCTGGCCGGCCCCTGCGCCCAGCTCGACCACGACCTTGCCCGGACCCAGATCGAGCACCCTCGCGAGCCGCTCCGCGTCGAGTGCGTTGTCCTGGGCGTCGGCGGTGAACGCCAGCAGGCCGGCAAACCCGCCCACAAGCGCGATGACGATAACGTGCGGCAGCAGCCGCCTGAATCGTGCAGTCACGTGAACTCCTGCTATCGACGCCCCAGCGTCCCGGTGTTGCGTCTCTTAGACCGCCAGGCCCGGCCGGCGGCCTGCCCGTTCGGTCGGCGCGGCCACTGACGTATACTGCCCGAATCCCAACAAGGGACGCACGGGCAATACCTTCGGCGACATCGGGGACCAGAGATGAGACGAGTCGGAGCAGGGGTCGTGAGCGGGGCGGTGCTTGTGCTTGGCCTCACCGCGGCGGCCAACGCGGGGCGCCAGCCGGCGGCCGGGCGCACGGCTCCCGCAATGGCCGTCTCGCACGCGAAGACGGCCAGCACCTTGCCGGCCGATCAGCAGACCGCGGTCGTGGCGGAGTTCTGTGGCACCTGCCACAGCGACCGGGCGAAGGCCGGCGGGTTGTCCCTGGCCGGTTACGATGCGGCACGCGCGGCCGATCACCCCGGCGTCTCCGAAAAGATGATCCGCAAGCTCCGGGCGGGCATGATGCCGCCCGCCGGAGCGAAGCGGCCTGACGAGGCCACGCTCGCGAGCCTCGCCGCGGCGCTGGAGCAGCACATGGACCGCGCTGCGGGCTCGCAGCCGGCGCCGGGGTGGCGTCCGTTCCAGCGGTTGAACCGTGCCGAGTACGCGCGCGCCGTTCGCGACCTGCTGGATGTGGACGTGGACGCGACCGCGTACCTTCCGCCCGACACCATCAGCCGCGGCTTCGACAATGTCGCCGACGCGCAGAGCTTCTCGCCGACGCTGATGGAAGGCTACCTGCGAGCCGCCAGCCGCGTCGCTGCCCTTGCGGTGGGCGATGCCGGTGCCACCGCCGCCGAAGCGGCCTACCGCCTGCCGAAGACGCACTCGCAGCTGGCGCGCGCTGAGGGCGCACCGCTCGGCACGCGTGGCGGCCTGTCGGTGATGCACACGTTCCCGGCCGACGGCGACTACGTGTTCCGGATGGAGTTTTTCGCCGAGCCGCTGGGGATCCTGTTCGGGAGCACGAACCCTGGTGAGCAGATCGAGGTGTCGATCGACGGCGCCCGTGCGGCGCTGCTCCCCGTGGACCCGCGGATGCGCGAGGCGACCACGGGCCTGGCGATTCGCACCGATCCGGTGCACGTCAAGGCCGGCGCCCGGCGCGTCACGGCCGCCTTTCTCGAGCGGTTCGAGGGGCCGGTGAACGATCTGATTGCGCCAATCGACCACACCCTCGCCGATACGGAGATCGGCATCGCGCTCGGGATCACCACCCTCCCGCACCTCCGCACGCTCGCCATCGTCGGCCCGCACCAGGTGACCGGCGTGTCGGAGACGGCCAGCCGCCGCAAGGTGTTCAGCTGCCGGCCGACGGGTCCGGACGAGGAGGCGACCTGCGCGGCTCAGATCGTGCGGACGCTGGCGACGCAGGCGTTCCGTCGCCCCGTGGGCGCCCGTGACTTCGAGCGGCTGATGCGGTTCTACGAGGAGGGCCGGCGCGAGGGCGACTTCGAGGACGGCGTCACCCGGACCATCGAGGCGATCCTCGCCAGCCCGCAGTTCCTGTTCCGCCTCGAGCCGGCGCCGTCCACGGCGCGCCCAGGCCAGCCGTACCGCGTGGCGGACCTCGAGCTGGCTTCGCGCCTGTCGTTCTTCCTGTGGGGCTCTGGCCCCGACCAGGAGCTGCTGGATCTTGCCGGCGAGGGCACGCTGTCGTCGTCGGCCACGCT
This sequence comes from uncultured Bifidobacteriaceae bacterium, assembly GCA_964574545.1. Lineage (GTDB taxonomy): Bacteria > Acidobacteriota > Vicinamibacteria > Vicinamibacterales > UBA2999 > JAUXWO01. The sequence continues at coordinate 1,094 of CAZNOC010000066.1, read as the reverse complement.
GACGGCGCAGGTGCGGCGCATGATCGCCGACCCGCGATCCGAGGCGCTCGCCTCGCGCTTCGCCGCGCAGTGGCTTCGGCTGCAGGACGTGGATCAGGTGTCGCCGGATCCCATCCGGTTCCCGTACTTCGATCGGTCGCTTGGCGAGGCGTTGAAGCGGGAGACGGTGCTGTTCTTCGACAGCCTCGTGCGCGAAGACCGCAGCCTGCTCGACCTCGTGACCGCCGACTACACCTTCGTCAACGAGCGGGTCGCGCGGCACTATGGCCTCCCGAACGTGACCGGCCAGACGTATCAACGCATCAGCGTGCCGGACTACCGGAGGGGCGTCCTCGGTCACGGCAGCATCCTGACGCTGACGTCGATTGCCGGCCGCACCTCACCGGTGATGCGCGGCAAGTGGGTGATGGAGGTGCTGCTCGGGTCGCCCCCGCCCCCGCCCCCTCCGAACGTGCCGGAGCTCGAAGAGACAACGGCGTCGGCGGGCGGAAGGCTCCTGTCGGTGCGCGAACGGATGGAGGAGCACCGGGCCAACCCGGCGTGCAACTCGTGCCACCGCGTCATCGACCCGTTGGGGCTCGCGCTCGAGAACTTCGACGTCACGGGGCGCTGGCGGATCCGCGGCGGCGACGCGCCGGTGGACGCGCGCGGCGATCTCTACGATGGCACGGCGATGGAAGGGCCCGAGGGACTTCGCCAGGCGCTGCTGAAGCACAAGGACGCCCTCGTGCTGAGCTTCACCGAGAGCCTGATGACCTACGCCCTCGGCCGCGGCGTCGAGGCCGCCGACATGCCGGTCGTGCGCGGCATCGTCAGGACGGCCGAGGCGGCCGACTACCGGCTCTCCGCGTTCATCGAGGGTATCGTACAGAGCGACGCCTTTCGGATGAGCACGGCGGCCGGTGCCGAGACGACGGAGGCGGGGGCGGGGAGTCGGTAGTGGGTAGTGGGTAGTAGGTAGTAGGTAGTGGGTAGTGGGTAGTGGGTGGTGGCCTGCCCGCTGCGCCGCATCGACAAGAGCGAACCGCGACCAGCGAACGGCGAATAGCGAATAGCGAGGAGCAGCCGTGATTCTGACGAAGCGACACATCTCG
>CAZNOC010000065.1:0-18698 GCA_964574545.1 uncultured Bifidobacteriaceae bacterium | reverse complement strand
TCGGGTAGATCATCGCCGACTTGACCTGCCCCTTGAGCTTGACGGACTTCTCGATATAGACGGCGAGGCGCTTCAGGATCGTGTCGAGGATGCCGCCGGCCTCGCCCGCCGCGATCATGTTCGAGTAGAGCGCATCGAAGGTCTTCGGGTGCCTCTTCATCGCGTCGGCGAGCGAGGCGCCGCCTTCGACGTCGGTGCGCGTCTGGAGGATGACCTGCGCGAAGCGCTTGTTGTCCTCCTGGTTGCCGAGGATGTCGAGGCACTGCACGAGCGGAAGGCCCGCGTCGATCATCACCGAGAACTGCCGCGTGAAAACGGCCAGGTTCTTCGAGGGCACCGTCCGGGCGCTGAGCTTCTTTACGCTGGCTGCCGCGGGTTTCGCCGCGACCGGCGAGATCTGGGTCACGAGGATCTGCTCGCGCCGCAGCGCGGCGGTCACCTCGTCCATCGTGTCGCCCATGCGCTTGCCGCTAATCGTCTCGCCGGTGCGTGTGCGTCCCGAAAACGCGAACTGTGCCATGTCGGCCGTCTCCCTCTGTCAAGGTCCCGGGGGGGATCCTTCTTCCTACGCCGCTGACTACCGCCCGAGGGGCGGCCGCGCGCCGGCCATGCCGGGGCGGCCCATGCCGGCGCCCTGCACGACCCCGGCCCCGCGGCTGAGCATCTCCTGAAGCTCGTCGCGATTCGACGAGGCCATCATCGCCGTCTCCACCGTGATGGTGCGCTTCTGCACGAGCGTCGCCAGCGACTGGTTCATCGTCTGCATGCCCAACTTCTCCTGCCCGGTCTGCATGGCGGAGTAGATCTGGTGCACCTTGTCCTCGCGGATCAGGTTCCGGATCCCCGGCGTGGGCACGAGAATCTCGAGGGCCACCGCCCGGCCCGGCATCCCGGCTCGCGGCAGCAGCGCCTGACAGACGATCCCTTCGAGCACGAGCGAGAGCTGGGTGCGGATCTGCGACTGCTGGTGCGCCGGGAACACGTCGATGATGCGGTTGATCGTCTGCGACGCCGAGTTCGTGTGGAGCGTCCCGAACGTCAGGTGGCCCGTCTCCGCGATCCGGAGGGCGGACTCGACGGTCTCGAGGTCGCGCATCTCGCCGATGAGCACGATGTCCGGGTCTTCGCGCAGGGCGGCGCGGAGCGCGGCGGTGAAGCTCTGCGTGTCGCTGTGCACCTCGCGCTGGTTGACGAGACAGCCCTTGTGCGGGTGCAGGTACTCGATTGGATCCTCGATGGTCAGGATGTGCCCGTGGCGCTCCTTGTTGATCTTGTCGACCATCGAGGCCAGGGTCGTGGACTTCCCGCTCCCAGTCGGGCCGGTGACGAGGACGAGGCCCCGCGGGCGCTCGGCCAGCTTCGCGATCACCGGCGGCAGCCCGAGCTCGGAAAAGCTCTTGATCTGCTCGGGAATGAGCCGGTAGACCGCGGACACGGCGCCCTTCTGGTTGAAGAGATTGCAGCGGAACCGGGCCATGCCGCGGATGCCGAAGGAGAAGTCGAGTTCGAGCGTCTCCTCGAACCGCTTCTTCTGCGCGTCGGTCAGCACGCTGTAGGCGAGCGTCTTCGTGTCGGCCGGCGTCAGGTCGGGAAAGTCCGTGAGCCGCTCGAGTTCGCCGTGCACCCGCACCTGTGGCGGCGTGCCGATCGAAAGGTGCAGGTCGGATCCGGCGCGTTCAACGGTGAGCTTCAGAAGTTCAGGAAGGCTGGCCATGGTTCGCTGTTCGCTATTCGCTGTTCGCTGTTCGCTTCGGCTTTCGGCTTTCGGCGCTCGGCTTTCGGCGCTCGCCCACCGATCGCCAGATCACCAGATCAAGAGCTAGATCGCCACGTCGTCACATCTCACATCAGATCACCACATCGCCACATCACAAGATCACCAGATGCACGATCTATCTGACGGTCTCTCGCACGACTTCTTCGATCGTCGTCACGCCGTCCTTGATCTTGCGCAGGCCGCTGCCGCGCAGCGTGATCATGCCTTCCTCGATCGCCTTGCGGCGGAGTTCGAGCGAGGAGGCGCCCACGAGGATCAGCTCGCGGAGTTCGTCGGTGATCTCCATCACCTCGTACAAGCCGACCCGGCCCTTGTAGCCCGTCTTGTTGCACTTGTCGCAGCCGGCGCCCTTCTGGGGGACGACGGCCTGCGCCTCTTCCTCGGAGAACCCGATCTGCATGAGCGCCGGCGGCGGCTCGTCGTGGGGCACCTTGCAGTTGCTGCAGATGCGCCGCACCAGCCGCTGGGCGCAGACGAGGTTCAGCGAGCTGGCGACAAGGAAGGGCTCGATGCCCATGTTCATCAACCGGTTGATCGTGCTCGGCGCGTCGTTGGTGTGGAGCGTGGACAGCACGAGGTGGCCGGTGAGCGCGGCCTTGACGGCGATTTCGGCCGTCTCGAAGTCGCGAATCTCGCCGACGAGGATGATGTTCGGATCCTGGCGCAGGAAGCTCCGGAGCGCGGCGGCGAAGTTCAGGCCGATGTTCTCGCGCACCTGCACCTGGTTGACGCCGACGAGGTTGAACTCGACCGGGTCTTCGGCCGTCATGATGTTGGTCTCGGGCGAGTTGATCCGAGAGATCGACGAATAGAGGGTGTTGGTCTTGCCGCTGCCGGTGGGACCCGTGACGAGCACCATGCCCCAGGGCTTCAGAATCGCCGTCTCGAGCTTCCGCAGCGACTCGCTCTCGAAGCCGAGCTTGGTCATGTCGAGCATCAGCTTCGACTTGTCGAGCAGCCGCATCACGATCTTCTCGCCGAAGAGCGTCGGCAGGCACGACACGCGGAAGTCGATCTCCTTCGTGCTGCCCGCGTCGGAGAAGCGCAGCTTGATGCGGCCGTCCTGGGGCAGGCGCTTCTCGGCGATGTCGAGCTTCGCCATGATCTTGATGCGCGAGGTAATGGCGTCGCGCATCTTCAGGGGCGGGCTCATGATGTTGTACAGGATGCCGTCCACGCGGTACCGGACGCGGTACTCCTTCTCGTAGGGCTCGATGTGGATGTCGCTGGCGCCCTTGGAGATGGCCGACATGAGGAGCACGTTCACGAGCTTGATGACCGGCGCTTCCTCGCCCTGCCGGGCGAGCATGTCGGCGCTGATCTCCTCGAGATCCTCGAGCACCTCGACGTCGCCGGTCTCGACGAGCGGCATCTCGTCGAGCGTCCGGGCGGCCAGTTCGAGGGCGCTCTCGCCGGCCGGCGCCGGTGGCGGCGCCTGCGTCTTCGGCGTGACGGCGCCGTAATACTTCTGAATCGCGTCGATGATCGCCGTCTCGGACGTGACGACCGGCTCGACGTTGTAGCCCGTCATGAACTTCACATCGTCCATGGCGAACACGTTTGTCGGGTCGGTCATCGCGATCGTGAGCGTCGCGCCGGCCCGGCTGAGCGGGATGATCTGGTACTTCTGGGCGGTCTCGGCCGGCACGAGCTTGATGACGGCGGGGTCGATCTCGAACTGTCCGAGCGCGATCGACGGCACCCCGTACTGCTTCGACAGGAGCGCCGTAATCTCCTCGTCCTTGACGTACCCCAGCTTCACGAGGTTCGCGCCGAGCTTCCCCCCGTGCGTCCGCTGGTACGCGAGCAGTTCCTGGAGTTGCTCCGCGGTGATCCGCTTCTCCTTGAGGAGCAACTCGCCAATACGAACCGGCATATGTGACTAGTCCGGAGCCTTGACGGCCCGAAACCCTGGCAAACGAGTCAAGTTCCCTCCGTCAAACACGACCGCCCGGCCCGGAGACCGGGCAGGGCCATGGAGGCTAGCGAGACGGCAGCTCAGACCCGCAAACATGTCCGAACTGGCTCCGTCTCGCTAGCCTCTATGTTGGCTTGCCCCGCCCTCCGGCGGGGCGTCGCCTTGACGGAGAAACGTGACTCATTCAGTCAACGTTTCAGGCCGTCAAGGCTCCTAGTACGAGATCCTGCCGCCCACGCTCCACGCGTGATCGCGACCCTCGCGCCCGCGCGCGAGGTGCGCGTCCAGGAACAGCCCCGACGTCACGCCGACGCTGAATCCCACCGACCCCACCGGCCGGACATCGCCAACGGTGCTCGCCCGAACGCCTCCGCGTACACCCAGGCGCCGGTCGAATCCCCACCCCTCGATGCCCGCCGCCACATCGCGCCGGTCCTCGCCGAACGTGACTGCCCGAGTCAGATCTGCGTCCACCGCCACGACGACGTTCGTGTAACCTGGCCAGCCCGCCCCGTACGCCACCCCCACCCTCGCGTGGCGGTTCAGGGCAATCGACCCACTTCCGTCGGCCAACTCGAACGATGGCTCACGCAAGTTGTGGACCACCAACCCCAGGCGAACCCTCCCAGCGCTGACCATGACGCCCGCGTCCACATCGACGTACCCATCGTCGTCGCCGTCCAGGCCCGCCGCCTCATCGACCAGATCGCCCCAGTCCCCCTGCCGGCGCCCCTCCGCAACCGCCGCCCCGCCCCGGACGTAGCGGACGGTGGTTCCCACGACGACCCCGTCCGTCAGCGACTGGAGCAGGGTCACACCCAGGTGGCTGGTGTCGAGCGTCCGGTACGACACACCCCGGCCCTCTATTTCTCGGCCGTTGGCGGGCATTCCTGCAGCCCCGACGCGCACGCCGGCGTGTCTCAGCCTGTAGTAGCTGAGCCCCAGTTGAGGCAGTGCCACTGCAAAAAGCCGTCCGTCCTGCCTGAAGGCCTCGGTCCCCGACGCCGCGTCGCCAGGGGTGCCGTCCGGCTCGACCCTGTGGCGAGACAGGTCGAACAGGCCGCCCACGACGATGGCGGCCCCAAGCCCCGCCGGGTTCCAGTACACGGCCGAGGCATCATCCGCAACGGCGACAAAGGCGCCGGCCATGCCCTGCGCGCGGCTGCCCAGATTTGTCACCTGGGCCAGGCCCACGGCGGGCAATCCGCAGACCGCCAGCAGTCCCATCAGGACGCCGCCGAATCGACTCGAACTCATAAACGTGATTCCGATTACAGAACGACACCGGAGATTTCTGGAAGGAACTTCCATCGTGTCAGCGATTTGTCACGGAAGTCAAGGAACCGGGCGGTGTGGCGCCCTCGTATAGAGTGGAGAGGATTTGAGTCAGCCCCTGCCCTCCCCGGACACGAAGCCCTCCCTGCCGTCCCGAATGGCCGGGATGCTGACACGGCCGAGGACCACCCTCACACTGGCCGTCGCCCATCACCTCTGGGCGGCGACGTGGCTGGCAGGCCTGACGCTGTGGGCGATCGTCGGAGCCGGGTTGCTTGTCACGCCCGTCGGCCAGCAGGCCCTGGTGGACGAACGGGTGCGTGTGATCGAAGCGTTTGGTGGCGAGGTGGACGATGAGGAGTATGGGGCTCTCCAGGCGGATCCCCCCGTTCTGACGTATCTGACGAGCGGTGGCCGGCTGTGGTTGCTCCCGCCCGTGACGTTGGGGGTGGCGCTGGGGTTGCTGGGGCTCGTGCGCTGGCGCAGCCGGGTGGGGACGCTCGGCCAGATGCTGGCGGTGGTCGCCCACGCCAACGTCGTCCTGGTGCTCCAGCAGGTGCTGACGACACCGCTCCACTACGGGCGGGAATCGCTGACGAGCGTTTCGAACCTCGCCGCGGTGCTGCCGATGGTCGAAGAGGGCACGCCTTTGGCGCTCTGGCTCGGGTCGATCGACCTCTTCGGACTCTGGTGGTTGGGGCTGCTGGCCCTGGGGCTCGGAATCGTTTCGGGGCGGCCCGCGCGTGGGTTCTTCGGGTGGCTGATTGCGGCCTACGCGGTCGTGGCCGCGTTGGCGGCCGTGGCGGTTGGTCTTTCAGGAGGTTGGTAACGGTGCTTCGCAGGAAATGGCTCCTCGTCTTGGTCGCGCTCCTCATCATCGGCGGTGGCGCGGCCGCGTATTTCGCGTCGAATCGAGAGGAAGGGACGCTCGTCTCGGCCGAGTCGGTCGATCGGCGGTCGATCGAAGCGTTCGTGTCGGCCTCGGGCAAGCTCGAGCCGCGGCGCTCGGTCAACGTCAGCGCCCAGTCGATGGGACGCGTCACCCGCCTGGGGGTCAACGAGGGCGACCGCGTCAAGGCGGGCCAGTTCCTGCTCCAGATCGACCCGGTCAACGCGGCCAGCGCGGTGCAGCGCGACGAAGCCGCCGTCGCGGCGGCGCGGACGGGCCTCGAACAGGTCCGCTCGCAGCTTCAGAGCGGCCGGGCGAGCCTGGAGCTGGCGCGCCAGTCGCTGAAGCGGCAGCAGGACCTGTGGGAGTCCGGCCTCACGACGCGGGAGCAGCTCGAGAAGGCCATCGCCGAAGTGGACATCAGGGAAAGCGACCTGCGCGCGCGGGAGCAGGAGATCCAGACCCGCGAGCAGCAGCTGCGGCAGCAGGAAGCGGGACTGGCCAGCAGCCGTCACAGCCTCGCGCAGGTCCGGTTCGACTCGCCCTTCGACGGCATCGTCACGCGCCGCAACATCGAGGAGGGCGAGAACGTCGTCGTGGGCACGATGAACAACCCCGGCACGGTGCTGCTGACGGTGGCGGACATGTCGGTGCTCGAAGCCCAGGTCGAAGTGGACGAGACGGACATCCCCCTCGTGCAGATCGGTCAGGAGGCCCGCGTGACGATCGATGCGCTACCGAACCGCACGTTTCGCGGCCGGGTCACCGAGATCGGCAACAGCCCGATCCAGGCCACCGGGCAGCAGGCGACCGGCGTCCGCACGGCGACGAACTTCCTGGTCGACGTCACGATCGAGGAGGAGGTGCCTGACGTGCGGCCGGGCTTCACCTGCACGGCCGAGATCATCACCGCGACGCGCGAGAGCGTTGTGTCGGTACCGATCCAGGCCCTGACGATTCGCGAGCAGGAGTACGATGCCCAGGGCCAGCTGGTCGTGCGCGAGCGTCCAGAGCCCCCGTCACGATGGAGCCGTCCTGCCGCGACGCCGGCCGCCCCGGCGGCGGCGCCGTCGCTGCCACCGGGCCACACGCGGAAGGAGATCGAAGGCGTGTTCGTCATCCGTGAGGGCCGTGCGACGTTCGTGCCCGTGCAGATCGGCATCGCGGGCGAGCGCCACTTCGAGGTGCTGTCCGGGCTCAACGAAGGCGACCAGGTCATCACCGGACCGTTCGACTCGGTGCGCAACATGTTCGACGGAGACCAGGTGCGGCTGCAGCCGACGGCGGCACGCCGGTAGTCGCCAGAGGCTCGGTCGCGCGCGCCGCACTGTTGCGACCCCCGGCCCCAGGTCCTTGATGTCATGTCCCAGATCTACGAATCGGTGAAGCTGGCGGTGGCCTCCATCTGGGCCAACAAGCTCCGCTCCCTGCTCACACTGCTGGGCAACATCGTCGCGGTGTCGTCGATCATCACGGTCGTCGCGCTCATCACCGGCGTGAACAGCGCCGTCTCGACCGCCATCCTTTCCGACCTTGGTGCCGACGCCTTCACGATCCAGCGCATGGGTATCACGCGCAATCAGGACGAGGCCGACCGCCAGCGCAACAACCCGCTCATCACGCTGGACGAAGCGGTGTCCGTCCGGCGGTTCGGCACGGCCATCGAATCGGTCATGGCGCAGGCGCAGCAGCGCACCACGGTCGCCTATCGCAGCGAGGAACTCGAATCGGTGCAGGTTCAAGGGGTGACCGAGGCCTACGTGGACTTCTCGACGTTCGACGCCGAGCGGGGACGCATGATCAGCCCGTTCGAGGTGCAGCGCCAGCGGCCTGTGGCGCTCATCGGCTGGCAGGTCGCCGACCGCCTGTTCGGCCCGGCCGACCCGCTCGACAAGATGATCCGGGTGGCCGGCATCCAGTTCAGGGTCGTCGGCGTCAGCTCCAAGAAGGGCGCGTTCTTCGGCAACTCGCTCGACGAGTTCGTCGTCATCCCGCTCGGGCAGTACCGGAAGCTCTTCGGCGCGCGGCAGTCGCTGCAGCTGCTCGTCAAGCCGCGGCATGCCTCGCTCGTCGGGCTGGCGCGTGACGAGGCGCGCGTGGCGCTGCGCGTCGCCCGGGGCCTGACCCCGACCGAGGACGACAACTTCGGCATCATCGCGTCGGACTCCGTGCTCGACATCTACAATCAGGCCACGGCGGGCATCGCCGCGGTGCTCGTTGGTGTCGTCGCACTCTCCCTTGTCGTCGGCGGCATCGTCATCATGAACATCATGCTGATGGTGGTGAGCGAGCGGACGCGGGAGATCGGGCTGCGCAAGGCGCTCGGGGCGAAGCGCCGCGACATCATGTCGCAGGTGCTGACCGAGTCGGTCACGCTGTCGCTCGCGGGCGGGATCCTCGGCATCGGCCTCGGCGCCCTCTTCGCGCAGGGCCTCGCGGCGGTGACGCCCCTTCCGGCCTCGGTCGAGCTCTGGTCGGTAGGCCTCGGCGTGCTCATCACCGCGCTCGTCGGGCTGTTCTTCGGCTGGTATCCCGCGCGCCGCGCGTCGATGCTCGACCCCATCGAGGCGTTGCGGAGGGAATGATGCGCCTCGCGCTGCTCAAGGAAACCGCGCAGATGGCCCTGGACACGCTCCGGGCCAGCAAGATGCGCTCGGCGCTCACGGTGCTCGGCATCGTCATCGGCATCACGTCGATCGTGGGCATGACGTCGCTGATCCGCGGCTTCGACGAGTCGTTACGCGCCTCGATCATGGAGCTCGGCCCGAAGACGATCTTCGTGCAGCGCTTCGGCGCCCTCAGCTTCTCGTCCGGAGCCGCATTCACGGACCTGCTGCGCCGGCCGCACCTGACCGTGGACGATGGCGAGGCCATCAAGCGCCTTTCGACGACCGTCGCGCTCGTCGACACGTGGCTGGGCGCGGGCGGCCAGCCGACGCAGGAGCGCGTGTTCTATCGTGGACAGCGCACGCAGCCGGTCGTCGTCTTCGGGGCGAGCGAAGCGTACGTCGATGTCAACTTCGCGAAGATCGTCCTGGGACGGTCGATCACGGCGCAGGAGGTGGAACGGCGCCGGAACGTGGCCGTGATCGGCTACGGGCCCTACGAGGCGCTGTTCGAGCGCAGCGGTCTCGATCCGATCGGGAAGAAGGTCCGCATCGGGGCCATCGAGTACACGATCGTCGGGGTGATCGGCAAGCGTCCGAGCGCAGGGGGGTTCGGGCTCGGCCAGGACGACTTCGTCTTCATCCCCTACACGAGCTTCCGCAAGCAGTTCGGCTCCGAGAGGGCCCAGGCGCCCGGCCGGTTCGGAGGCGTCAGCGCGATGATCGCGGTCGTGCCTCACGACTGGGTGACGCGCGACGACGCCCTCCGGGAGGTCGAGGAGATCATGCGCATCCGGCACGGACTGACGCTGGACCAGCCGAATGACTTCGACCTCGTCACGCAGGACGCCATTTTGCAGGTCTGGGAGCAGATCTCGCAGGCCGTACTGCTCTCGCTGGTCGTCATCTCGTCCATTGCGCTCATGGTGGGCGGCATCGGCGTGATGGCCATCATGACGATCTCCGTCACCGAACGCACCCGGGAGATCGGCGTCCGCAAGGCCATCGGCGCGCGCCGCGGCGAGATCCTCTTCCAGTTTCTCGTCGAAGCGGTCGTCCTGACGAGCATCGGCGGGATCATCGGCGTGCTGTGCGGCAGCGGCATCGGACTCGCGGTCAACATGGCCTCCGGGTTCCCGATCTCCCTCCCCTGGTGGTCCTTTGCGCTCGGCCTGGGCTTCTCGGCTGCGGTCGGCATCTTCTTCGGCATGCTCCCCGCCTGGCGCGCCTCCCGCCTCGACCCCATCGAGGCACTGCGGTACGAGTAGGGTCCGCGGATTGCGCGGATTCCGCGGATTCCGGGAACTACTCAGAGCGACGCGACGTCAGGAGTTGCCACCGAGGCTGCCGGACCTACAGCGTCCCGCGCCGGCCATGGGCCGGGCTGGGGCCTGCCCGTGGCACGGGTCGTGAACCGGCCCGCCTCACACGCCGGCTCACGTCCCGTGCCGCGGGCAGCCTCCGGAGCCGCCGGTCTTCGACCAGCGGCCGCGGGACGCTCGACGACGGCATCCGCGCAATCCGCGTAGTCGGCGGATGGTCTGGACGAGTTTGGCCGGCAATAGCGTCGCGTATATGATGCGCGTGTAACGGCTTTATCACGTCCCGCGGGAGGATAGCGCCATGAAGGTTTACGACGCCGCCAGCATCCGCAACGTGGCCGTCGTCGGTCACGGGGGCTGCGGCAAGACGCAACTCGTTTCGGCCCTGCTGTTCGATGCCGGGATGGTCAACCGCCTCGGCAAGGTGGACGACGGCACCACCGTGACCGACTACGACGACGAAGAGATCGCCCGCAAGCACACGCTCTCCGCCAGCCTGGCCTACGCGGAGTGGAACAAGCACAAGATCAACCTCATCGATACGCCCGGCTTCGGCAACTTCTTCGCCGAGGTGCAGGCCGCGCTGCGCGTCGCCGATGCCGCCCTCGTCGTGGTGGATGCCGTCACCGGCGCCGAGGTGCAGACGGAGAAGGCCTGGGCGGCCGCGCAGGAGCTGAACCTCCCACGCATGGTCGTGCTCAACCGGCTCGACCGGGAGCGCGCCTCACTCGAGCGCACGCTCGAGTCCGTCCGCCAGGCCTGCCACCGCACGATCATCCCGATTCAGCTCCCGATCGGCGAGGAGAAGGCGTTCGCCGGCGTCGTCGATCTTCTGTCGATGAGGGCGTTCCGGTTCGCGGACGATGGTTCGGGAACGATGACCGAGTCTGACGTGCCCGCCGACATGGCAGCCGAGGCCACGACGGCTCGTGACACGCTGATCGAGATGGTGGCCGAAGCCGACGAGCAGCTGATGGAGCGGTTCTTCGATGCCGGCACCTTGACGCAGGAAGAACTGACGGCCGGTCTGGTCGCCGCCACGGCGGAGGGGCGCCTCTTCCCCCTCGTCTGCGCCTCGGGGCTGCAGAACATCGGCATCCAGCCACTGCTGGATGCCATTCTGGCGTGCCTGCCCTCGCCGGCCGCGCGTCCGTTCTCGGCGACCGCGGCTGACGGCGGCGCCGCAGTGACGCATCCCGCGGATGCGACCGCCCCATGCGCCGCGTTTGTCTGGAAGACGGTCGCGGATCAGTTCGCGGGACGCATCACGATGTTCCGCGTCTACCAGGGCACGCTCAAGGCCGATTCCACGGTCAGGAACGCCACGCGCGATGCTCAGGAACGCCTGGGACACCTGATGGTGATGCAGGGGAAGACCCCGGCCAACGTCCCGGAGATCTCGGCCGGCGATCTCGGCGCGGTCGCCAAGCTGAAGGACACACGCACCAGTGACACCCTGGCCGACAAGGCCGCGGGGCTCACCTTCGCGCCCATCGCATTCCCGGACCCCGTGCTCTCGTACGCCATCGAGCCGAAGAGCCGGGGCGACGAGGACAAGATCAGCACGGCCATGCACCGGCTGGAGGAGGAGGACGGCACCATCCGCTACATGCGGGACCCGCAGACCGGCGAGCTGCTCCTCGCCGGACAGGGGCAGCTGCATATCGAGGTGACCGTCGCCAAGCTGAAGCGGCGGTTTGGCGTCGAAGTGAACCTCAAGCCGCCGCGCATCGCCTACCGCGAGACGATTACCGCGAAAGTCGAGGCGCACGGGCGGCACAAGAAGCAGACCGGCGGACACGGGCAGTTCGGCGACTGCAAGATCCGGATGGAGCCGCTGCCGAGAGGCGGCGAATTCGAGTTCGTGGACGAGATCTTCGGCGGGTCGATTCCGCGCGGCTTCATCCCGGCGGTCGAGAAGGGCATCCAGGAGTCACGGCTGCGCGGCTATCTCGCCGGCTGCCCTGTCGTCGACATCCGGGTGACGCTGTACGACGGGCAGTATCACGACGTCGATTCGAACGAGCTCTCCTTCAAGACGGCGGGCTCGCTCGCCTTCAAGGACGCGATGTCCAAGGCGCGCCCGACGCTGCTGGAGCCGGTGATGACCGTGGAGGTGTACGCGCCCAGCGACTTTGCGGGCGACCTGATGGGCGACCTCAACAGCCGGCGCGGCCGCATTGCCGGCATGGACACGCGGGGCACCATGACGGTGATCCGCGCCCAGGTGCCGATGTCGGAGATGCTGACCTACGAGCAGCACCTGACGTCCGTCACGGGCGGCCGCGGCTCGTATCAGATGGAGTATTCCCACTACGACGAGGTGCCCGCGCACCTGCAGCAGAAGATCATCGCCGCCGCGAAGGCCGAACGCGGCCAGGCCGTGGAAGAGCAGGCCTGAGGGACACCACCTTTGGCCGGGGCGGCCGAAGGAATCGTGGCCTTCGCGTTTGTACGTGGTCACGGCAGGCGGACGAGATCGGCGGAGCACGTGAAGCAGACGCCCAGGTCCTGGAGCAGTCCGTCACCGACGCCGTAGATCCACCCGTGCACGGAGACCGCCTGGCCCGTGCGCCAGGCGTCCTGCACGACCGTGGTGTAGGCCACGTTGCGCGCCTGCTCGATGACGTTCAGCTCGCAGAGCCGGTCCACGCGCTGCTCGATGGTGGCAAGGGCGTCCAGCTTCGGACCGTACTGACGCGCGACATCCTGGACGTGCCGCAGCCAGTTGTCGATCAACCCGTGCTGCTCGCCGTCGATGGCCGCACGGACGCCGCCGCACCCGTAGTGCCCGCACACGATGATGTGCTTCACGCGCAGCACTTCCACGGCGTACTGAATCACCGACAGGCAGTTCAGGTCCGCGTGCACGACGACATTGGCGACGTTGCGGTGCACGAACAACTCGCCTGGCAGCAGGCCCACGATGTCGTTGGCCGGCACGCGGCTGTCGGAACAGCCAATCCACAGGAACTCGGGCGCCTGCTGGTGCGTCAGGCGGGTGAAGAAGTCGGGGTCCCGCTCGGTGAGGCGGCGAGCCCACGCTCGGTTGCTGGCGAACAGCTCATCACGCATGCCTGCCGATCATAGCAGGCCCGGGGCGCCATGCTTCATCACGACCCACGTCGTCATCGCGCGCTGCCCGTGCACGAGGGTGGTCTTCAGCGGATCGGCCAGCACGCCGCCAAGCCGCGCCGTCAGGTCGATCAGCTGGTGTTCATCAACGAGGTAGCGTTCGGATCCATCCGGCAGCAGGCTCACCCGCCCGCGGATCGGGCGGACTCCGGGCAGGCAGGTTGACGACGCCAGACGGCTGAAGAACAGGCCGCCGGGCCGAAGCACGCGCCAGCAGGCACGCACCATCGCGTCGAAATGGGCATCGTCGCGGGCGAAGTGCAGGACGGCGCTGCTGATCACGACGTCGGCACTCGCGTCCGGAAACGTCATGGCCTCGACGGTCTCGACGCGGAAGTTCGATGCCGGCAGCGCAGGAGCCACGGAGGCCGCGAACTCGCGCACCGAGGACACGGCGTCGTCATTCGCGTCCACCGCGCAGACGTCGCAGCCCGCCTGCAACAGGTAGACGATGTTGCGGCCGTAGCCGCACCCGGCATCGAGCACGCGCATGCCGGGCGCGATGCGGCCGCGGAGAATCTGATCGAAGAGGTAGATGTCGAGGCTGCCGAAGACGCGGGGCAGGTCGATGGGCGTCACGAGGGACGAAGTTATCAGCGATCAGTCACCAGTTCAAAATGGAAGGGCCAGCTCAGAGTGTGCATCGCCGCCGATCCCACTGTGAACTGGCCCCTTGGCAACTGGACACTCCCCGTCTACGAGCCCCCGGCTTTTCGGGGTGTGGATGTCTGCTTGGCGGCGCCTCGCGCGGGCTTGCTGGCGCGCGTCTTGGCGCCATCGCCCTGGCCGTCCTTCTTGCCGCCGCGGATGCGTCCCGCGGCCGCCTTCAGGCGCTGCCCCACGCTCTTCTGGGCCTTCGGAGCCTCGTCGCCTTCGCCCTCGCCCTTCGCGGCCACGTCCGCCTTCGGGTCGTACTCGCTGCCTACCAGCTCGATCTGGGCAACGTCCGCGGCGTCGCCGCGGCGGACTCCGACGCGCAGGATCCGGGTATACCCTCCGGGGCGCTCCAGGAATCGCGGCGCGAGCTGGTCGAAGAGCTTCGCGACGACGTCTTCGTTCACCACGTCGCGCATCACCATGCGCCGCGCGTGCAGGGTCTTGCCCTTCGGATCCGATGCCTGAACGCCGCGCTTCGCGATGGTGATCAGGCGCTCGACGAACGGCCGCAGTTCCTTCGCCTTGGGCAGCGTCGTCGTGATGCGCTCGTGGCGCAGCAGCGCTTCCGCCTGGTTGCGCAGCAGGGCGATGCGATGCTCGGTGGTCCGGCCGAGCTTCCGGTGTGCAACTCGATGTCTCATGATGGATTCCTTGTCGAGCCGTCCCCTACTCCTGGGACGAGTCGAGCCGCATGCCGAGGCTGAGACCCATCGTCTGGAGGATCTCCTTGATCTCGTTGAGCGACTTGCGCCCGAAGTTCTTGGTCTTCAGCATCTCCGGCTCGGTCTTGGCGACGAGCTCGCGGATGGTGCGGATGTTCGCATTCTTCAGGCAGTTGTACGACCGCACCGACAGTTCAAGTTCCTCGACGCTCTTGTCGAGGTGCTCGTTGGCGACACCCGCACGCGGCTGTTCCGCCTGCGCGTCCGCCGGCAGGTCGTCCACCTCTTCCATGTTGATGAAGATGTTCAGGTGGTCGCGCAGCAGCTTCGCGGCGTTCGAGACGGCATCCCTCGGGGTCACCGATCCGTTCGTCCACACGTCGATCGTCAGCTTCTCGTAGTCGGTCGTCTGGCCGAGACGCGCCGCCTCGACGAGGTAGTTGACCTTCTTGACGGGCGAGTGCACCGCGTCGATGGGGATCCAGCCGATGCCGAGGTCCTCGTCGAAGTTCTTGTCGGCCGAGACGTAGCCCCGGCCGCGCCGCACGCGCAGCTCCATGTGGAGCTTGCCGCCCTCGGCGACCGTGGCGATGTGCGCGTCCGGCTCGAGAATCTCCAGGTCGGGGTCCACTTCGAGGTCGCGGGCCCGCACTTCGCCGGCCTTGTCCACCCGCAGGTACAGCGTCTTCGTGTAGTCCACGTGACACTTGAGCGGAATCTGCTTCAGGTTGAGGATGATGTCGGTGGCATCCTCGACAACGCCAGGAATCGGGGAGAACTCGTGCAGCACGCCGTCGATCTTGACGGCCGTGATGGCCGCGCCCTCAATCGACGACAGCAGCACACGCCGCGTGGCGTTGCCGATGGTCGTGCCGAAGCCGCGCTCGAACGGCTGCGCGTAGAACCGGCCGAACCGGTCGGTGAGGGTCTCGCGCTCGAATTCGAGCCGCTTGGGACGCTGAAAACCTTTCCAGAGCATCGTCGCTTCCTTTCGCCAATGGGCCGGCAAACCGGCCTCCAGACCTGCGGGTGAACCGCATCCTCGCTCGCTGCAGGCCTGAAGAGCTGCTGGAGGATGCCGCGAAACGGGCAAGCGGGCAGGTGCCGCCCTACTTGCTGTACAACTCGACGATCAGCTGCTCCTGCACGGGCAGGTTGATCTGCTCGCGGGTCGGCATGGAGACGACCTTGCCGCCCATGTCGCCCTCGAGGCGGAGCCACTCGGGAATCCCGCGGCCCTTGACCTCCTCCATCGCATGGAGGATCGAGGCGTTCTTCTGGCTGCCGGCCTTCACCGCCACGACGTCACCCGCCTTCAGCGAGTAGCTCGGGATGTCGACCTTGCGGCCGTTGACCTGGAAGTGGCCGTGCCGCACGAGCTGGCGCGCCTGCGCGCGCGACGTGGCAAAGCCCAGGCGATAGACGGCGTTGTCGAGGCGGCGCTCGAGCAGCTGCAGCAGGGTCTCGCCCGTGATGCCCCGCTGGCGGTCGGCCGTCTCGAAGTAGCCGCGGAACTGCTCTTCGAGCACGCCGTAGATGCGCTTGACCTTCTGCTTCTCGCGGAGCTGGAGGCCGTAGCCCACGAGCTTCGCGCGTCGCATCCGGCCGTGCTGGCCCGGGGGCGTGTTGCGCTTCTCGATCGCGCACTTCTCCGTGTAGCAGCGCTCTCCCTTCAGGAAGAGCTTCATGCCTTCACGGCGGCAGAGGCGGCAAACGGGTCCGGTATATCGAGCCATAGTCGTTAGTTCGCTGTTCGCAATTCGCTATTCGCAGTTCGCCGGCCGCGCCCGTCGCGGGCGCCTCCGGCAGTTCGTGTTGACGCTAAACGCGCCGCCGCTTGGGCGGACGGCACCCGTTGTGCGGAATCGGCGTCACGTCGCGGATCGACTTCACCTCGATCCCGGTGTTCTGCAACGCCCGGATGGCGGACTCGCGGCCGGACCCCGGCCCCTTCACGAGCACCTCGCACGAGCGCATGCCGAACGACTTCGCCGTCGTGGCCGCGTTCATCGCGGCCTGCGTCGCGGCGAACGGCGTGCCCTTGCGGGACCCCTTGAAGCCAATCGCCCCGGCGCTCGACCACGACACCACGTTGCCGTCGGCGTCGGTGATGGTGATGAGCGTGTTGTTGAACGACGCCTGAATGTGAGCGAAGCCGTGGTGCACCACGCGCTTCTCGCCACGCTTCTTGAACGCCTTCTTCTTCTTGCCCGCGTCTTTCGCGCCTTCAGTCTTGGCCATCGCTTACACCGTCTTCTTCTTGGCAACCGCGCCCTTGCGGGGGCCCTTGCGGGTCCGGGCGTTCGTCCGCGTGCGCTGCCCGTGCATGGGCAGGCTCCGGCGATGGCGCATCCCGCGATAGCTCCCGATCTCCATCAACCGCTTGATGTTCATCGAGACCTCCTTGCGGAGATCGCCTTCCACGCGGCCCTGCTCCTCGATGACGCGGCTGATCTTCCGCACGTCGTCTTCGGACAGGTCCTTCACGCGGACCGCCCCGTCCACGCCGGCCACGCCCAGGATCTCCGACGCCCGATGCTGGCCGATGCCGAAGATGTACGTGAGCCCGACTTCGATCCGCTTGGTGCGCGGCAGATCCACGCCTGAAATACGTGCCATATGCTTCTACCCTTGACGCTGCTTGTGCTTCGCGTTCGTGCAGATGATTCGGACCACCCCGCGGCGGCGAACGACCTTGCACTTGGTGCACATCCGCTTGACTGACGCTCGAACCTTCATCGCTCGCCCCTTCGCCTTACACTTTCCCGACAATCCGTCCGCGTGTGCGATCGGCCGCCATCAGCTTGACCTGCACGCGATCCCCGACCAGCACCCGGACGAAGTTGCGCCGCACCGGGTCGGCCAGATGCGCCGTCACGAGATGCTCGCCGAGCGCCACCCGCACGAGCTGGCTCGGGAGCAGCTCCACCACCACGCCGACGGCCACGTGTGCCGCCTGGTCGTCCATCGCCTGTCAGACGCCCGTGCCCGCGGGCTGCTCGGCCCGCGTCAGGACACGGCATCCGTCGCCCGTCACGACCACGGTGTGCTCGAAGTGGGCCGACAGGCTCCCGTCCTTCGTCACGGCCGTCCACCCGTCTTCGAGCACCTTCACCGACGGCTTCCCGATGTTCACCATCGGCTCGATCGCCAGGACCATGCCCTCGGCCAGCCTCGGGCCCCGTCCGGCCGGTCCGTAGTTGGGCACCTGAGGCTCCTCGTGGAGCTTCGTGCCGATCCCGTGGCCGACGAACTCGCGCACGACCGAGAATCCGTGCCGTTCGACATGCGCCTGCACCGCCGCGCCGATATCCGAGATGCGCGCGCCGGCCTTTACCTGCCGCAGCGCCTCGTCGAGCGATCCCTCCGTCACCGCCAGCAACTGCGCGGCCTCGGCGCTGATCCGGCCGACCGGCACCGTGACCGCACTATCGCCGTAGAACCCGTCGAGCTTCGCGCCGAGGTCCACCGAGAGGATGTCGCCCTCGACGAGCTTCCGCGCCGACGGGATGCCGTGCACCACCTGCTCGTTGACGGACGCGCAGATGGTCGCGGGAAACCCGTGGTAGCCCTTGAACGCCGGCACCGCGCCCGCCTCGGCCAGGCGGCGCTCAGCCAGTTCGTCCACCTCCGCCGTCGTCACTCCCGGGGCGACCATCGCCTTCAGTTCGGCCAGCACCCGCGCGACCAGGGCGTTCACGCGCGCGAGCCGCTCGATCTCCGACGCGGAACGGCAGACGATCATGCGCCCGGCCCCGGTGAGGCCGCCGACGCCAGGCCGTCCGGTGTCGTCCCCATCGCCGACGCGACCGCCGCGACCAGCGCCGCGCGTACCCGATCCGGAGCCTGCGCGCCGTTGATGGCGCGGAACGTCGGGCGCTCGTGATAGAAGGCGATCATCGGCCTCGTTTCCCGCCAATACACCCGCAACCGATCCCGCACCACGTCTTCCCCGTCGTCGGAGCGCTGCACGAGCCGGCCTCCGCACTTGCGGCACGCCACCGCCGCCGCGGCGTCCCCGTCGAACGCCGACACGCTCGCGCCGCACGACTCGCAAATCCGCCGGGCACGCACCCGCCGGATCAGCTCCTCGTCAGGCACCTGAATCTCCACGACGATGAGCGGGCTGTCGTCCGCCAGGGTCTCGTCGAGGGCCCGCGCCTGCGGGACCGTCCGGGGAAAGCCGTCGAGCACGAAGCCACGACCGGCGTCCTCCCGCGTCAACCGCTCCCGCACGATCCCGATGATCATGTCGTCGCCAACGAGGGCCCCGCGGTCGATCACGCGCTTGACCTCGAGGCCGAACGGGCTGCCCGAGGCGACCGCCTCACGAAGCATGTCTCCGGTCGAGATCTTCGGGATCCCGTGCTCGCGCGCGAAGCGCTCCGCCTGCGTGCCCTTCCCCGCGCCGGGTGGGCCCATCATCACGACGTTGAGCGCCATCGTCAGCCGCGCCG
>CAZNOC010000064.1:0-18704 GCA_964574545.1 uncultured Bifidobacteriaceae bacterium | reverse complement strand
TGGTGAGCCCGGAAGGAATCGAACCTTCAACCAACAGATTAAGAGTCTGCTGCTCTGCCAGTTGAGCTACGGGCCCACTCGGTGGTGGCAGCGCGCTTCGGTGTTGCTCACGCGCCGTACGGCAGTCCTTCACTATACACAACGGCACGGCGGCTGGACAACCCCATCCATCAACCCGCAGGCGCGTCTCTCATCACGAGGCTGGCGGCGGCCACGCGCCCCTGCACCCCCCTCCCACGCACGTTGCCTTCTACCCGGAAATCGTCTTGCGCCCGTCATATCACAGTGGCATAGTGGGCGGCGCTTCCCCAGGCACCTCGGTCGCAGGTCCAGGAGATGCGCGGCGGATCCCGGATGCGTCGCCCATCCCGTTATGTATCCCGACCCCAGACGGGCCGGGTACTGCCGTCGCGGCGTGTCGCCGCGACGCGTCGTTCGAGGCGATTCAGCAGCCGGCGGAGGTCTCCATGGCGTTCACGATCGAGGTCACACGACCCGACGACCTGCTCCGCCTGCACATCAGGGCGCACAACCTCAAACGAGCCCGCTCCGCCAACGGTGGGGCCGAACTCGTCGTTGATGATGCGACGCAGCCGGCCTACCTGGCGGTTGTCTTCCCGCCGCAGTCGATCGCCGAGACCGCCCAGTTCGAGGCGAGCATCGTCGAGCCCGATGTTCCGCCGGGGCAGACCGCGCCAGAGCCCCCACAGACAATCGGCACCCCCGAGCCGCCGGGGTCGGTCAAGGCCCGGATCGCGCGAGCCAGCCGACTGGTGTTCACCGTCCCGCCCGGCGCGCGCATCCCGCTGACCATCGAGGGCCTGCTCGACTGGTCGGGACTGACACTGCACGTCAACCCGATTGCCGCGATCGGTCCGAAGCCGACGCCCGCCGAGATCGCGCAGGCGCCGGCGATTCGACGGCCCACCGATGTCGAGACGTCGATCGAGTTGCCCTACCGGCTGGTTATTTCGCCAACCGCCGAAGTTCGGTGGGCGCATCGCCTTCGCCCGTTCACGGCTCACGGTCGCACCGAACTCTGGCACACGCGGCTGCAGCTCCCGGCCGAAGACGACGGCGCGGCGGAGCTGACGCCGGCGGCACCCGCCCCGCTCAGGGCGATCTGGTCGGACGATTACAGCTCCATTGCGATGCCGGATCCCACCGCTGAGGATCCCCATCTCGGCCTCTCGGCCATGTCGCCGAGCGACCGACACCAGATCGTCGTGCTCACCTCGGCCTTCCACGGCTACGAAGGAAAGGTCACGATCAATCTCGGGGGCGGACTCCTCGGTGGAACCGGCGGCGTGCTCGGCGGCGGCGGCCGGCTGGGGGACCTCACGTCAGGCCCCGCGTTCGGCCTGGCACCAACGCTGGCCTTCGGCGGCGTGCCGATCACGGTGACGCGGCCGTACGTGCCGCAGCCCTTCTACGCGGATCAGCTGATGCTCTCGTCGCTCGGGGGCTACCTGCGTTCGCGCGGGCACTGGACGCCGCCCGCCAAGGTCAAGCGCCGGTTCCAGTTCGAGCCGGTGCCCTTCGACGGCCTCTTCCAGCGGTTGCTGCTCGACGTGCGCGGCAATCCGTCGCCCGGTGGCGTGCCCCCGCGTCCTCCCGTTGGCCCCACCGCTCCGACGACTGCACCGGCATCGGTGGTCACGCCCTGGGCGCTGTCCGTCCTCGCGCGGAACGAGACCGAACAGCTCGATCTCTCCGAGTGGGTGCACATTGCCACGCAGGGGCGCGACCACTACGTGCGCATCGTCTACGAAGGGGAGCTGCTGCCGTTCAGGAACCGCGCCGCGCTCGTGAAGGTCACCGAGCGCAAGTTCAAGGAGGAGAACGGCCTCGTCGTCGCGCGCCTGTTCCAGCGCATGTTCATCGTCGTGCGCGAACCGGAGAAGCGGTTCACCGCGACCGACCGCGGCATGCTGCTGAAGCACGTGCGGCTCACCACACTGGTGACGCCTGACATCGCCCAGCCCGCGTACGTGGAGGCCGGCACACGGTCTTTCTGGGTCGAGGTGATGACCAGCCCCAACCCGAGCGATCGGGCGCGGTTCAAGTTTCACGCCGTCGGGCAGGACTCGGCCGGCAGGAAGGTGGACTTCACGATTCCGATGATGTTCGTGTCGATCAGCGACACGGGCACGAAACGCACGACGGCCATTCGCGCCTACAACGCCAGCGGCTCGAAGAGCGTGCTGGACGCACGGAGCGCCGCCGTTCCGGGTCAGACGCTGCACTACGCGGACCCCGACCAGGCGGCTTCGACCGACAACACGCGGCTCGTGACGCGCGCGCTGAACTTCGTGATGGTAAACGGCGGGGACGCGCCGCGCCTGCTCAAGGCCGACGTGGACATCCCGCAGGTGCAGGAACTGCTCGGCACCGACGCCCCGGCGACGATCCGGCTGCACCCGGGCTTCGTCAGCCAGGGGCTGGACGCGGCCACCGGCGTCTTTGCGGAGATCGTCAAAGAGGACTTCTCGAAGTTCCTGCCCGACGACCCGTTTGCGGGCCTGCAGGCCGACACGCTGGGGGTGACGTTCAAGAGTGACCAGGCCGGCGGCTTCGCCACGCCCAACCTCGGCGTGTCCACGCTGTCGCGGCGCCTCGGCCCGCTGGCCGGCAAGGCGGCCGACGCGCTCACCGACACGTTCGATCCGACCACCTTCTTTCAGAAGGGTCTCGCGCAGCTGTTCGGCACCTTCGACCTGTTCGACCTGATTCCCACAGGCACGCTCGGCAAGAACGCCCCGAAGCTCACCACCTCATCGGAACCCATCGCCGGCGGCACGCTGCTCACGGCGAAGATCGACTGGGAACCCGAGGTCAAGAACCTGTCCCTCCCACCGGGCGTCGAGATCGCCAGCTTCGAAAAGGATCACGGCGGCACGACGACGCTCGTCATCCACGGTACGGTGCAGACGCCGATCAAAGCCGGCCCGTCCGGCCCGCCCGTTCCTGCCGAGCCGACGTCGGTCTTCACGGGCACGCTCACCAACTTCAGGGTGGGAGTGCTCAAGGCGGTCTACCTCAACTTCGACGAGTTCGGGTTCGAGTCGCGAAGCGGGGCCAAGACCGACGTTCGTGTGAAGCTCGATCCAGACACGCCGATTCAGTTTGCCGGCGACCTGCAGTTCGTCGAAGAGCTTCGCAAGATCATCCCGCCGGACTTGTTCGGCGATGGCCCCAGCCTGGATCTGTCACCCACCGGGGTCCGTGCGGGGTTCTCGTTCGGGCTGCCGCCGGTCGCCGTCGGGGTCTTCGCGCTCAAGGACATCAGCCTCGGCGCGGCCCTCACGCTGCCGTTCTTCGACGGCAAGCCGACGTTCGACTTCAACGTCTCCGAGCGCCCCCATCCGTTCCTGCTGTCGGTCGGGATCTTCGGCGGCGGCGGCTTCTTCCGCCTGCAGCTCGACACGGCGGGCCTTCGGCTCGTCGAGGCCGCCTTCGAGTTCGGTGCCACGGCATCGATCGACCTTGGCGTCGCGAGCGGCGGCGTCTTCATCATGGCCGGCATCTACTTCAAGCTCGAGCGCCAGGAGCCGTCCGACGAACTCGCGCCGATGCTGACCGGCTACCTCCGCATGGGCGGCCATCTGAGCGTGCTTGGCCTGATCAAGGTCTCGCTCGAGTTCAACCTGAGCTTCACCTACGACGGCGCGACCGACAAGGCGTACGGACGCGCGACGCTCACGGTCAAGGTGGAGGTGGTCTTCTTCAGTGCGTCGGTGGAGGTCACCGTGGAGAAGGCGTTTGGAGGCCAGAGCGGCGACCCGTCGTTCGGGCAACTGTTCGCGGCTCCCGAGGCGTGGAGCGAGTACGCGACCGCGTTCGCGTAGGAGACCGACTCATGGCTGCCACGCACACCGTCCTCTTCACCGTCGTGCCACGGGGTGTCAACGCGAATCCGGCCACACTGCCGGTGTCCATCGTCGTCTCGCCGCGCCTCATGGGCGCGGACCGGCTCGGCGAGTTCCCGGACTGGGCGGACTGGACACGGCTGCTGACTCGCGGCCTCACCTTCACCTTGCTCTCCGGCACCCGGCGCACGCGCGTCAACATCGACACCAGCGTGCTCAGGCCAGATCTGTGGCAGGCGCTCTTCAACCGGGACACCTTCGTCAGATCGCGGACGTTCGACGACTACTCGCACCACGGCATCGTGTCGTACTCCGTGCGCGAGAGCCTCAGCGCCCTGAAGGCGGTCTATCAGGAGGCCAGCGTCACGTTGGCATTGCCCGACGAAGGCGGGGATGCCCTGGGGCAGCGCGACAAGGTGGGCAACCGTCATCATCTGGCGGCCATGCTCGACGGGCTCGACGTGCACTGGAGCGCGAAGACGGCCAAGCGCTGGCGCGATATCGTCCGGCACCAGGCGGCGTCCGGAGCAGCCGAGCGCGCGCTGAATGGGCCGCTCGACTCGGAGGGGCTCATCACGGCCGCCCGCGACCCCGGCGCGTTCCAGAGCGTGGCGATTCCGTTTGCCGTCTTTCACCACATGCCTACGCCGACGCGCGCGCAGGCGGGCGACGTAGCCTTCGATCCGGACGCGGTGGATTTCCACCAGGCGATCAGCTCGCTCGAATCACATCCGGAACTGCTGAGGGCTCTCGGACTCGTCTTCGATCTCGAGCTGCCCGTGGATGCCGTGCCGGAGTCGGTGTTCCCCGCCTTCAGCACGATCGCGGTCGTGGGCACGAGCCTCCGCTGGCAGTTGCCTCCGACGGAACGCCCCCTCGAGACCGCGTGCGTCCATGCGATGGCCGGGAACACCCGCGTGTTCTTCACGGCCTCGCGCACGCAGTCGCCTGGCTCCTCTCCGGCCCAGGTGCTCGGGCTGCTCAATCTCGATCCGGCCAGGTACGGCATCGCACAGGTGGACGTGGACGGCGCCATGCACAAGGTGATGACCGTCGCCGAAGTCGCCAACCGCCAGGATCCCGGACGGAATCTGTACAACTCGTCGCCCGAAGAAGCGGCCCACCCGGACGTCTTCGACCAGGATGCCACGCTGCCGTCCATGCGCTCCGGTGGACTTCAGCTCTACGTGGACAAGCGCGGTGCGGAAGTGCTCGACGCCATCACCCAGTCGAAGGCGTTCAACAGCGCGCTCGAGTCGGGTGGGACGCAGCCGCGGCCCTTCTTCGCGGAGGACCTCGTGCGCGGCTACCGGCTGGATGTCTGGGAGTCGCGCACGGACACCTGGCATTCGCTGCACCGCCGTTCCGGCAAGTATGCGATCGGCGATGACGGCGTGCCGTTCCATACGGAGGAAGAAGAGGGCTTCTTCCAACTGGCCACGACGCAGCCGGCGCCCGGAGCCGAGCCGGCCGACAGGGACCTGTATGTGCACGAGGTGATCGCGCGCTGGGCCGGGTGGAGCCTGAGCGTGCCGTTCCCGGCCAAGGCTCTCAGCCGGTACGGCGACCCCGACAAGGCGATTCCGCCCGACGGCGACGACCCCGAGTACCGAACCGACGAGGCGGTGACGCCGTTCAAGGTGCGGGCGACGTACTCGGTGATCAAGGGCTCGCTGCCGCGCCTGCGCTTCGGAACACGTTACCGCGTGCGCGCCCGCGCTGTGGACCTCGCGGGCAACAGCTTCGGCCACGCCGATCCGCTCGCCAATGGCCTCGCAACGGTCATGGCCCTGCCGCGGGATCCCGAAGGGCTCGCCTACCTCCGCTACGATCCGGTGCCTGCACCGATCGTGGTCATTCGTGACGAGCAGGCGATCACCTCACCTGGATCCGCCGTCCATCGCCTCGTCATCCGCACGTCGAACGCCGCTCCCGATAAAGATGACGAGCCCGCCGATCTGACGGCGGGAGACCGGCACATCGTTCCGCCACGGGCGAGCGTCGAGATGGGCGAGCGCCTGGGCATGTTCGACGGTCCCGATGGGAAGCTGAAGGCCGACGCGGCCACGTGGACGCTGGCCGCGGAAAGGGATGAGGGGCGCTTCAAGGAAGCCACGATCGCGGTGGCCGGGCGCAGTACCGAGCAATGTCCGATCGATCCTGCGGACACGATTGCGCCGTTGCCCCATCTGCCAGATCCGCTGGCACGCGGCGCAGCATTGCGGAACCTGCCGGGGTCTACGGAACGCGCCGTTGGCCGCGTGACGCCGGACGGCGGTGCGCCTGACGCGGTGCCGTACCAGGTGCTTTCCGATCCCAATCCGAGGCCCGGATCCGCCACGCTCGTCTCGTTCAACGCGGGCAGCGACTGGCAGCAGACCCGCGGCTTCCGTCTCGTGCTCGACGAGCCGCCGGCCGGCGCGGGCCAGGCGCCGCCGCACTGGGATCCCGCGGCGCGCGTCCTCACGGTGTACCTGGCCAAGGGGACGATGGCCGTTGTGCCGCTCAGCAGCTACATGACGCCCGAGGACCTGGCGCTGATGGGTCAATGGCGGTGGATGCGCGAGTTCGTGGATCTCGCCGCGATCTTCTTCGCCACGCCGGCGCGGCTGCAGCCCGCGCAGCCCGTGGATCGGATCGCCCACGTGCTGCAGCGCGCCGTCGAGGGCGGGCACTGGATGCTGACGCCGCCGACGCTGCTGACGCTCGTGCACGCCGTCCAGCAGCCGATTGGCCGGCCGGCGTTCACGGCCCTCAACGTGGACTACAAGGCGCCGTCGTGGGATACACAGCCCTTGCAGACCGGACGGATGCGCGGACGCACGGACCCAGAGGAACTCTCGGCGATTACCGCGTGGCGCCGGCCTGACGAGACCTCTGCTGTGCTGCTCGGCGCGATTCGGGTCCACGGCTCCAGTACAGCCAAGGTGGAGTTGACCGCCGAGTGGACCGATCCCGTAGATGATCCAGGTCAGCCGTCGCCGGGCGAGGCCGAGTTCAGGGGCTCGGTTGACGAGTTGCCGCTGCCAACGCCGCGCGAGGGGTACCTGTTGGGGAAGGGCGCGAAGTACCGGCCGGTGGGCTACTACGACCCCGAGAACGACCAGATCGCGATGGTGCGGACCGGCGACACGGCGTCGAAGGGCGCGACGTTCGACCTGACGTTCACCGACGCCGCGCCGAGGCACATCGTCGGCGATACGAGACGGCACCTCGTGCGCTACACGGCGGTGGCCACCTCGCGCTACGCGGAGTACTTCCCCCAGGAGCAGGACCTCGACGTCACCCGCGCGAGCGATCCGGTGCTGGTGGACGTGCCTGCGTCGGCCCGTCCACTCGCGCCGGATGTCGTCTACGTCGTTCCCACGTTCGGCTGGCAACGTCAGACCGAGACGAACCTGAAGCGCAGCGTGCGGTTCGGCGGAGGCCTGCGTGTGTATCTGCGGCGCCCGTGGTTCTCGTCCGGCGTGGGCGAGCTGCTCGGGGTCACGCTGTGGAGCTGGCAGAACGGCGCGCTGAACGACGCGGCGCGCGACAAGTTCAAGCCGTACTTCACGCAGTGGGGCATGGACCCCATCTGGAAGACCGCAGGGCTGTCGTCGGCGCCAACCGTGTCCAACTTTCCCGATGCGGTCGAACAGGACTACGGCGTGTCGCTCGAGGAGTCGAACGCCGCGCTCTCGCCGACCGCACCGGGGCGGGTCGATGTGGTGGGTTACGCGCCGCAGTTCGACGAGGAGCGAGGGCTGTGGTTCGCGGACCTGACGATCGACCTCGGGCCCACCTACTCGCCCTTCGTCCGCCTGGCCCTCGTGCGCTATCAGCCTCACGCCCTCGACGACGCGCGCATCTCGAGGGTCGTGCTGGCGGGCTTTGCACAGCTGACGCCGTCTCGATCGGCGCTCGTCACCGCCGATCCCCATCACCCGCGGACGCTACGCGTCGTCGTCAGCGGGGTCGCGCCGACGGCGCCGCTGCCGGCCGGCCCCGGCATCAAGCCGGCGCGGCCGACGCACGTCAGCGTTCGGGTCCAGAAGCGCACCGCGCCTGGCGGGGATCTCGGGTGGGACGATGCGCCGGCGGCAGAGGCGACGGCGACCCAGTTCTACGAGGGGCCCGGCATCGGTCAGCCGGACCTCGCGCTGTGGGTGGGCGCCGTGACGTTCGCGGCGGTACCCGAACCCGGCGAGTACCGTCTGCTGGTCGAGGAGTTCGAGTATGTCTCGGCGGACTACCTCGAGGGCCGGCACGCGCCGGGCCGGCTGATCTACGCCGAGACGTTCGAGGTGGATGGCGGGCTGATGGGCGGGTGAGGCGGCGGACACGCCGTCGCCCCACCGGGTTGTCTCCGACTGTCAACAATGGGGCAGCCCCATTTCCGACTGCTGCCCAAAGTCCGTTCAGCGCGGTTCGCCGCCTCCTCCGAGGGGCGGGCCGGGGTGCAGCGGATAGCGCGAACGCGGACGGCTGCCCCAGCCAGGCGCCACGGACGCGGGTGCGTTCGCTGACGGGTCCTGCAGGTAGCGCGCGAGATCACGAGCCGCCTGGCGCTGATGCGCGGCCGTGAGTGCATCCTCATCATCTGGTCCGGCCAGGAGATCGGCCTCGAGCTCGGCCAGCCGGTCCAGCACGAGCGCGCGCACCTCGGGCGTCGTGTCGCGGTGCCCGCCGAGGATCATCATGGCGTCGAGCGCCACCCGCTGGGTGACGCGGCGCAGCGACTGGTGGCGTGCGTCGGCGTCGCGTGGCGCGTTCCACGTCCTGTCGAAGACCGCGCGGATGACTTCCGGGAGGGAGAGCGTGGCCGGATCGCGGTCGGCGAGCGCGACGAGCCTGGCCATGCGCGCAGGCTCGAAGAGGTCGCCGAGCACCAGCGCCGACAGGATCCGTGCCGCGCGCAGGTGATCGAAGAGGTAGTCGTCGGCCATGTCCTCGAGGTTGGCATCCGGATGCGGCGTGAGCTGCGAGAGCAGCCGCTCGGGCAGCGACAGGTTCGCCGGCTCGATGGCCTCCATCAGCAGGCCGAGCAACTCGCGTTGCATCGCCGCGGGCACCGGCTGCGTGGGCGGAAGGTCTTCGCCCTTCACGGTGATGTTGTGGTACATCCCGCCGACGTGGCGCAGCGCGGCCTCGATCGCCCAGCGGTGGTGCAGGTACGACATCCAGAGCCGCAGGTCGCGCAGGGCGCCGATCGGCTCGCCCGCCTGCAGGATGGCCGGGCCGTACTGGTTCAGCATGATCCGCCGCGCCGCCACCGTCTCGCGGAGGTACTCGACCGGGGAGTCCCGGTCGTCGTACCACGCCCAGCGCGGGTCCGTGGACGGCGGATAGATCACGCCTTTCGCGCGCATCTCGCGGATGATGCCGTCGAGTCCCGCCGCCTCGTCAGCGGGCGCGAACTCGGTGTAGTTGTAGCGCGTCATGAACTCGTCGTAGAGGCCGACGCTTCGCTGGAACGGCTCGCTCAGATCGAGTGTGCCGTCGGGGCGCACCGCCACGCGCGGCGTCGGGTAGTCCATGACCGACGCCAGGCCGTTGGCGCTGGCCGCCCAGTTATGGCCGAAGCCGAAGACGTGCCCGAGTTCGTGCGCGGTGAGCAGTGCCTGCCGCAGCAGCACCATGTCGCGCAGGCCCTGCGGGCTCGATCCCGCCTGGTCCTGCCGTGCCTCGTCCCGCAGGAAGTCGAGGCCGGGCAGGAAGATCGCGCAGTCGTCGCCGCCGGCGTCGGTGGTCGTGTAGCTCTCCCAGTAGTTGCCGATGGTGCGGACGCGGTGCGAGTCCATCCGCGTCTTCGACCCGAGGATCTCGCCCGTGCGCGGGTCGCGGTAGGTGCCGCCGCTCGAGAACCCGCGCTCGTCGCGGTTGATCCACAGGATCCACGGATAGCGGATGTCCATGGGATCCATGTCGGGCGTGGGATCGCGCACCTGGACGGCATTGCGGTAGCCGGCGGCCTCGAACGCCTTGTTCCACCAGAGCGCGCCCTCGCGCATCGCCGTCCGCGTCGGCTCCGGAATGCCGAGGTCAAGGTAGAAGACGATCGGGTTCACCGGTTCGCTCAGCGCCGCGCCCGGGTCCTTCTTCTGGAGGCGGAAGCGCGAGACCCACGCCACCTCCGTGCCCTCGTTGAACGGCCGCCCATAGTCGCGGAAGCGCACGGCACTGACCCCGATGCGCGGGTCGGCGGGTCGCGGACGGTATCCCTCGGGGGCCTGCAGGAACGAGTGGTGGATCCTGATCGTGAACGCGCGTCCGTCCGGCGTGACGTTGTTCACGAGCAGCCCGGCCTGATCCGCTGCGAAGGTCACGATCGTTTCGACCTCGGTGTTGCGCGGAAACGCCCTCGTGCGCGGCATGTGGAACGCGCTCCGGCCGGCGTCCAGACGAAACGTTCCCTGGTTGGCCTGTCGCAGCCGGCCCTCGACGCCCGCGGCGTCGCGCATGAAGAGCGGCGTGCCGTCCACGAGCACGCGCCCACCCTCCTCGGCCTCCACCGGTAGCGCCGCGAGCACGGACGAGGCGAACGAGTCGCGCACGTTCTCCTTCAGCGCCTCCGAACCGCCCTCGGCGCGGTACCGCAGGTTCTGCTCTACCACGAGCACGCGCGCGCCCGAACGCACGAAGTGGATCACGCTCTGCCCGACGATGCCGCGGTCGAGCGAGATCTCGACAGACCCGGCGCCTTGCGCGATGGAGACGTAGTAGAGGACGTCTTCCCCGAAGGCCGGGATTTCGAGCAGCAGGCGGCCGCGCGCCGCGTCCCGGTAGAACGGCACGAACCCGTCCGCCCGCTCCAGGCCCTTCGTGCGCTCGGCCAGCGACGCAGCCGGCTGGGCGGTGGCTGTCGTGGCGAGGGAAAGGGTTGCAATCACGATGGCAGCGAGGGTGCGTGTCATGGTGGGAGTCCTCCGTTGACGCCGCGGAGCGCATCGGGGCGTCGGGTGTGTCGCCGGATGGGGCAATCCTGCCTCAGGAGAGGGCGAGATTCAAGGCGTCGGAGACTCTGCTACCCTATGGCCCCGGCGGGTCCTGAGGCCGCGAGGAGCTTGATTCATGTCTGTCCCTTTGAACCGCGTGCGCGCGATCATCGCGGCCGCGAGCCTGTGGACTCTGGTCGTTGTCTCCCATGCGCCTGGGGCGGCTGCCTCCGCCCTCCTCACGCAGGCCGGTGGCGCGGCGCCCGCCTTCGACGGGCGGTCGCTTGCTGGATGGGCGGTGGTGGGTTCGGGACAATGGATCGTCGAGGACGGCGTCCTCGTTGGGCAGGGTGCGCGAGGCGCCGGCGTCCTGAAGTCCGCGCGGACGTGGGCGAACTTCGTGCTGCGCGCAGAACTGCTCGCCGAGGACGGCGCCGAAACAAGTCTCGGCGTGCGCTGTCCGGACCGCGATCACGCGGCAGCCAACGCG
The DNA here is from genome assembly GCA_964574545.1 of uncultured Bifidobacteriaceae bacterium. Classification (GTDB taxonomy): domain Bacteria; phylum Acidobacteriota; class Vicinamibacteria; order Vicinamibacterales; family UBA2999; genus JAUXWO01. The sequence goes on along the minus strand of CAZNOC010000064.1, from coordinate 7,428 downwards.
CGCAGTTGCTACCGCGTCAGCCTGAACGATCGCCACGTGCTGTTTCCGACGGGCAGCCTTGTGGACTACCGGCAGGCCTCGCCTCGAATGACGACGGCCGGGGAGTGGATGCGGGTCGAGATCATCGCCGATGGTCCGCGTCTCGTGGTGCGCGTCAACGATGTCGTCACCGCCGAGGTCCGCGACGAACGGCTGACGCACGGCACACTCACCATCGAGACGCCGCAGCGCGGGCGCGTGCGCGTCAGGCGCGTCGAGGTCGCCCCGGTGGCGATGGAGGACGCGCGATGACCGCGACACGACGTTCGGCCGTCGTCGTCGCGGCGCTCGCCGTACTGGCGGGCATCGGCGCGCTCGACGCGCGGCAGGTGAATCCGCCGGGCGAATGGCGGCACTACCACGGCGACCTCGGCGCGACGCGGTATTCGCCGCTGGACCTGATCACCCGCGAGAACGTCACGAGCCTGCGCCTGCAGTGGAGGTTCCGCCTCGAGAACTTCGGCAGCCCGCCCGAATACCGGAACCAGTCAGCGCCGATCTACGCCAACGGCACCCTCTACATGCCGGCCGGCAACAACCGCGACGTCGTGGCGATCGATCCCGCCACGGGGCGGTTGAAGTGGATGTGGACGCTCGACGAGGGCGAACGTGGACTGCGCGCCCCGCGCCGCAATTCCGGCCGAGGCGTCGCCTACTGGACCGACGGCAACGAGGACGAGCGGATCATCGTCGTGACGCCGGGGTTCCAGCTCGTGGCGCTCGACGCGCGGACGGGACGCCAGATCCCGGCCTTCGGCGACGGCGGCATCGTGGACATGAAACGGGACATGGGCCGCGACCCCGGCGATCCGCTCGCCCCCATCGGCAACAGCTCTCCCGCCGTCATCGTCAACGGGGTGATCGTGGTGGGTCCCGCCCTGGAGCTGGGCTTCCGGCCGCCGACGATGAAGAACGTGGCGGGGTTCGTGCGGGGCTTCGACGTGAGGACCGGGAAGCCGCTGTGGCGTTTTCACACGATCCCTCAGGACAAAGAGCCCTACGCGGAGACGTGGGAGAACGAGTCGTGGCGGTACACCGGGAACGCCGGCGTGTGGGCGCCGTTCTCGGCCGATGAGGAACTGGGCTACGTGTATCTGCCGGTCGAGGCCGGCACGGGCGACCTGTACGGAGGGCATCGCCTCGGCGACAACGTGTACTCGAGCAGCCTTGTGTGCCTCGATGCCCGTACGGGCAAGGTGGTGTGGCACTACCAGTTGATCCGCCACGACATCTGGGACTACGACAACACGACGGCGCCGATGCTGATCGACGTCAACGTGGAAGGGCGCGCGGTCAAGGTGGTGGCGCTCTTCACGAAGCAGTCGTTCACGTACGTGTTCGACCGCGTGACGGGGGAGCCCATCTGGCCCATCGAGGATCGGCCCGTGCCGCAGAGCGACGTGCCTGGCGAGCGCACCGCGGCGACGCAGCCGTTTCCGACCAGGCCACCGGCGTTCGACCGCCAGGGGATCAGCGAGGACGACCTCGTGGACTTCACCCCGGAGATCAGGAGGATGGCGCTCGAGGCGGTAAAGGGCTACCGGATGGGGCCGCTCTACCAACCGCCGTCGCTGGCTGAGGCGCCCGACGGCACGCGCGGCACCCTGGTGGTGCCGGGCTTCACGGGCGGCGCGCAGTGGGAGCACGGCGCCGGCGATCCCGAGACGGGGCTTATCTATGTAGGCTCGGCCACGAACCCGTCGGTGGCGGCGCTGGCGAAGAGCGATCAGTCGGACATGGACTGGGTGCAGGGTCCGGCGGCCGTGCCCACCGTCCAGGGGCTGCCGATCGTGAAGCCGCCCTACGGGCGGATCACGGCGATCGACTTGAAGACGGGCACCATCGCCTGGCAGCGCGTGAACGGCGACACGCCCTGGTACATGAAGAATCATCCGCTGCTCGCGGGTCTGGACCTGCCCCCGATGGGCAGCCGATCGCGGGCGGGGCTGCTTGCGACGAAGACGCTGCTGTTTGCCGGCGAAGGGGCGGGCGGGCAGCCGTACTTCCGCGCGCTCGACAAGGCCACGGGCGAGACCCTGTGGGAGATCGAGCTTCCGGGCGTGCAGATCGGCCTGCCGATGACCTATCTCCACGAGGGCCGGCAATATGTCGCCTTCACCGTCGGCGACCCGGAACGCGACGTCCCGGCGGAGCTTATCGCGTTCGCCCTGGCGCGGTGATCTCCGCTTCCTTACCGTTTCATTACCGGTCGCATAGATCGTCAAGTGAGGAGCCGCCGTATGTAGGGACAGAAGAAGGAGAAAGACCCAATGCACTTCAGTCGCATTCCCGTTGTCCTCGTCCTGTCGCTCATCGTTGCCGGCCCATCGCTGGCCGGCGCACAGCCCGAGTCGCCGAACTCCGGCCCGACGCACAAGCACTACGAGCATTCGGACCTGGCCAACCAGCCCGGCCCAGACGGCCAGCTCGCGCCGCGGCTGCAGAACCTCGGCTCGCACGCCTTCCCGGTCAGCACGGCCAACCGGGAGGCGCAGCTCTTCATCAACCAGGGACTGAACCTGTCGTATGCCTTCAACCACGCCGAGTCGCGCCGCGCGTTCCGTGAGGCCGCGCGCCTCGACCCGAACCTGGCGATGGCGTACTGGGGGCAGGCGCTCGTGCTCGGGCCGAACATCAACGCGATGATGGAGCCCAACGAAGAGCCCGAGGCGTACGAGTTGGTGCAGAAGGCCACCTCGCTGATGCAGGACGCCTCGCCCAGGGAGCAGGCCCTCATCCGCGCGCTCGCGGCACGTTACAGCGGCAAGGCCGACGACCGCACCGCCAACGACCGGGCGTACGCCGACGCGATGCGCCAGGTGCACCGGCAGTTCCCAGACGACCTCGACGTGGCGACGCTCTACGTGGAGTCGCTGATGGACCTCCGCCCCTGGGGCTACTGGATGCCGGACGGCACGCCGAACGAGGGCACCGCCGAAGCCGTGGGGCTCGTGGAGGACGTCATCCGGCGCAACCCGCAGCACCCCGGCGCGCTGCACCTCTACATCCACCTGGTCGAGGCCACCAGCACGCCCGAGCGGGCGGAGCAGGCTGCCGACACGCTGCTCACGTTGATGCCGGCGGCCGGGCACATGGTCCACATGCCGGCGCACATCTACCAGCGCGTGGGCCGTTACGCCGACGCGATCAAGAGCAACCAGCTGGCGATCGTGGCCGATGAGGACTACATCACCCAGTGCCGCGCGCAGGGGCTCTACCCCATGGGGTACTACCCGCACAACATCCACTTCCTGTGGTTTGCCGCCGCCGCGGATGGGCAGAGCGCGCTCGCGATCGAGTCCGCACGCAAGCTCGCCGAGCGGATTGACGACGAAACGATGGCGCAGGCGCCGATGCTGGCCGCGTTCCGTGTGGTGCCGTACTGGGCGCTGACGCGCTTCGGCCGCTGGGATGACATGCTGCGCGAGCCCGAACCTCCGGCGGGCAATGCCTTCCTGAGGGGCGGGTGGCACTTCGCGCGCGGGCTGGCGCTCGTGGCCCAGGGCGACCCCGACCGCGCGGGCGAGGAGCTCGTGAAGCTCCGAGAGGTGATGAAGGACCCGTCGCTCGACGCCCCGCTCTTCTCGCCGAACACCGGCCGGGCCGTACTGGGTCCAGGCCCCGACGTGCTTGCCGGTGAGATTGCGGCGGCGCGTGGCGAGTACGACAAGGCCGTCGCGCATCTCGAGCGCGCCGTGCGCCTCGAGGACGCGCTCGTCTACACCGAGCCGGCAGAATGGCAGTCGCCGCCGCGCCTGACGCTCGGCGCCGTCCTTCTCGAGGCGGGCCGTGCGGCTGAGGCCGAGACGGTCTACTGGGAAGACCTCAAGCGCAACCGCAACAGCGGTTGGGCGCTCCAGGGCCTCGTGCAGGCGCTCCGCGCGCAGGGCAAGACGGACCAGGCGGCCGCCGTCGAGGGACGGCTGACCGAGGCCTGGGCGCGCGCCGACGTCACGCTGCCAGGGTCGCGCTTCGGCGGCACCGCGCGGCCGACCGACGCGCGACGCTAGCGGCACGATCCGCGGGCACTCACGTCTCGGGTATCGTTGAGACGTGAGCGCCCGTCCGTACTACGGCTGGACCGTGCTGGCCGTCGCCGCCGCGGCGATGGTCGGCACGCTGCCTGGCCGCACCCAGGGCCTCGGCATCGCGACCGAGCACATCCTCGCCGAACTTGCCATCGACCGGGTGGGTTGGGCCCAGGTGAACTTCTGGGCCACGCTCGTCGGCGCCGGCTTCGCCCTCGGCATCGGGCGCCTGCTCGATCGCTTCGGCGCCCGCATCGTACTCACCCTCACGGCCCTCGCGCTCGGCGCCATCGTCCTCGGCATGAGCGCCGCCACCACCATGATGGCAATGGCCGTGTTCGTCACCCTGACGCGCGGCGTCGGCCAGAGCGCGCTTTCCGTCATCAGCCTCGCCATGGTGGGGCAGTGGTTCGTCCGCCGTCTGTCGCGGGCGATGGGCGTCTATGCGGTCGCGATGAGCCTCGGGTTCATGATGGCGTTCCCGGCCCTCGGCGCCGTCGTGCAGGCGCGCGGCTGGCGGACGGCATGGGCCGGACTCGGCGTCGCACTCGTGGCGGGCCTCGCGCCCCTCGCGTGGTGGCTCGTGCGCCGCGGGCCCGAAGCGGTCGGACTCGAAACAGACGGGGATGCTCGCGGCGCCGCGGCTCCCGCCGAGGCCGGGCCGATCGGATGGGCCTGGCGCGACGCCGTGGCGACCCCGTCCTTCTGGGTGTTCGCGCTCGGGTCGGCGCTCTACGGTCTGGTGGCGTCCGGCATCGGTCTCTTCAACGAGTCGATCCTCGCCGAGCGGGGGTTTGGCCCCCAGGTCTACTACCAGACGCTCGTCGTCACGGCGATGACGGCGCTGGCCGGCAATCTCGGCGGCGGGTGGCTGGCGGACCGGTGGACGATGCCGCGGCTGATGGCGCTGGCGATGACGCTGCTCGCGGGTGGGCTCGCGGTGTTGCCGTACGTCGCCACCCTCGCCCAGGTGATGGGCTGGGCTACCCTCATGGGCCTCGGTGGAGGGTTCGTGATGGTGCTGTTCTTCGGCTTCTGGGCGCGGGCGTTCGGCCGCCGTGAGCTCGGACGCATCCAGGGTGTGGCGCAGGCGCTGACGGTGCTCGCGTCGGCGGTGGGGCCGCTGCTGCTCGCGCAATGGGTGGCGTGGACAGGCTCCTACGCGTCGATGTTCACCCTGCTGGCCGGCGTCGTGAGCGTCAACGCGATGGCCGCACTGGTGATCACGATGCCGGCTCCGGCCGACGCGGCTCTCCCCAGATCCTGAAATAGATCTCCACGTCGCACATCGCACATCGCCACATCCGATCGCCACATCCCCACATCCCCACATCCCCACATCCCCACATCACCAGATCACGAGATAGAAATGATCCATCTGCCCTCTCTGATCGTTCGCGCGACCATCTGGGCCGCGCTGGCGCTCTTTGTCGTGGGGGAAGCGGGGCGGCGGCGGTCGCGCACGCTGCAGCGCGCGGTGCCCTGGGCGCTGCCGGCGTTCGCTGCCGGCGCGCTGATGTGTGCGGCGCACTTCGTGGCGGTCTTCCACTGGCATCACGGCTGGAGTCATGCCGACGCGGTCGCCGCCACCGCCCGGCAGATGGAAACGGTCTTTGGCGTGCCGTGGGGCGGCGGCGTGTGGTTCAACTATGCGTTTCTGGCGCTCTGGGCCTCCGATGCGCTTGCCTGGGCGCACGATCCTCCCTCGGCCACCCGCCCGCCCTCCCGCGTCGCCTGGCTGCGCCGCGGAGGCTATGCGTTGATGATCGTGAACGCGAGCGTGGTCTTCGTGCCGTGGCCCACGCGGTTGGCCGGCATCCTTCTCTGTGCCGGGCTCGCCTGGACATGGCGCCGCTGAAACGGGCCCGTGCAGGCCCGTTCCGGCGGTCATCCCGTGTCAGCCCGCGTCGTGGCGCCGGAGGTGGCCCGAAGGTAGCCGAGCCCCTCGGCATCGGTGCCGAAAACCTGCACGGCCTGGCGCCACAGCTCCCGTGCAGCGGCGTGCGGGCAATCGTCTGCCTCGCACCTGGCGCCTCCGCCCTGCGACGTGAGACGACGCTCGTGACGGACCATTTCGTCGTGCCACCGCACGAGGTCCTGGGCGAGCTCGTGGGCGAGCCTCGTGCCGACACGACGGGCAAGTTGTTGATAGACGGGCAGCATACGACCCTCCCTTGGGACGTGACGTCTTCGGTTGATTGAAACGTGACGGGCAACCGGAGTGGCCTCGGCGCGGATGACGAACCGCAGCCGAGGTCAGGCAGGGAAGATGCGAAGCTTCGACAGATACAGCGCGAGCGTCAGGGCGCGAACGTGCGGGATGACGGCAAGGTTCAGCAACATGAGCGCGCGTGCGAGCGGCGGGAACCGGACACGGCCGGGCCGATGTGGTGCGCCCGGCAGGATTCGAACCTGCGACCTTTGGCTCCGGAGGCCAACGCTCTATCCAGCTGAGCTACGGGCGCGTGGGGTGTTCGCGACCCGCGTCCGCCGCCCGCCACCCGCGACTGCGAACAGCGAATAGCGAATCGCGAATAGCGAATAGCGAATAGCGAACCTCCAGTTTAGTCGAAGCCCAGCCGCACCCGCAACCTGCCCGAGAACCAGTGGCATCAGGCGAACGTGCCGTCCGAGGCTACGCCCCGCGCAGCCGCTTGTACTGCTCGATCAGCGCGTTGGTGGAGCTGTCGTGAGAGGCGACCGGCTCGGGGCCGTCCAGTTCCGGGCGGATGCGTGTTGCGAGCTGCTTGCCGAGCTCCACGCCCCACTGGTCGAAGGAGTTCACGCCCCAGACGGCGCCCATCACGAACACCTTGTGCTCGTAGAGGGCCAGCAGCATCCCGAGGGTTCTCGGGTCGAGCCTCTGGTAGAGGATCGTCGTGGATGGCCGGTTGCCGGGGAAGACCTTGTGCGGCACGAGCGACTCGAGCCGCTCGCCCGTCAGGCCCTGCGCCCGCAGCTCGGCCCGCACTTCGTCAACGGTCTTTCCGAACGCCAGCGCCTCGCTTTGCGCGAAGCAGTTGGCGACAAGCAGCGCGTGCTGATCGCCCAGCGGATAGTGCGCGTCGGCGCCCACGAGGAAGTCGCACGGCACGACCCGCGTGCCCTGGTGCAGCAGCTGGTAGAACGCGTGCTGTCCGTTCGTACCCGGCTCGCCCCAGACGATGGGGCCGGTGGGCACGTCAACGGGATGCCCGTCGCGGGTCACACGCTTGCCGTTGCTCTCCATGTCCAACTGCTGGAGGAACGCCGGGAGCCGCGACAGCAACTGCTCGTAGGGCAGAACGGCGTGCGATTCGGCGCCGAGGACGCTCGCGTACCACACCCCGAGCAGGCCGAGCGTGACGGGCAGGTTGCCGTC
>CAZNOC010000063.1:7545-18762 GCA_964574545.1 uncultured Bifidobacteriaceae bacterium | reverse complement strand
TCCAGACGAACGCGTAGGCGCCGATGACCATCGGGGCTGCCGGCATCTGCTCGTCTGGCGGCAGCTCGCTGATCGGCACGTACTCGTCACGGGCGGCAGGCTGCCCCTGGGCGACGAGGCTCTCCGGCGCCGCCAGCCCCAGACACGACACCACGGCAAGAGCACACAAGATTCGCATCAGGATTCATCCGCAGCGAGGTACAGGGCTTCCACCCGGTCCCGCTGCTCTTCGAGCTGCGCGCGCAGCGCCACAAGCACCAGGGAAAACGTCAGGAACCCGAGCATGGCAAACCAGAGCGGCCCGGCCATCGGCGGCACGAGGTTCGGAATCACCGTCGTCTGCGGATGGAGCGTCCGCCAGTAGTTGACCGACACGTAGATGAACGGCACGTTGGCCATCCCGAACAACGCCATCCCGGCACCAAGCTTGTCAGAACCGGGACCGCCGAACCGGCGCAGGAGAAGGTATGCAAGGAATGTGATCCACAGCATCAGGCTCGACGTCAGCCGCGGGTCCCACGTCCACCACACCCCCCACGCCTTCCGCCCCCAGAGCGGGCCGCTCACGAGCATCATCGACCCGAGCAGCACCACCATCTCCGCCGACGCGAGCGCGTAGTAGTCGGCGAGCCGTGACTTTCGAAAGAGGAAGATCGCGCTTGCCACACCGGCCACGAGGGCCCAGACGAGCGTCAGGATGGCTGACGGGACGTGGAAGTAGAAGATCTTCTGCACGAGTCCCATCGTGACCTCGTACGGCGCCCAGTGGATGGCAAGGGGCGCCGTCGCGAATACGAAGAGGGCGACGGCGAGGAGGAGGTGAAGATACTTTCGCATGTTCGCTATTCGCTATTCGCGATTCGCTGTTCGCTGTTCGCTGTTCGCGTGGGCATCCTCGGACCTAAGCGAATAGCGAATGGCGAATCGCGAAATCACTCCGTCATCAACGGCTCGAACGTCCAGAGCGCCAGCGTGACGAAGACGACGTCGAAGAACAACAACAGGGTAATCCAGAATCGCGCCATTGGCTCGTCAGGCGTGGCCTGAAAGAGCGCGGCGGTCCCCCGGACCCCGGCAATGATCACCGGAACGGCGATCGGATACAACAGAATCGGCAGCATGACGTCCCGGCTCCTGGCCCGGACCAGCATCGCCGCAAACAGCGTTCCGACAGCCGCATAGCCAATCGTGCCGGACAGCAGCAGGGCGCCGAGGAGCCACGGGTGGTCGAAGATGGGCGCTTGAAAGAACAGGCCGACGAGCGGAACGATCAGCACCTGCACCAGGAGCATCAGCAGGATGACGCCGAGCAGTTTGCCGACATAGAGCGCCGGACGGTCTGCCGGGGCCAGGAGCAGCGCGCGTAGCGTCTCGGCCTGGCGCTCGCGCTCGAACGTCCGGCCCAGCGCGAGCGTGCCCGAGAACGCGATGGCAATCCAGAGGATGCCCGCCGCGGCGTGATCGAGCGCGCGCCCCTCCTCCACGAACGCGAATGCGAAGACGAGGACGCAGAGGGCGGCGAAGAAGACGGTCGTCAAGACGAGCTCGAGGCTGCGGATCTCCACCGTGAGGTCCTTCCGCACGATGAGCCACGCCGTCCGGAAGAAGGCGCTCATGACTGAATGACCCGCTGGTACCGCTCCCACAGCGCCATGCCGCCGCCGTCGCCGGCTTCATCGGCCACGAGCCGGCCCTGCCGCAGGTACATCACCCGCGTCAGCAGCCCGTCCACGACGTCGAGGTCGTGGGTGGCGACCAGCACCAGGCATCCTTCCTCGCGCAGGCCGCGCAGCCGCTCGACCAGCGCCGACGCGGACGCCTGATCGAGGCCCGTGAAGGGTTCGTCAAGCAGCAGCAGCCGCGGGCCGTGCACGAGCGCTCGCTCGAGGGCAAGGCGCTGTCGCATCCCGCGCGAGTAGCCGGCCACCTGGTCGTTCGCACGCTCGGTGAGCGCCGCCTTCTCGAGGCCCCGCGCCACCCGCGCCTCCGCATCGGCCAGCCCGTAGAGCCGCGCAAAGAACAGCAGGTTCTCCCGCGCCGTCAGTTCGGGATAGAGGTACAGGTCGTGTCCGAGCATCCCGAGCCGCGCGCGCAACGCGGCGCCGGCCGCATCGGCGTTCCGCTCGCCGTACTCGACGCGTCCCGCAGATGGCTTGAGGAGCGTGGCCAGAATGGCCAGAAGCGTTGACTTGCCGGCGCCGTTCGGCCCGAGGAGGCCGACGATCTCGCCGGCATCGCATTCGAAGGAGACGCGCGCCAGCGCCTTGCGACGACCGAAGTTCCGACCGAGATCATGAACCCCCAGGCGCGTGAAATCGACGGTCACGCGGCCAGTCCTTCGCCCCCAGGAATGCGCTCGAGTTGTCCGTACAGCCGCTCGAGTTCGGCGACGATGGCGGCGCGGCGGCTGTCGAACCTGTCGTCGTCTATCTCACCGGCCTGATGCTGCTCGTCCAGTGCCACCAGCTCGGCGAACAGCTTCTCCCGGCGTGCCGTCAGCTGGCGCTCCTTGGAACCCTGCTGGCGGCTCCCGCCGTAGGCGGCCCAGGCGCCGATCGCCAGCACCAGCACCGAAAGTCCAACAAAGGCGTCGCGCATGAGGTAGCTCGCGTGTGGCAGGCCCTCGAGGTTCAACACGAGCGTGTCGCCGGCGTTCATCCGGTTGGCCTGCCCCATCACAAAGACGAAGCCTCCCTCCGTCGGAACGTCGCTGTGGCTGGAAAACTGCGGCGACGTCATGTGCAACGCACCCACCTTCTGCGCCGCCACCAGCATCTGCTCGACGACGGCCGGCCACGCCTGCGTCATCGTCAGCCGCTCGCCCCGATACGGCATGCCGAAGCCCACCTGGATGGAAGATGTGCCGGGCGGAAATGGTCCGGTCAGGGTGAGGCGCGTGCCACGTACCGTGGCCAGTGTCGACGACCCCTGCAACAGCGAGGCGCCGGAGGCCCCCTGCGGCAGGTCGATGATGAGCGGTCCGCCGGTATCCACCGGTGTGCGGGCGCGGTTGACCAGGTCCAGAAGGTAGAACACGCGCAGCTCGTCGTTCTGGAACTCCAGGATGACGCGCGTATCGCCTCCGAACACGACGATGCCGGCCCGGGCCGGCTCCTGAGAGGCGGCGGCCGCCGCCTCTCGCTCGGCCTGAGCGGCCGCGGCCGCGCCGGCGACCAGGGCCACGCGGACACCGGCTCGCGCAGGGATCTCGAACTCCTGAGAGACGAGCGCCTCGCCCTCCACTGTGGCTTCGGCCTGGACGACCGTGCCCACCGGAACACCGCTGAACTGGGCGCGCCCCTGATCGTCCGTCGTGGCCGTCCACGAATCGGTGGCGCTCCTGAGCGTGACCGGATGGTCGGCGATGTTGTTGCCCATGCGCTCCCGCACGAGGCGCACGGCCACCGCGCCGTCCGGGAGTTCCGGCGCGCCGAGCGGCATGCCGGCCATCTGGGAGGCATCTGGCATGGCCGCGCCGGTCTGCGCAGCGGCAGGAGCGGCGCCAAGCGAGGACACGAGGAATGCGAAGACGAGGAGGCGGCGCATCAGGCCACCCCCGCCATCCTGGCGCCACAGGACTTGCAGAAGCGCGCATCCAGATCGCCCTGCACGCCACACTGCGCGCAGTACTGGACGGCCGGCGCTGCGGCCTCCCCGTGCGCGGATTCGGGGGGTATCGCGGACGGCGGCGGCAGTGGGGCGGGCTTCCGGCCGAGCCGCAGTTCCAGCTCCCGTTCGATCAGCTGGCGGTATTCCCCGCCGGCCTCGAGTTCGCGCATCAACCGGATGGCACGGGTCCTGAGCAGGCCGCCCATCTCGTCGAAGTCCGCCTGCGCGATCTTGCCCATCGCGAAATCGAACTCGAGCTCCTTGATGGATCGCAGCACCAGAAACTTCTCGCGCTCGAGGGCGGCCCGCATCTGTCCGCCCACCATCTCGGGATTGTCGGACCACGTGGGCTCGACAAGCGGCAGCAGCGACCGGTACACACCCAAGCCGACGAAGGCGGTGGACACGACCGTGGCGCTGAGCGCCACGATCCCGGGCATGCTGCGACCCGTGCTGACGAAGACGACGGCCGTGGCCGCCAGCATGCCCGCCAGCAGGAAGAACTGCCACGGCTTCAACGTCGAGGCGGCCGCGGGCGCGGCGTCGGTTTGGCGCCGCACACGTGCCGGCGCCATCCCGGCGCCCGACACGTCAGTCGAGGTCTTTGAGCTCATCGTCCAACCTTGCGTGCAGCTCGGTGTCCTGTCCGGCGGCCACGCTTGTCCCCTCGGTCTCGGCGCCCTCCGCCTTTCGGCGCGACCAGCGCCGGGCCGTCACACCGATGACCACCGCGCCGCCAGCGCCGAGCAGGTACGGGAACAGCCACGCCAGCCGGTTGAACCCGACGTCGAGCGGCGCCGCGAGCGGCTCCTGTGACCCGTACTTGTCGATGTAGTACTGCACGATCTCGTCTTCCGTGCGGCCGTCCTTCACCAGCTGCGCGATCTCCGTGCGCATCTGTGCCGCGTACCCGCACTGGCACTCGCCCACGAGTTGGCGGCCGCAGGTGCCGCACATGCAGATGATGCGCTGTCCCACCGACCGCTCGAGCGGCGTCCGCACCACCAGGCCCGAACCCGCCGCCGGCGCCTCGACGTGCTGCGCGCGTGCGACACCCGGGAAGAGGAGGAGCCCGATCAGGAACAGCGCCGCGGCCGCCTCGCCCGGCAGCTTCGCCACCGCGAAGCTGTAGGCGCGCTCCGGCAGCAGCGCGATGCCGGTGCCGACCGCCATCAGCCCGAAGCCCACCCAGATCCAGTTGACCAGGGGGTTGATATGGATCTCGACGCTGGCGGTCTGCTCCTGGAGTTCGAACGCCGGCATGACGATGTACAGGTCCTCCGCAAACGTCCGGCGGATCCCGACTTCGGTGGTCGGCTCGTCCTCGCGGCCATGGAAGAACCACTTCGCCGGGTACATCTTCGTCAGCTCGACGCCGTCCTCATCCATCACCGTGATGTGCCCTGTCACCATCTGCTTCTGGCCATCGTCTGTCACACGGATGGCATCCAGCCGCAGCTGGTAGTGGTGGACGGCCACGGTCTCACCAGGCTTGAGCAGCGCCTGCTCGTCGGTGCTGAACCCCTCGCCCGCGAAGCCGAAGAACATCAGCACGATGCCGAGGTGCACGACGTAGCCGCCATACCGCCGCTTGTTGCGGCCGACCAGCCCGATCATGCCTGTGAAGAGGTCCGTGCCCGTCGTGTCGCGGCGCACGGCGCCCCCCCGGATGAACTCCTGCCCGATGGTGCCGACGACGAATGCGCAGAGCGCGAATGCGATGCCGGAGGCCCAGACGCGTACGCCCAGGGCCACCATCGCGCCACCGACGACCAGGGCGAGCAGCGTCGGGTAGAAGAACTGGTGGTACAGATTCCGGACCGTGGACTTCCGCCATGCCAGCAACGGCCCGATGCCGGTCAGCAGCAGCAGGACGAGCCCGATCGGCAGCATCCACTTGTTGAAGAACGGCGGTCCGACGGTCAGCCGCTGACCGGTCAGCGCCTCTGAGATCGTCGGGAACATCGTGGCGAAGAGGATGAACAGCGCCGAGAACAGCAGGATCCAGTTGTTGGCCAGGAACGCCGCCTCGCGCGACACCCAGGAATCGAGCTCGTGCCGCGCGCGCAGCATCGGCAGCCGGTAGATCACCCAGCCGAAGCTGAAAGCGAGGATGCCGGCCATGAAGACCGTGAAGAGCCACGCCAGCTCGCGATCCTCGCCGAACGCGTGGACCGACTGCACAATGCCCGACCGCGTCATGAACGTGCCGAAGATCGTGAGGAGGAACGTCAGGATGACGAGGGAGACGTTCCACACGCGCAGCATCCCGCGCCGTTCCTGCACGATCACCGAGTGCAGGAAGGCCGTCGCCGTGAACCACGGGAGCAGGCCGGCGTTCTCGACCGGATCCCAGCCCCAGTACCCACCCCAGCCGAGTTCCTCGTACGCCCAGATCATCCCGAGCACGAGCCCGAGCGAGAGGAAGAACCACGAGATCATCATCCACCGGCGAACCGCGCGCAGCCACGAGTCGTCCAGGTGCCCGGTGATGAGGGCCGCCATGCCGAACGCGTACGGGATCGTCAGGCCGACGAACCCCAGGTACATGGTCGGCGGGTGGATCGCCATGTAGAAGTTCTGCAGCAGGGGGTTCAGCCCGCGCCCGTCGGCGTGCGTCTCGGTGAGGTAGGTCGAGAACGGGTTGTTGTGGACGATCATCAGGAAGAGAAAGAACATCTCGACCGCGGCAATGATCGCCACCACGTACGGCATCAGCTCGCGGTGCCGCTCCCGGTTCACGCTGATCGCCACCGAGCCGAACAGCCCGAGCAGGAACACCCAGAACATCACCGAGCCGTCGAGTCCGCCCCAGTACGACGTGATCTTGTAGAAGAGCGGCTGGGCGTCGTTGGAGTACCGCTGGACGTACTTGATCGTGTAGTCGCCGGTGACAAACGCGTAGATGATCAGGCCAGAGGCCACGGTCATCAGCGCCGACACCGTATGGAACGCGCCGGTCCCGCTCGCGACGAGCCGGGGATTGCCACGGCGCGCTCCCGCCACGGAGGCGGCAATGGCATACGCGCACGCCAGGAAGGCCAGAAGCAGGACGAACGAACCCAGTGAAGCCATTAGGGACTCAGCAGAATGCAGGACTCGAAACGCCGCAGTGACTGGCGAGGACGGGGCCAGACCGGAGCCGTCACGACTCCGGCTTCCGGACGTTCAGGCTAGTAGCCGACGTCGGTCGCGCCGGTCGTCTGCGCTTCGTACTTCGACGGACACTTGGCCATCACGCCGTTCGGAGACACCTCGAAGCCTTCGGGGGACAGCGTGCCCTTCAGCACCACCTCGGAATCGTCCTTGAACGTGTCGGGGACGATCCCTGTATAGGTTGCCGTGACGATGTGTCCGTTGGCGTGGACCTGGAAGCGATAGTCGAGCGAGTTGGGCTTGCGCGCGATCGAGCCCGGCACCACATGGCCGTGCAGCTGCAGTCGCTGGCCGTACCACGGGTCGGGTTCGGCCATCACCTCGTCGACGTGCTTGTAGTACTCCGTGCCGTCGCGCAGCGTCGAGTACAGCAGCCCCGTGAAGGAGAGCACCAGCACCGTGCTCGTGAGTCCGATCTTGACGGCTTTGTGTCTCATGGCAAAGGACTTCCGCGTTTCTGAGTTCGCCTCAGGATACCCCCGGCACGCCTGCCGGTCAATCTCACTATCAGCAAGAAGCGGTCCCGCCCCGGGCCTCGACTTTGGGCGCAATCGGCGGGTCGCCTGCCGGAAACCCGGCAACTCGGCACCCGAGCGGTGCCGGACTCCTGTCCCAAGGGTACCTCCCCGTCCGCTCGGGGGTGTCATGGGGTGTCATCAGCGCCGCTGGCCCTCCTTGCAGGCGCGGGCGCGGCCGGCAGCCCCGCACGCGGAGACACGCGTTCCTGGAGGAGTCGCGCAACCAGCTCGACCGGGAGCCCGACCACGTTCGTGTACGACCCGTCGATGCGCTCGACGAACCGGGACGCCAGGCCCTGGATGCCGTAGGCCCCCGCCTTGTCCATCGGCTCGCCGCCGGCGACGGACTCGTCGGTGGCCTGCCCACTCAGCGTCGAGAACCACACCCGTGTGCGGCAGAGGTCCTGGACGCACTCGCCGGCGGACACGAGCGCCACGCCGGTCAGCACGTCGTGGTGTCGGCCCGCGAGCGCCGCGAGCATCGCGCGCGCCTCACCGGCATCACGGGGTTTGCCCAGGATGCGCCCCTCGAGCACCACCACTGTGTCCGCACCGAGCACGAGCGAGTCCGGATGCCTCTCGAGCGCCGCGCGGGCCTTCGACGCGGCAAGCCGCTGCACGTGCGCCTCCGGGGTCTCTCCGGGCAGCGCCGTCTCGTCGAGTCCCACGGGCCAGGGCTCGAACTCGATGCCGGCCGCCGTGAGCAACTCGGCGCGACGTGGGGAGGCCGAGGCCAGAATCAACACTGGGCCCCACCATCCCATTTCGAGTGGACCCCTGACAACCGAAAACGCGTGGTGCTATCCTCGCGTGATGCGCCCCGCCCACAACGCCATGCACGAGGTCGTCGCCGGCGTGTTGCGCAAGGCGCCGCTTTCGGCGGAGAAGGTGACGCTGGCGTGGCGCCTGGCCGTCGGACCCGCCCTGGCACGCGTCACGCGCGTCCGCCTTGGAGACGACGGCGTGCTCGTCGTGCAGACGGCGGATGCGCACTGGCAGAAGGAAGTCCGCCGCGCCGCGCACATGATCCTCCCCCGCCTGGAGGAGATGCTCGGCGAGGGCACCGCACGCCGCCTCGAGGTCACGAAGTAGATCGCAGGCTCTCGGCTGCCACTTGCCAAGATCCCAAGATCACAAGATCAAGAGATCACAAGATCAAGAGATAGATCCCCACATCTCACATCATCAGATCTAAGATCACCACATCACCAGATCACCACATCACCAGATTCTGTATCTATCTATCTATCTATGTCCAACGTCGTCATCGTCAGCGCCGTTCGCCTGCCCACGGGAAGATTCCTGGGCACCCTCAAGGATTTCAGCGCGCCGGAACTGGGCGCCATGGTCGTGCGAGAGGCCGTCCAGCGCGCGGGGATCGATCCGGCCCAGGTTGACGAGTGCATCATGGGCAACGTGGTGTCGGCAGGCGCAGGTCAGGCACCCGCCCGGCAGGCCGCCCTGAAGGGAGGGCTCGGCAATCACGTGGCCGCCCTCACCATCAACAAGGTGTGCGGGTCCGGCCTGAAGTCGGTGATGCTGGCGCACCAGGGCATCCAGACGGGCGACATCGAAATCGCCGTGGCCGGCGGGATGGAGTCGATGAGCAACGCGCCCTACCTGCTGCCGCGCGTGCGCGAAGGATTGCGCATGGGCCACGCCCAGGTAACCGACTCCATGATCCACGACGGCCTGTGGTGCCCCTTCGAGAACTGGCACATGGGCAACGCCGGAGAGACGGTCGCCGAGACGTTCACTGTGACGCGCGACGAACAGGACGCCTACGCTGTCGAAAGCCACCAGAGGGCCGCGGCAGCGCACGCCGCAGGCAAGTTCGCGGCCGAGATGCTGCCGGTGTCGATTCCGCAGCGCAAGGGCGACCCGCTCGTCTTCGACCGCGACGAGTCGGTGCGCGCCGACACGACCGCCGACGCCCTGCACAAGCTGAAGCCGGCCTTCCGAAAGGACGGCAGCGTGACGGCCGGCAACGCGCCTCCGGTCAACGATGGCGCCGCGGCGCTCGTGGTGATGTCGGAGGCCCGGGCCTCCGCGCTCGGGCTTGCGCCCCTGGCGCGCATCGTGGCGCAGGCCACGAGCGGCGTCGAACCGAAGATGCTGCTGATGACGCCGGTCGAGGCCACACGCAGGGTCGTCACGAAGGCGGGCTGGAACCTTGCCGACGTGGATCTGGTGGAATTGAACGAGGCGTTCGCGGTCCAGGCCGTCGCGGTGATGCGGGAACTGGGCCTCGACCCCGCGCGGGTCAACGTCAACGGGGGCGCGGTGGCCCTCGGCCACGCCATCGGCGCGTCCGGCGCGCGCATCCTGACGACGCTGCTCTACGCGCTCAAGGACCGCGGCGGCAAGCGAGGGATTGCGACGCTGTGTCTTGGAGGAGGCAATGGCGTGGCGCTGGCCGTGGAAATGCTCTGACCAGCGCAGGCACATCTCCTGATCTTGTGATGTGGTGATGTGGAGATCGGGATGTGAGGATGTATCGATCTATGTGGCGATCTATGTGGCGATCTATCTGTTGATCTATCTGCGCAGCCATGCGAGCGCCGCGGCGGGCGGCGCGAGCAGCAGAATCTCCTTGGCGATGGCGGTCACGTTCTGTGAGATGAAATCTTCCCGCCACGGTCGGCGGGAAATGGCGTCGAAGACCCAGGCGTCGGCGAAGTAGAACTCGGTCGAGACGGGCCAGAGCGCCATCACGCCGATCGGGGGCGAGTCGTCCGATCCGAGCCAGTCGAGCAGGACATGACTCGACCAGGCGGCGGCGACCGCCAGGGCCAGACGCCAGCCGTGCCCCTTGGTCCAGGCCAGGACGAGGAGCCCGGCAGCCACCGCGGCGCCCAGACTGTGGGTCTCGTAGTTGTGCCGGCCCCACAGGAAGTCGATGTCGGGCACGCAGGCGACGAGCCCCAGGACGAGCGGCAGACGCCACCGTTCGCTCGGTGCCACCGGCGCGCCGCCAGGACCGACGGTTGACGGCGGCGCCACGAGCCACCCGGCAATGACCCCTCCCAGAGCGTGTCCGATCGGACTCGGCATCCCCTCACCGTACGCAGAACTGGCGACTCGGGTCAAATTCGAGGGCGCAGACCCTGCGATCGTTGGTCGAATGCCCTGCAAAGGGCGAAAGCCGCCGGTGCTGCAAGTCATTGAAAACGTTGACAGATGAGGTCACACGTTCACAGAATTTCGCTTGACTTTCGCTTGGTCCGTGGCTAGCATCACACACTGGACGGCACGTACCACCGGCACGTTCGTCCACGGTTCTCACCAGAAAGGAGCGGCCATGGCCGCCGACGATCAGAAGGAACGCCTGAAGGCCCTCGAAGTGGCGGTGGGCCAGATTGAAAAGCAGTTCGGCAAGGGCTCCATCATGCGCCTTGGCCAGCGCGGCGCGATCCTGCCCGCCGAGACCATCTCCACCGGCTCAATCAGCATCGACTACGCCCTGGGCATCGGCGGCTTCCCGCGCGGCCGCGTCATCGAGATCTACGGCCCCGAGTCCTCGGGCAAGACGACGCTGGCGTTGCAGGTGATTGCCGAGGCGCAGAAGGCCGGAGGCCTGGCCGCGTTCGTGGACGCCGAGCACGCGCTCGACGCCACGTATGCCGGCAAGCTGGGCGTCGAGACCGAGAACCTGCTGGTGTCCCAGCCCGACAACGGCGAACAGGCGCTCGAGATCGTCGAGGTGCTCATCCGCTCCGGCTCGGTCGATGTCGTCGTCGTCGACTCGGTCGCGGCGCTCGTGCCACGCGCGGAGATCGAAGGCGAGATGGGCGAGGCGCAGATGGGCCTGCAGGCGCGGCTCATGTCGCAGGCGCTTCGGAAGCTCACCGGCATCGTGTCGAAGTCGAAGACAAGCCTCATCTTCATCAACCAGCTGCGCGAGAAGATCGGCGTGATGTTCGGCAGCCCCGAA
>CAZNOC010000063.1:0-7535 GCA_964574545.1 uncultured Bifidobacteriaceae bacterium | reverse complement strand
TGGACGCGCGCTCAAGTTCTATGCCTCGGTCCGCATCGACATCCGTCGTATCGCCGCCATCAAGGACGGCGACGCGGTCGTCGGTGGCCGCACGCGCGTCAAGGTGGTGAAGAACAAGATGGCGCCGCCGTTCCGCGAGGCGGAGTTCGACATCATGTACGGCGAGGGCATCTCCAGGGAAGGCGACCTGCTCGACCTGGCGGTGGATCGGAAGATCGTCGACAAGAGCGGCGCGTGGTTCTCCTATGCCGGCGAGCGGTTGGGCCAGGGTCGGGAGAACGTCAAGGTGTTCCTGAAGGAGCGTCCGGAGATTCGCCAGGCGATCGAGGACAAGCTCCGCAAGGAACTCGGGCTCACCCGCGACCGCGAGGCGGAGGCGGTGACGGCCTAGTCGGGTTCGGACAGGTTCGGATAGGTTGGGGCTGGTTCGGACGGGTTGGGGCAGGTTCGATAGGTTGGGACGGGGGTTGGACAGGTTCGACGGGTCTGGGCTGACTCGGACGGCTGGTTTGTGTTGTTCGATCTCGACGTCTCCCTGTTCGAGATAGTCACGGCGTGGCGTGCGCCGGGGCTGGATGCTGGCATGGTCGCGATGAGCGACATCGGCCGGCGTGGGCTCGTCTGGCTGGTCGTGGCGGCCGTGGCCGTCGCTTTTCCACGCCACCGCGCGGCCGCATGGCGCCTGGTCCTGGCGCTTGCGCTGACGTTCTTCGTGGTTGATGCGATCGCCAAGCCTCTCGTCGGGCGCGCACGCCCCTTCGAGGTGCTCGACGATGTACGCGTGATCGACGCGCGCCCGACGACGGCTTCGTTTCCGTCGGGTCATGCGGCCTCCGCCTTTGCCGGAGCGCTGGCGGCGTCGCGGATCTGGCCCGCGGCACGGGTCGCCTTTTTCCTGCTGGCGGCCTTTATCGCGCTGTCGCGCGTCTACGTCGGCGTCCACTTCCCCATCGACGTTCTGGCCGGTGCCCTCACCGGCCTCGCATGCGCGTGGTTGGCCCTCGGGGGGCGGCGGCAGACGCTGCGCGGGCGCTCTCTGCATTCGTGAGGCGCACTGCCCGGTCTTACTCCTGAAATCCCACGAAGCGTCGGCAGGCGTGAGTCCCACGAGCCGAAGGCGAGTCCCTATACTGTCTGCATGTCCGCCCTGATTGCGATCGTCCACGCCGCATTCGTGCTGTTTGTCGCGTTGGGCGGCCTGCTGGTCTGGCGCTGGCCCCGCGTGGCGTGGCTGCACGTGCCTGCGGTCGTGTGGGGCGCGTGGATCGAGTGGAGTGGCGGCATCTGTCCTCTGACGCCGCTCGAGCAGGAGTGGCGTGCGCGCGAGGGCTTGCCGCCCTACGAGGGCGACTTCATCGCCAACTGGGTCTTCCCGTGGCTGTACCCGGAGGGGTTGACGCGCGAGGCCCAGATCGCGCTCGGCGCCGGCGCGTTGCTCGTGAACGCGACGATCTACTGGCTCAGGTTCCGCCCCCGCCCGCGGCGGGCGCGATGACGATCGGCGGGTGACGTCCCTTCCCCGCCGCGTGCTATACTCCGGTGTTCGTTCGGCTCTGCTGATTCCCGCCTGTGGCCAGGTAGCTCAGTTGGTAGAGCACGTGACTGAAAATCACGGTGTCGGCGGTTCGATTCCGTCCCTGGCCACCACGATAACGCCATGGCAACACTCGCCACCGCCGAGGACGCCATCCTCGCAGCCGAACAGTTCCTGCGCAGGTACTTCCCCAACCTCCACCCCGTCAGGGTGAGCCGCGAGGGCGATGTGTGGCGCCTTGAGTTCGACGTCAGCATGGTCGGCTCACGCCAGGCGCACATCAGCCTGGACGCCGAGTCCGGCAAGGTCATCGCCTACGAGATCAAGCAGTAGAAGATCGGGCTGGTTAGAGGATCAGCCAGTGGCCCGTTATCAGGGCAAGATGGCCAAGCCGCCTTTGAACTGGCAACTGTGAACTGACAACTCTTACTGCCCGACCTTCGTCATCGCCGCAGCCGGTATACGCGATCGCCTTCCGCTTCGTAGACGAGTTCCAGCTCGTCGCGATGCTCGCCGAACCTGTGCTCGGCCAGCTCCCACTGCCCAGGCTCGTACAGCGCCGGGTGGACGACGACGAAGTCCACGCCGAGTTCCAGGAGCCGGCTGACGCTCGCATCGTCCGGAAACGATCGCATCAGCGCATACAGCTCGTCGTGGAGTTTCGGCTGACCGCCGCTGTAGCCGTGCACGGTCTTCTGCCAGTGTGCCATCGCGTGCAGCATGAACACGGTCTGCGACCGCTCCACGGGGTATACCGGGACCTCGGCCACCACAAACGGCCTGGGCTGCGCGTCGAGCCAGCGATCGACCGCGGGCGGCTTCGCGTCGAACGGCACGGTCAACAGCGGCGCACCGCTCGATTCGATCAGGAATAGCGCGGCCACAAGGGCCACGACCATCCGGCGGTGGGGCGCGGCGACCCTCTCGCGCAAACGCTCGAGGCCGATCGCCGCAAGCACGGCAAGGCCCAGCACGGCCACCACCATGAAGCGGGACGGCGCACGCACGAAGCTGAGGCCGGGCAGCCAGTACACGAGGGGCCACAGCCCGAGGGGGGGCCCCATCGACAGGCCGAGGCCGAGCAGCGTGAGCAGTACGTAGAACGGACCGGGGCGTGAACGCACCGCGGCCGACCACGATCTCCACCGCTCCAGAAGCCATCGGGCTCGCTGGACCGGCGCGAACGGCGCCACACGTGCCAGCGCGGCGCGCGTCGTCCACAGGATGAGAGCCACCGACGCGGCGCGCCACGGGTCGCGCGCCGTGAAGACTACCGCGCCGCCAACGCGCCAGCGAATGGGTTCCACGAAGGCGGCGTACAACGCAACGCCAACGGCGGCCAGCGCGACGAGCTCCAGCCCGGTCGCCACGCGCATCCATCCCCGCGGACGCGATGCCGATCTCTCCCCCACTCCCGGGGAGCGCCACCAGAACGCCAGCAGGGCGAGCGCAAGCGGCACCAACCCGGGGAAGAGAAACGCGCTGGCCGCGTCGTGGGGGTGCGCGCCCGGCAGCCATCCCGCAAGCCACGTGTGCACTACTGAGGGCGAGGCCAGGAAGCTCTGCGGCGTCGGGGCCCAGTCCACCAGCGTGCGTCGCAGGCCGAGGTCGTCCTGCACCAGCCGGTACGGCAGGTAGACCAGGATCGCTGGCAGGAGCAGCAGCGCGCCGGCGACCCCGAGGTCGCGCAGGCGTCTGGCTGCCGCCACGGGCTCTCCGTGCAGCATGCGCCAGCCGAGGAGCGAGACCGCCGCCAGGAGCGCGAACACGGCGCCATGCCCCGTCGTGACCGCCTGCAGGGAGAAGAAGCCCGCGGCCGCGCGCAGGTCTCGCGGCCGACCCCGGTCCAGATAGGCATGCAGGAAGGCCAGCATGAAGGGCACCCACTGCACCGCCGTCACGTGCGGCTGCGACAGTCGAAAGAACCTCGCGGGCGAGAAGGCAAACACGAGGCCGCCCACGACCGCCGCCGCCGTGCCCAGCCCGAGCCGGCGGGCCAGGACGAAGACACCGAGCCCGCAGAGAACGGGCGTGGCGAGCAACGCCACATTCAGCGCAAGGACTGGATTGCCGGTGGCCCACAGCACCGGGGCCGCGAAGAGCGCGGTGCCGATCAGGTTCTCGGAGTACGCCAGCGTGAGGCGCTCCGGATGGTAGATGTTGGCGTCGAAGATCCCGAGCGGCTGCGACACGAACGCGTGCGCGTTCCACCCCATCGTCCACAGGTACAGGTGCGCGTCCGGATCGTCGGCCAGCAGCACGCTGGCCGCATTGAACGACAGCGGGTACGAGAGGAGGCACGTGAGGGCCGCATAGAGACACCCGACGGCAATCAGGCGGTTCCGTTCGCTGTCGAGTCTGGACTTCATCCTCCCTTCCTTGCGGATGGTATACTCCGACCGCCAAATGGACCACCTCACGTTCGAACGCCGGCACGCCAACGAGGTCTGGGCCCGCGTCTACCGGGACGATGAGGGTGCGGGCTACCGGCCGGCCTGCCTCCCGCCCCGCGAGGACGCGGTCGAGCCTGAGTGGCCCTACCTTGACACCATCGACGAGGCACGGGCGCTGGCGGATCATCTGGCGCACCCCGATTGTGACGGCCTGGACTGCGGCCCGTGGGTCTCCGCGGAGACGGATCTCTATCGCCCCTGAGTCCCTCCGGCCCGCGGCTTTCGGCCCTCAGCCCACGGCTTTCGGCTTCCGGCTTTCGGCGGCCTCGAAAATTCTCTGCGCAACCCCATTCCTGCGTGGCAGCCCGCTCTGCTAGTATCGCAGCCATTGACGGGACCGATCTCGCGTCCCATTGCGTTTCAGTCGGCTGCCGGAGGGACATATGAGGCACACACGAAGCTTGGGGTGCGTCTGCACCGCGGTACTGGTGTTGTTGTTTGGCGGCGTCCACCACGCCGCGTTCGCGCAAACCCCAACCTTCAACGTTGAAGGGGTCGTGTCGGACGCTCAGCAGGGCATCCTGCCTGGCGCCACCGTCACCCTCCAGAACACCGCCACGGGCCTGACCCGCACCGTCACGACCGACGCCGGCGGCCGGTTCGTCGTGCGCGGCTTGCCGCCAGCGGGGACGTACCGAGTGTCGGTCGAGCTGGTCGGATTTGCCACGGAAGTGCGCGAGGGCCTTGTCGGCAACGCCGGCCAGAACGTGGTCCTCAACTTCTCGCTCAGGCTCTCGACGGTCCAGGAGACGATCACCGTCTCCGGCGATGCGCCCATGGTGCAGACGACCGCGTCGGAGGTTTCGAGCACCATCGATCAACGGGCGTTCGAGACGTTGCCCGTAAAGGAGCGCAACTACTTCCGCCTGCTGACGCTCGACTCCAATGTCGTGGCCACCGGCACGGGTTCGAACGCGGTCAACGTCGGCGGTGGCGAGGTGTGGAACTTCGGCACCTACGTCGATGGCACGAACAACCACTCGAAGTGGCTGACGCTGCAGCGCGCCCCGCAGCTCGGATCGAGCGGGTTCGCCATCGAGACGGTCAAGGAAGTGCAGCTCATCACCAACCAGTTCTCGGCCGAGTTCGGCGGCCACTCGTCCGGCGTCGCCAGCATGATCACCAAGAGCGGCACCAACGACTTCAACGGGTCGGGCTTCGTGATGGTGCGGCCCGGCGATTGGGACGCGGCGCCGCCGCTGGCCCCTATTCGCAACGGCGAGAAGGTCAAGGCCCCGTACAACCAGCAGCAGTTCGGAGCCACCGCGGGGGGGCCACTGGTCCGGGACCGGCTGTTCTTCTTTGGCAGCTACGAGCGGCGCCGCGAGCGCAGCCAGGTCGCCGTCACGGCGGTGGAGGCCGCGGGGCAGATCGTGCCGACGCCGGCCGACGAGCACCAGGGTCACGCCAAGATCGACCTGCGGTTCTCCGACAGGCACACCCTCGGCGTGCGCTACAACATGGTCCGCTGGTCGAAGGACAACGAGAGCGGCGGGCTCAACCTGCCGGGGACCGGCTTCATCTGGGACAACAATGTCGATACGGTGCACGCCACCTTCACGACGGTCATCTCGGATCGGATGTTGAACGAAGTCCGCGGGCAGTACTCGCGCTACACCGACCGTCGGGCCGCCAAGTGCGATTGCGTGTCGATCCAGCGGCAGGGCTACTCGAACTCCGGCGGCTACGACCAGGGCACCTGGGGCGTGTTGCCGGAACAGACCTATGACATCGCGACCACGCTGTCGTTCTGGGCCGGCAATCACACGATGAAGATGGGCGCGTCGTTCATGTATGACGTGACCGAGCAGCTCTTCCAGCCGCTCCAGAACGGCCGCTACACGTTCGCGGGTTCTCCCGCCGTAGCCCCCACGCCGTTTCTGTACACGCAGTCGTTCGCGCTGACGCCGGAAGCGCGGCTGATGTTCCCGAAGGCGTACGTGCTCGCCGGGTTCTTCCAGGACGACTGGCGCGTGCATCCGAACCTGACGCTCAACCTCGGGCTGCGTTACGACGTCGAGATCATCAAGGACATTCCCGACTGGCCGGCCGGGACCGACGCCAACAACTTCGATCCGCGTGTCGGCTTCGCCTGGGATCCGCGGGGCGATCAGCAGTGGGCGGTTCGCGGCGGCTTCGGGCGCTTCACCCAGCAGCACCCGATCTTCACGATCGTCAAGGGCGGCGTCGGCGGCCGAAACGGTCAAGTGACGGTCGTGCTGGCACCCGGCGACCCGTTGTTCCCGACGTTCCCGAACCCGCTGCCGGCGTTCCCGCCCGGCGCGGTGTTGCCGCCCCGCAGCATCCAGGAGATCTCGCCGGATCTCGAGAACGAGCACGCCTGGCAGTTCAGCGTGGGCGTGCAGCGGCAACTGGGCTCGCGCACCAGCATTGCGATCGATGCCAACATGAACCGCGGCGTCAAGCACGGCTTCCTCGACATGAACGCGCCGGCGCCGATCCCGAAGGATCAACTGAACGCGGCGCTGGCCGCCAACCCGACGGCCGCGGTCCGCACGTTGGCTCAGGCGGACCTCACGCGGCCGATTCGGCCCGGTCCGAACGGCTTCCGGCACATGGAGCTGCTGACGAATGAAGGGCGCTCCTGGTATCAGGGCGTCCGTATCGCGGTGGTGCATCGAACCGCGCCGATCGTGATGACCGCGTCGTACACGCGCTCGAAGGCCGAGGACCGGCTCAATCACTGGTTCTCGCCCGAGAACAGCCTCGATCCCGAGTCGGATCGGGGTCCGACGGGCGCCAGCACTCCGCACAACCTCGTCACGAGCATCACCTGGAACGTGCCAGGACAGGGCCCGATCTTGAGTGGCTGGCGCATCAGCACCGTGTCGCGCCACCAGAGCGGCGCGCCCTACACGATCCGCTATGCGGGTGACCCGGTCGGCTATGGTTCGGGGCTGGGCGCGGCGTGCAACTCGCGCGGCTGCCAGGCGGCCACCCCGGGAGGCCGCAACACCGCGCGCGGCATGTTCATCAACTACGGGGACGTATCACTGGCCCGCACCTTCAATGTCGGCACCGACCGCATCGAGTTCCGCGCCGACGTGTTCAACGTGCTCAACAACCAGAACCTGCTCGCGGGTGGCTACATCAACCTCGTCGGCAACCCGCGCTTCGGCCAGCACACGGGAGGCGGGTCCGTCCTTCCGGGCCGGCAGTTCCAGTTCGCGGGCACGTATCGCTTCTAGCCATCGACTCGGATGGTGTTCGCGGAGTGATGAGGGGACGGTCCCCTCATCACTCGCGCCGGCTTCTCCCAGGACCGACCATGACCAGGCGCCTTGTGCTCTTCCTCGTCTGCGCCGGCGTCGCCGGCATTGGCCTCACGCTGCACGCGCAGACACCGCCGGTTCGCGTGCTCGTGCAGACCGAGCTCGGGGATATCGTCGTCGAAGTCGACCAGGCCCGTGCGCCGGCGACGGCGGCCAACTTCCTGCGCTATGTTGACGCCGGCCACTACGATGGCGGCACGTGGCATCGCACGGTGAAGATGGACAACCAGCCCGAGAGCCCCGTGAAGATCGAGG
>CAZNOC010000062.1:0-19241 GCA_964574545.1 uncultured Bifidobacteriaceae bacterium | reverse complement strand
CGCCGCCGGTATCGCTTGTGGAAAGCGGCGAACAGTAGTAGTCTTTCGCGGTTTACTTCAAGGAGGACGGAATGGCTCGATCCAGAGCAAAGGCGATTTTCCTGATCGCGGTCCTGGCTGGCCCGCTGGCCCTCCTCGTGGCGGCCTGCTCGCGGGCGCCCGAGCAGCAATTGCTCAACCAGTTCTTCAGGGCGGCGCGCGCGCGCGACAACGCGACGCTGGCCATGATGTCGGCGGTCTCGATCGACCCGCGCGAACAGGGCGTGGTCGACCGGTTCACGATCACGAACATCAGCGAGGACCAGCGTACGCCGCTGGATGTGAGGGCGCTCGCGGCCGCCGAGGAGAAGGCCCGCGCCGAGGAGAACCAGTTCAGCGCCAGGAAGAAGGAATTCCAGGACGCCAACCTGGCCCTTATCGAGCAGGTGCTGAAGCTCGAGCGTGACCCGGCCGCCCGAATGACGCCTGCGCAGCAGAAGGTGAAGGCCGAATGGGACAAGTGGCGCGACGACACCGGCACCTACACGAAGGGCGTGTCGGACGCCCGAGCAGCGCTCACCAACGCCGTCGGTCCGCTTGAAGCGTCACTGATGGAGCCCGGGGGGGCCAGGTTTGAACCAACGCAGTTCGAAGGGGCGCTTGTGACGAAGACGGTCGCGATCGACGCGAACCTCATCAGCCCGGACGGCACGGCCTCCGAAAAGCCGCTCACCATCACCATGCAGCGCGCCGAAGGCACGATGGGCGGCCAGCCCGCGACCGGCCGCTGGATCATCACCAGAGTCGACGGCCTCTAGCCGTCTCAGCCGTGCGCCATTCCCGTCCAGGGGGCTCCAGCCCCCTGGATCAGGGAACATGCCGCGCGCCCTACCCTTCTACCGTCAGCTTCGCGTACTTCGCTCGAAGGGTCTTTCGCCCGACCGAGTCGAATCGCACGACCAGCTTCAGGTCGTCATCCAGCTCTTCCACGCTCAGCACCATTCCGCCGCCGAACTGCTGATGCCGTACGCGGACACCGGGTCGCAGCGGCCCCTCGCTGCCGGCTGACTGGTCTTCGTCTTCTGGCGCGAAGACCACCGACGCCCGCTCCGATTCGCGTACGCCTCCGAACCGCCCTCCGCCACGCCGGCCGTAGGGGTTCTCCCGGTACTCCCACCCCCCACGCGCTCCGCCGAACGAGGAACTGTGGGTCGAGAACTCCTGCTCCACCAGATCGGCCGGGATCTCCTCGAGGAAGCGAGACGGCTGCGAACTCTGGTACTCCCCGAAGACACGCCTTCTGGCTGCGCTCGTCAGATACAGCCTGGACATGGCCCTCGTGATGCCCACGTAGCAGAGACGCCGTTCCTCTTCGAGTTCCGCTTCGTCCTCCGACGACCGGGAGTGCGGGAACAGCCCCTCCTCGAGCCCGGCCATGACGACAACAGGAAACTCGAGGCCTTTGGCGGTGTGCAGCGTCATCAGCATGACGCGCGCCTCGCGGGCGCCCTGTTCCTTGTCGACATCCGACAGCAGCGACAATCGGTCCACGAACCCCCCGAGCGACGGATCCAGTTCCGACATCTCGTACTCTCGTGCGGCCGAGACGAGCTCCATCAGGTTCTCGATGCGGCCCTGGGATTCTTCGCTGCGGTCCTCCCGGAGGTCCCGCAGGTAGCCAGAACGGTCGAGCACCTTTCCGAGGAGATCGGACACCCCGTCGTGCGACCCGGTGTCGGTGAGCTCCGCGATCAGGTCACGAAATGCGGCGAGGGCCGCGACCTGGCGCGGTGTCAGGAGCCGGCGGTCCACGGCGGTGACGAGCCGCGTCCAGAGCGATCGTCCTGAGGGGTCCGACTGGAGGCTCGCGAGCAGCGGCGACGGATCTTCATCGGTCCGGCCCGGATCGATCGTCTCCAGGGCGTCCATCACGCCCTTCCCTATCCCCCGGGTCGGGGTGTTGATCACCCGTCTCAGGGCCACATCGTCATGCGGGTTGAGCACAAGCTTGAGATAGGACAGCGCGTCCTTGATCTCCCGCCGTTCGTAGAACCCCACGCCGCCAAGGACGACATAGGCGAGACCGGCCTGGCGCAGGGCATCTTCAACGGCGCGTGATTGCGAGTTGGTCCGGTACAGCACGGCGACCAGGTTGGCGACATCGTCGGCCAGCGCCGTCCGGGCGGTGCGCGCGATGAAGTCGGCTTCCTCGATCTCGTCCGCTGCCCGGAAGCAAGTAATGCTGGCGCCGCGCTCCCGATCGGTCCAGAGGCGCTTCTCTTTGCGGTTCCGGTTCCGGCTGATCACCGCCGAGGCAGCTTCGAGGATCACCGACGTGGACCGATAGTTCCGTTCGAGCCGCACTTCCTTGGCGTCCGGAAAGTCGCGGTCGAAGTCCATCAGGTTGCGCAGGTCGGCGCCCCGCCACTTGTAGATCGACTGGTCCGGATCACCAACGACGCACAGATTCCTGTGGACGCCCGAGAGCTGGCAGACGAGCAGGTACTGGGGACGATTGGTGTCCTGGTACTCGTCCACCATCACGTAGCGGAACCGCTTCGCGTACCGGGTACGCACCTCCGGAGCGCGCTCGAAGAGGTCGACCGTCTTCAGCAGGAGGTCGTCGAAGTCGACCGCGCCCGCGTCCTTGAGGGTCGCCAGGTAGCCCTCGAACAGCCGTGCGACGTCCTTGTCGCGCGGGTTCCACCCGGCCGCGATCGAGTCAGGGCCCTCCATTCGGTTCTTGGCGGCGCTGATGCGCGAGAGCACCATGCGAGGCTGGTAGGCCGTGTCATCGAGTCCGAACTGCTTGATGAGCTGCTTGATAACGCTCTGCTGGTCGGCCGAGTCGTAGATGATGAAGTCGCGTGTCAGGCCGACGTGATGCGCCTCTCGCCGGAGCAGGCGCGCGCACAACGCGTGGAAGGTGGAGATCCACATGGCGCGGCAGTCGGCGCCGAGCAGCCCCGACACCCGATCGCGCATCTCCTGCGCCGCCTTGTTCGTGAACGTCACGGCGAGGATCTCGTCGGGCCGCGCGCGTTGTTCGGACACGAGATACGCGATCCGGTGCGCGATGACGCGAGTCTTCCCCGAGCCGGCGCCGGCCAGGATGAGCACACCGCCGTCGGTGTGCTCGACGGCATCGCGCTGCTCTGGATTGAGCGAAGAGAGGAGGTCCACCCCCCGCTATTCTACCGTGACGGACTTCGCGAGATTGCGGGGCTGATCGACGTCGCAGCCCCTGCGCACGGCGATGTGGTACGCCAGCAACTGCAAGGGCAGGGTAATTGCGACAGGGGAAAGCAACCTGGACACGGCAGGAATTGCGATCATGCAGTCGGCGGCCAGATCCAGGAGCCTGGGCATCGTGTCATCACCGTCCGTGACGACCGCGATCACCACGCCGCTTCTCGCCTTGGCTTCCTGGATGTTACCCAGCATCTTCTCGTAGACGTGATCGCGTGGCGCGAGCGCCACGATCGGCATCTTCTCGTCGATGAGGGCGATCGGGCCGTGCTTCATTTCGCCGGCCGGATAGCCCTCCGCGTGAATGTACGAAATCTCCTTGAGCTTGAGCGCGCCCTCGAGGGCGATGGGGTAGTTGATGCCGCGCCCCAGGTACAGAAAGTCGCTGCGCGCCTGGAAGCGCGCCGCGATCTCCTCGACCTGATCGCCGGTGCGCTGCAGCACCTGTTCGAGCAGGTTCGGCAGCCGAAGCAGGTCCTCGATGTGGCCCCGCCGCTCGTCTTCGCCAAGCACGCCGCGCACTTCTCCGAGATGGAGGGCCAGCAGATGGAGCGCGACAAGCTGGCAGGTGAACGCCTTGGTGGAGGCGACCCCGATCTCCGGGCCCGCGTGCGTGTAGATGGTGCCTTCCGTCTCACGCGTGGCCATGCTGCCGACAACGTTGCAGATGGCAAGGCTGCGAGCGCCCTTTCCCTTGGCTTCGCGGAGGGCGGCCAGCGTGTCGGCGGTCTCGCCTGACTGCGTGATGACCACCGTGAGCGTCCGGGCGTCCACGATCGGATCGCGGTAGCGGTACTCGGAGCCGTAATCCACCTCGACCGGCAACCGCGCCAGCTCCTCGATCATGAACTTGCCGACGAGGGCGGCGTGCCAGGAGGTACCGCACGCGAGGAGCAGGACCCGGTCCACGTGCCGGAGGTCATCGGGTCCGATTGACATCTCGTCGAGGAAGATGCGGGAGCTGTCGAGCGAGACACGGCCGAGGATCGTCTCCCGCACCGCATTGGGCTGCTCGAAGATCTCCTTGAGCATGAAGTGCTTGTATCCGGCCTTCTCGGCCATGACCGGATCCCAGAGGATGCGTTGCGGGGACTGCTCGACCGGGGCGCCCTCGAGGTCGGTGTAGCGCACGCCGTCGCGGGTCACCACGGCCATCTCGCGATCGCCAAGGAACACGACATTGCGCGTATGCGCCAGCAACGCCGGAATGTCCGAGGCGACGAACCACTCGCCGTCACCGTGCCCCACGACCACAGGTGGACCGTTCCTGACGGCCACGAGCTTCTCCGGATCGTCGGCAGACAGCAGCACAAGCGCGAACAAGCCGCGCATCTTTCCCATCGCACGCCGAACGGCCTGCTCGAGGCCGTCGTCCTGCCACTCGCGTTCCACGAGGTGGGCCACCACCTCGGTGTCGGTCTCGGTCACGAACCGGTGGCCCTGGGCCTGCAACTCGGTCTTCAGCTCGAGGTAGTTCTCGATGATGCCGTTGTGCACGACGACAATGCGTCCCGTGCAGTCGCGATGGGGGTGGGCGTTCTCCTCGGTGGGACGGCCGTGCGTGGCCCAGCGCGTGTGCCCCAGGCCGTACAGACCCTCGACGGGATCGTCAGCGATGACGGCCTCGAGGTTGACCAGCTTTCCCGCGCTGCGCCGGATGGTGACGGCGCCCTCGTGCACGAGCGCAATCCCGGCGGAGTCGTATCCGCGATACTCGAGGCGCCGTAGTCCCTCAATCAGAAGGGGCACGACAGGTTTGGGTCCGATGTAGCCGATGATGCCGCACATGGAAGTTCAAGAATCAAAGTTCAAAGTTGACGTACCGATTTCGCAAGATCAGGGTTCTGTGGGACCGGTCCCCCCTTCACTTTGCACTTTGGACTCTGAACCTTGAACTGCATCCCGTCTTGCTGCGGCCCACCCCTCCTTGTTCTGCTGGCGGGCGCGAGCGATTCCGAGCGCGCCGGGGGGCACGTCCTCGGTGATTGACGAAGCGGCAGCCACATAGGCGCCTGCGCCGATTGTGACCGGCGCGACAAGCGTCGAGTCGCTGCCGATGAAGGCGCCCTCCTCGATGACGGTCTCGTGCTTCCGCTGCCCGTCGTAGTTGCAGGTGATCGTGCCGGCGCCGACGTTGACTTTGCTGCCAATGGTGGCGTCGCCGAGGTACGAAAGATGGTTGGCCTTGGCGCCGGCGCCCATCGAGGTCTTCTTCAGTTCGACGAAGTTCCCCACCCTGGCACCCTCGCCGATGTCGCAGGCCGGCCGCACGTGAGCAAACGGGCCAACCGTCGCGCGTCCAGCGATGCGCGAGTCCGCGACCACGCAGTGGTTCAGCACGGTCACGTGGTCCGCAATCTGCCCGTTGGTGATGCGGGTCCCGGAGTGGATCTCGCATGCCGCGCCGATGCTCGTCGCGCCTTCGAGCGTCACGCACGGATGGATGACCGTGTCGGGCCCCACGACCACGTCGGCGTCGATGTAGGTCGTGGCGGGATCGATCAGCGTGACGCCGGCCGCCATCAGTTCTTCGTTCTTCTGCTGTCTCACAATGGCGCTGACCTCCGCGAGCTCGGATCGGCTGTTGATGCCGCGCATCTCGCTGGGATTCCCGATTATATAAGTCTCCACCACACGTCGCTGCCGGCGATAGATGCCGACCAGGTCGGGCAGGTAGTACTCCCCCTGGGAGTTCTCGGACGCAATGCCGCGGAGCGAATCGAAGAGGGGCGCGAGCTGGAAGGCGTACACCCCACTGTTGATCTCCTTGATCTCCTGCTCGCCCGGCGAGGCGTCCCGCTGTTCAACGATGCGCACGATCCGGCCATCTCCCCGCACGACCCTGCCGTACCCGTACGGGCGATCGACGATCGCGGTGGCCACCGTCGCCTGCGCGTCCGCGCGTTCGTGGGTGTCAACGAGCGCGCGCAGGGTGTCGCCACGCATGAGCGGCACATCGCCCGAGAGCAGCACCACCGTGCCCTGGCGGCCGTCCAGATGCGGCTCCGCCTGCAGCAGCGCGTGACCCGTGCCGAGTTGCGGTTCCTGCAGGGCGAAACGGACGTCTCCTCGGGCCTCCAAGTGCTTGCGAACGAGCTCCGCCTCGTGACCGATGACGATGGTCGTGGTGACCGGACGGAGGGCCGCCGCCGCGCGGAGCACCCAGTCGATCAGGGGAAGTCCGGCGATCGGGTGCAGCACTTTCGGGAGGCGGGACTTCATCCGCGTCCCTTTCCCCGCCGCCAGCACGACGATGTGGACGTCAGACATGGGGATGACGCGACCGGTCGGCGGGGACGGAGGCCCCGGGAGCCGTCACGGGCTCTTTCGCGACCCGCGGCCGCTTGACGCGCCGTCGGAAGGGGGTGGCTGCAGGAGGGCCGCGATTCGCGCTTCGTGTCTCAGAGCGTCCAGGTCTGGATCGACGCGCGCCCTGGCGCGGTTGCCCGCATTGGCCTCGATGGCGCGCTGAAGGAACGGCACCGCGAGCTGTGGCTCGCCCTGGAGCCCGTATGCCACGGCCATCAGATACTGCGCTTGATCATGACCCGGCTCGTCACGGCACACCCTGTCGAGCAGGGCGATGGCACGCGAGGCGTCGCCGGCGTTGATCGCCAGCGTCGCGGCGTAGAGCCGGTCCCCGGTCGTCAGCGGCTCCGGCGGCGGCGGCTGGAGGTGCCGGTCGCAGACCGCCAGGTAGAGCCGCGCCCGGTCGGTCAGCTCCTTCTCGTCGGGGAACCGGTCGAGCACCTCGCGAAGGGCGGTCGCGGCCCGATCGAACTGGTGGTTCTGCAGCGCACGCATGGCCCGTTCGTAGTGACGCAGCGCTTCGGCGTAGGACGAGCTGGACAGGGCGAGGTCTGCCGTGGCCGACTCTGAGGAAGCGCTGGCCTGCCGTGCCGTGGCCCGTCGCGAAACGCTGGCTCTTGTCGTGGGTTGTGGCTTGGGGCGCTGTTGCCTCGCCATACCGCCTCCGTTGGCGAAACGCCAGGCCAACCTTAACAAAACGTCAGGACGACGGTCAAGCCGACCCACTGGCAGGCACGAGGAGCGGGCGTCAGGAGCCTTCTTGTTTTGTCTTTTGACCAAAACATCGATGTCTCTCGACCGCGTCATACACTGCGTTCGCACTCATCCCTGTTGTGGCCGCCACCTTCCTGATCGCGTCCTTCCTCGAAGTCGCTCCGTTTTCTGTTATTTCACCAAACAAGACCGCCACCTGGAGGTCTGTAAGATCCTGGGAGTCCGGGTCTCCCGCGACGGGCTCACCAGAAACGACCACGGTGAACTCGCCCCGGGGCTCACCAAGCCCCTCCAGAACCTCCAGGGGCGTGCCGCGAAGAAACTGCTCGTGGAGTTTCGTCATCTCGCGAGCGACAACAATCTGTCGTTTAACCAAAACTTCGGCCATCTCCGTAAGCGTCCTCCGGATCCGGTGAGGAGCCTCGAAGAAGACGGAGACGTCCGAGCCCCTGGAGAGCTGTGCGAGCCAAGATTTTCGTTCTTTTGACCTAATAGGGGCGAATCCCACAAACCGGAATGACGACCACTCCAGCCCAGAGCCCACAAGTGCCGTGAGGACCGCGCTTGGGCCCGGCACGGGCTCCACCCTCACGCCGGCGGCAACCGCGGCCCTGACAAGGCGCATGCCGGGATCCGAGACCCCCGGGGTGCCCGCATCAGAGGCCAGCGCGACCGATTCGCCCGCCTGCAGCCGCGCGACGAGCGGACCAATCCGGGCGTGTTCGTTGTGCTCGTGGAGGCTCAGGAGGCGCGTATCGATGCCGAAGTGACGGAGGAGGTTGCCGGTGCGTCTCGTGTCCTCGGCCGCCACGACCGCGGCCTCGCGCAGGACCCGGAGCGCCCGGACCGTGATGTCCTCCAGATTGCCGATGGGCGTCGCCACCACGAAGAGGGTGCCGGGCATGGCGGGTCTTAATGTACCATTGTGGGATGCCCGGGCGCCGGCAGGACCTCGTAGAGGCCCCGGTCTCCGAGGGACGGTCCGAGGGCCACCCCCTCGCCTGCTAGCGATTAGGACACCAGGCCTCATGCACGCCGCGGAACCGCTGCCGCATTTCGTCGACGACTACCTCGCCTACTTGTACGAGGTCCATCCCACTGCCGCGACCCTGGACGGGGTGCATCTGCACGACGACCTCCTCGAAGACTGCTCGCGCACGGCGGTCGAGACCGCCGCGGGCGCCCTCGCGGGGTTTTCCCGCAGACTTGGCGCCATCGCGTCGGACCGCCAGCCTGTCATCGAGCAGATCGAGCAC
Source organism: uncultured Bifidobacteriaceae bacterium (assembly GCA_964574545.1). Lineage (GTDB taxonomy): Bacteria > Acidobacteriota > Vicinamibacteria > Vicinamibacterales > UBA2999 > JAUXWO01. The sequence continues at coordinate 10,734 of CAZNOC010000062.1, read as the reverse complement.
GCCATCATCGCCGCCAACCTCCGCTCGCGGCAATTCGAGCTCGAGCATATGCGTTCCTGGGAGCGCAACCCGCACTACTACGCCGACCTGCTCTCGCGCAGCCTCGCCGCACAGGCCGTGTTCACCTACGCCTCCGAGGAAGACCGGGCGCGCCGCGTCCTGTCGAAGCTGCGACAGGCTCCGCGGCTGATCCAGGCCGCCCGCGACAACGTCAAGGATCCGCCGGCCATGTTCCTGAAGGTGGGCGTCGAGACGTTTCGAGGGGTCATGACCTTCATCGATCAGGACCTGCCGCGGGCGTTCTCGTCGGTGGACGACATGCATCTGCTCGCCGATCTCGCCGACGCGTCGGCAGAGGCCGTACAGGCGGTCGGCGGATACGTGGAGTACCTCGAATCGGACCTGCGGCCACGGGCGCGTGCGTCGTTCAGGCTCGGCCGCGATCGCTTCGAAGAGAAGCTGCGCCACGACGAGGGTCTCGACCTGCCGGCGGATCGGCTCCTCGCGATCGCCGAGCGCGAGCTGGCCGCGACGCAGGACGAGTTTCGCGCGGCCGCCGCCCGGCTCGGCCCCGGCGATGCCGCCGAGGTCTGGCGCGCCGCGAAGCAGCAGCATCCCTCGCCGGGTCAGCTCATCCCGGCCGCCCGCGCCCAACTGGACGAACTTCGCGCCTACCTGCACAAGCACGCCATCGTGACGCTGCCCGAGGATGGGGACGTCAACGTGGCGGCGACGCCGGAGTTCTACCGGTGGTCGTTCGCCAGCATGTGGACGCCAGGGCCGTACGAGGCGCGCGCTTCTCGCGCGACGTACTTTCTGACCGACGTGGATCCGTCGTGGCCGCCCGATCGCCAGGCCGAGCACCTGCGCGGGTTCAGCCTCCCGACCCTGTGGAACATCACCATCCACGAGGTGTTGCCGGGGCACCACTTGCAGGCCCTCAACCTGCGCAAGGTGCACTCGAAGGTACGCCGTTCCACCCTCTTCGCCCCCGCGTCCTACACCGAGGGCTGGGCACACTACTGCGAGCACATGATGATCGAAGCCGGCTTCGCGAAGGGCGATCATGCCGTCCGCCTCGCCCAGCTTGCGGAAGCGCTCGTCCGCCTCGCGCGCTTCATCGTCGGCATCCGCCTCCACGCCGACGACTGGTCGGTCGAGCAGGGCGTGCGCTTCTTCCGGGACGAGGCGTACCTCGAGGACTCGGCCGCCCGTCGCGAGGCGGAACGCGGGACGTTCGACCCGACCTACCTCGTCTACTCCGCCGGAAAGTTGATGCTCCTCAAGTTGCGCCGCGACTGGGAAGAGCGGCAGCAGGGACGCGCATCGCGACGCGCGTTTCATGACGCGCTGCTCTCGCAGGGCTCCGCCCCCTTCTGGGCCCTTCGCCGGCTGATGCTCGACGGCGAAGCCGGCGCCGTGTTGGAGTAACCCGATGCCCCTCTACGAATATCAGTGCGATGCGTGCGATCACCGCTTCGAGGTGATCCAGAAGTTCTCCGACGCGCCTCTCGAGACCTGCCCGAAGTGCAACGGCGCGGTCCGGAAGCTGTTGTCCTCACCGGCGTTCCACTTCAAGGGATCGGGGTGGTACATCACCGACTACGCCAGGGCCGGAAAGGGCGGCGGCGAGGCAGGAGAGTCGAAGCCCGCTGACGGCCCCGGAAAGTCCGGGTCGGGGAGCACGTCGAAGGCAGACGCAACGAACGATTCGAAGGCTGAGCCGAAGGCCGAGTCGAAGACCGAATCGAACACCGAGAACAAGGCAAGCACCACGGGGACGACGGCGAAGTCGACCGACTAAGGATCCTGCCGGTCGTCCTTCAGCTGCATGCTCAGGAGGTACTCGCGGAACGGGCCCGCCAGATCGGGCCGCCGCAACGCGAAGTACACCACGGCCTTGAGGAACCCCAGCTTGTGGCCAGTGTCGTGCCTGACGCCGTCCACCTCACAGGCGTACAGCGGACGCGACTGCAGCAGGCGGCGCAGCCCGTTGGTGAGCTGAATCTCACCGGTGCCGTCCTTCGCCGTGTCCTCGAGCGCCGGAAAGACATCCGGTGTCAGGAGATAGCGGCCGATGATCGCGAGATTGGAGGGCGCATCCTCGGGTCGAGGCTTCTCCACGAGGCTCCGGATGCGGTGCACGCGTGGGCCGAACTCCGGGGCCGGCTCCACATCCACGATGCCGTAGCTCGAGACGTCGGCCGGCGCCACGCGCTCGACGGCGATCACGGGGCCGTCCACGCGATCATAGACGTCGATCATCTGCTTCAGCGCCGCCGGAGTCGCATCCATCACATCGTCAGCGAGGATGACGGCAAACGGTTCGTCGCCGACAAGATGCTGGGTGACGAGCACGGCATGCCCGAGCCCGAGGGGCTCACCCTGACGCACGTACGAGACGTTGATGAGGCTCGAGATCTTGCGGATCTCCTCCAGCTGCTCGTGCTTGCCGCGGCTCTCCAGAAAGCTCTCGAGTTCGGCCGAGACGTCGAAGTGATCCTCGATGGCGTTCTTGCCGCGCCCGGTCACGAAGATGATGTTCGACACGCCCGAAGCGACGGCCTCTTCCACCCCGTATTGAATCGTGGGCTTGTCCACGAGAGGCAGCATCTCTTTCGGCTGAGCCTTGGTGGCGGGAAGGAAGCGAGTGCCGAGACCGGCGGCGGGGAACACGACCTTGCGGATCTTCGCGGGCATCAATCATAGGATAATGCCGAACGGCCATTCGCATTTGGCATTTTGCCGTTCCCCTCGGCCCGCAGCGAACAGCGTGTAGCGAACGGCGCACCGACCATGCTTGATCCCACCTACGTCAGAGACAACATCGAGGCCGTCAAGACAGGGCTGGCCTCGCGCGGAATGGACGCCACCGCGGAACTCGAGCAACTGGCCACGCTCGAGGCGCACCGGCGGCGGCTGATTCCCCAGATCGAAGGCCTCAAGCGCGAGCAGAACACCGCCGGCGACGAGGTGGCGCGCGCCAAGCGCCAGGGCCTCGATGCGCGTCCCGTCTTCGAGGCCAACAAGCAGCGCAGCCAGAAGATCAAGCAGCTCGAGGTCGAGCTCGGGACGGTCGAGCACCAGCGGTCCCGGCTGCTGGCAGGCCTGCCGAACCTGCCGCATCCCAGCGTCCCGATCGGAAGGAACGCGGCCGACAACGTCGTCGTCCGTACGTGGGGCGACCCGCGCACGTTCGATTTCGAGCCCAAGGCGCACTGGGACCTCGGTCCGGAACTCGGAATCATCGATTTCGAGCGCGCCACGAAGATCGCGGGCGCGCGCTTCTCCGTGCTGTCGGGCGCGGGCGCCCAACTGTCGCGCGCGCTCATCAACTTCATGCTGGAGCTGCACGCGACCGAACACGGCTACACGGAGATCGAACCCCCGTTCCTGGTGAACAGCCAGACGCTCTTCGGGACCGGACAGCTGCCGAAGTTCGAAGCCGACCTGTTCAAGATCAGCGGCGAGTGGGATCTGTACCTCATCCCGACCGCCGAGGTCCCGGTGACCAACCTGTACCGGGGCGAGATCCTCGACGGCCGGCGGCTGCCGATCAATTACGTGGCCTACACGCCGTGTTTTCGGAGCGAAGCGGGATCGTATGGCGCCGACGTGCGGGGGCTGATCCGGCAGCACCAGTTCGACAAGGTAGAGCTCGTGAAGTTCACGACGCCCGAGACGTCATCCGACGAGCTCGAGGCGTTGACCGCCAACGCGGAGGAGGTCCTGAAGCGGCTGGGGCTGCCCTACCGCACGGTGGCGCTCTGCACCGGCGACATGGGATTCTCGGCCGCCAAGACGTACGACATCGAAGTGTGGCTGCCAAGCCAGAAGACGTATCGAGAGATCTCGTCGTGCAGCAACTGCCACGACTTCCAGGCCCGGCGTGCCAACATCAAGTTCCGGCGGGAAGGCACCGGCAAGGCCGAGTTCGTGCACACACTGAACGGATCGGGCCTGGCGGTCGGGCGCACGCTCATCGCCGTCCTCGAGAACTACCAGCAGGCAGACGGAACGATCGCCATCCCAGAAGCGCTTCAGCCCTACATGAGAGGGAAAGGCAAGATAGACAATCTAGCGAACTTCTGATGTGGTGATGTGGTGATCTGACGTGAGATGTAAGGATGTGACGATCTATCTTCTGATCTGTGGCCGAAAGCCGAAAGCTGAAAGCTGAGAGCCGAAAGCCGAGAGCGAACAACGATACGATCGTCCTGCGGAGGGATGGCCGAGTGGTTTAAGGCGGCGGTCTTGAAAATCGCTGTAGGGGAAACTCTACCGGGGGTTCGAATCCCTCTCCCTCCGCCATCCTCTTCCGCCCGAAAGCTCCCCGCCCACCCGCATCTGGTCCCCTTCTCATCAGTAAGAACCTTCTCTGGGATGTCGTGTTATATAAATACAACATGAACGCGTCCTCCGACGACCTTGTGTTCAAGGCGCTCGCTGCCCCATCGCGGCGGGTGCTCCTGGATGCGCTGAGGGATCGCCCGCAGACGACCGGTGAGCTGTGCACGCGGTTGTCGGACCTCAACCGCTGCACGGTCATGCAGCATCTCCAGGTCCTCTCCGACGCCGGCCTCATCATCGTCCTGCGGGAGGGGCGGGAGCGGTGGAACCGGCTTAACCCATTACCAATAAAGCAGATATACGACGGATGGATCTCGCCGTATGCGACCCGGGTCCCTGAGCCGGTCGAGCGTTCGAGGACGGAGCGCGACGCCAGGCGCGGGGCAACCGGCACAACCTCGCCCGGAGCAAGCCGGCGACGGGGCGCGACGCCAGCCATCCCCGAATTCTAGATGCCCAGGTCCGATGGCCACGCCGGCACCCGATAGGCGTCCCCCTGCCTTGTGCTACGCTGGCCGGATGTTCCGCTCACCAATCCGTCTCCTGCTGGCCCTGTCTGTCTTCGTGTCAGCGGCCGCCTGCGGAGGCTCATCCTCGACCGACCCCAATCAGCCGCAGGCAGCCATGACAAATTCGGGCATCAGCGAACTCCAGATGGTGGACACGGTGCCCGGCACCGGAGCCGAAGCCCGTGCCGGCATGACCGTCAGCGTGCACTACACCGGTTGGCTGTACGAGGCCGGCGCGTCCGACCGGCGTGGCACCAAGTTCGACAGCTCCAAGGATCGCAACGAGCCCTTTGACTTCCCCCTCGGCGCCGGCCAGGTGATTCCCGGCTGGGACCAGGGTGTGGCCGGCATGAAGGAGGGCGGCACGCGCGTGTTGACGATTCCTCCGGCCCTTGCCTACGGACCGAACGGCGCGGGGGGAGTCATCCCGCCGAACGCGACCCTGGTCTTCGAGGTGGAACTACTCGAGGTCCGGTGACGGCAGGCGGCTCCCCGTCGGGTGCCCTGTGCAGGCACTTCGGTACGTGTGGGGGCTGCGACTGGCAGGACGTCCCCTACGGGGAACAGCTCCGCCGCAAGCAGGCGCAGCTGCAGTCCCTGTTGACCGATGCGTTCGGGCCGCGTGCTCCGGCGGTGGAATCCGCTCGCGGGATGACGGTGGGCGCACCCGGCGACGGACCGTGGGGCTTCCGCAGGAAGGCGTCCTTCGTCTTCGCGCCGACGCCGGGATCGGCCGCCCGCCGGCGTCCCGCCTCGGGGTTTCTCATGGGCCACTTCGCGCGCGGCTCCCGCGACGTCGTGGCCATCGGGGAATGCCCGGTTCACGCCCCTCGGGCCAACCGCATCGCGTTCGCGCTCGCAAACCAGCTGACGCGCGCCCAGATCTCCGCCGCCGGTCCCCGTCTTGACGGCGTGCTGCGCCATCTCATCGTGCGGACGACCGCGGACGATCGCGAGGCCGCGGCGATGCTGGTGGTCACGCGTAACGACAAGGCGCTGCGAAAGCCCCTTCGCGCGTTCCTTGCGGGTCCCGAACGGCCGACCAGCTTCTTCCTGAACATCCACGACCGGCCCGGTGCCTACATGGTGGGTCCCGAGACGCTCCGCCTCGATGGCCGGGCTCACGTCCGCGACACGGTGGGCGGCGTGTCGTTCCTGCTCTCGCCGACGGCGTTCTTCCAGACGAATCCCGAAGCGGCCGCAGATCTCGTGGCGCTGGTACGCGAGGCCGTGAGCGCCGCTCGTCCGCTCAAAGTGCTGGATCTCTACGCGGGCAGCGGTCTGTTCGCGCTTCCGCTTGCGGCTGACGGCCACTCGGTGACGGCGGTCGAAGAGAACCACGCGGCCGTGGCCGACGGACGCCGCAACGTGGGGCTGAACCGGCTACCCGAGGCACGAGTTCGATTCATCGCGTCAGCCGTCGAGGACGCCCTCCCCCGATTCGAGCGGGACCGCTTCGATCTCGTCGTCATGGACCCGCCGCGCGAGGGGTGCACGCCAGCCGTCCTCTCCGCCCTCTTCGGGGAACTGAAGCCTCCGCGCGTTGTCTACGTGTCGTGCGACCCTCACACGCTTGTCCGCGACCTTGTCGCTATCGTCGAATCGGGCTACCACATCGGCAACGTCCAGCCGGTAGACATGTTTCCCCACACGACACACATCGAGACGGTGGTGACGCTGGACGGCCCGCGTCCGGCATCCAGCCGCCGCTGACCGTCGGGAGGTCCGACGGGCGGTATCATCGTGTCCGCACCATGAACGTCGCGACCAAGTCCGCCGTCGTGCTCTCCACGCTGACGGCCGCATGGCTGCTCGGATGGTTCGGGGCTGCGGGGTTCGCACCTCTGCTGACGGCTGCACTCGTGGCGTTCGCCGTGTCCCTCGCCGCGGCATCAGTCTCCGCGGGCGTCGTGACCCGCGCCGTGCTCTTCGCGGTCTACCTGTCACCGGCGGCCTTCCTGGTCTGGACCGGACGCAACCACTTCACGTTCGAGGTGGTGTGGATCTCGGCGCTGCTCGGTCTGATGACGTCGGGCCGCGACGCGTGGCGCTGGCACCTTCCGTCCCCCTGGCGCTGGCCCTTGATGCTGTGGGCCCTCGTGGTGTCCGTGTCGTGGCCGATCGTGCTCGGAAGGGAGTTCGACTTCTCGCCCTGGATCGCCGGGCTTCCTCGCGTCTCGAACACCAGCATCGGCATCGGGCCCTCCGAGGTCGGCACCTGGACGCTCTATGTGGTTCTCACCCACAATGTGGGCCTTCTCTGGATCGATTGGCTGTATCGCCGCTACCGCAACGATCCGGAGGGGAGCTTTCGAGGAGACGTCCTGCGCCCGCTCGCCGCCGCGGTGCTCGTCTCGTGCCTCGTGGGCGTCTACCAGGCGCTCGTGGACATCCACTTCTTGAGCGGGCACCTCTGGCCCCACATGGGTCGCGCGGCTGGCACCCTGATGGACGCCAACGCCTTTGGTCTGGTCGCGGGTCTCTGGGGACCGGCCCTGGTGGCCCTCACCGTCCCGCTCGGCGGCCACCGCGCCATCCTCGTTGGTGTCAGCCTGCTTGCGATCTCGGTGCTCGGTGTGTGGGCGTCCGGTTCCCGAACGGCGCTCGTCGCCCTCGCTGCCGGCGTTGTCGGGGTGGCCGTCCATGGGTGGTTCGTGTGGCGGTCGGCCGACAGGACGTCGCTCGCTTCCCGCACGAACGTCGTTATTGCTGGCGGTCTCCTGTTGGTGATGGTTGCCGTTGGCGCCGTGATGCTGCAGACACCGGGCATCACGGCGTTCGAGCGCGCACGGCACCTCATCCCGGGACTCGAGTCCACGCTCGGCGAGTCCGCCTGGTTGCTGTGGGACCGCATGGGCTACGGTTCGGCGGCGATGCTGATGATCGAAGAGCACCCGTGGGTCGGCGTGGGGGTCGGCGGCTACCACACGCTCGTCCACGACTTCGCGGCCGCCGCTGGAGGCTATGACCTGCCCCCTGACAACGCGCAGAACTGGTTCCGCCACCACCTCGCCGAACTGGGTCTGCTCGGCAGCGTCCCGTGGATCATCTGGACCCTGCTCTTCGCACGCGCGCTTGTCACGCCGTCGCGCGGCGACGACAGCGCCACGCCCCGGCTGCTCCGCGCGGCGCTCGTCGGATTCGGTCTGCTCTCACTCGTGGGCATGCCCGGCCAGTCACCCGCCGTCGCAGTCACCTTCTGGACGTTCGCGTTCTGGTATCTCACCGCCGCCGCCCCGGACGAGCCGCCTTCAAGCTCCACGGACCACCCAGGCCTGACGCGTGCCGCCTGGACGCTGATGCTGGTCATCGTGGCAGCGCATGCCGTCGGAACGTACGCCGTGGCTCACGCCGAACTTCGTCCGGCCGAGCGAGCGGTGCGCTTCGGCTGGTACTACCGGTACGGCATCTACGACCTGGAGCGCCCGCCAGACGGCACCCCCTTCCGATGGACGATGAGACGATCGGTCGCGGTGATCCCCGTGGAGGGTCGGGTGTTGGCATTCGATGCGTCGGTAGACCATCCCGATGCCGACCAGTCACCCGTCGACGTCAGGGTCTGGGCCGACGGCGAACTCGTGGCCGCGGCCTCGCTCCGGCGAGGAGAGCGCATCCGGGCAGACATCCCGGCATCGCCGGGCCGGTACCACCTGATCCTCCGCACCGAAGTGGATCGCGCGTGGACACCGGAGGATCACGGTGGTTCGGATCCCCGGGAGCTCGGCCTCGCGATTGCCGACTGGCGCTGGGTCCCCTGAAGCGGATCCGTCAAGAGAAGTCGCTTCGTGCGTCCTTCGTTTCCTCGTGGCCCTCGTGTGTGCGGCGTCTGCGTTTCACCGTCTGGCGATCGCCGCGTAGTCCTGATAGGTGAACATCCGCGCGTTGAGGCGGTCCATGTTGCGGTTGAAGGCGCCCACAAGGGTTGTCATGGCATCGCCGTGGTCGTGGCCGACATGCTCCGCCCGCGGCGGGACCCGTTCGAGCCGCGCCGCCTCTTCGATCGGCGCGCGATAGACGATCTCGACGCTGCTGAAGCCGCTGGCGTGGAGCAGGTACTGCAGCGTGTCGGGATGCACCGGCCGCACATGGGTCAGGTCGCGGATGTAGCTCTCGAAGAAGGCCACCCAGCACGCCGGGTTGATCGTCTCGAGGACCAGCGGCGCGCCAGGACGCAGTTTGTCGTACGCCGCCTGCAGCATCCGCGTCAGATACTCGGGTTCGAGATGCTCGACGACTTGCACCGCAATCATGCCGCCCAGTGACCCGTCGGGGAGGCTCGACAGGTACGTGAGCGCGTCACCCGCGACCGCCTCGAGGCCACGCGCCCGGCAGACCTCCACCATCTCGGTGTTCAGGTCGAGACCACGCGCAGGAATCCCCGCCTCGCGCAACAGATCGAGGAACTCGCCGCGGCCGCAGCCAAGGTCGAGGACGTCGGCCGTCCCGGCGAAGTACGGCACGAAGTCCGCGAGCCGCACGCGAATCTCCGCCTCCGATCCGCGGAAGCGATCCTCGAACCCGACATAGGCGGAGGCGGTGCTGTCCGACAGGCTGCCGCCCGGCGGCGCAGGATCCGTCTGCGGCACCGGATTGGTCCCCGAGGCCACCGTGCTGAGCCGCTCCACGTCGCGCCTGGCCGTCTGGGCCGCGCGCTGGGCCACGTTGACGACGTGTCTCAGGTCGTTGATGGCCTCCTCCACCGCCCGCTCTCTCGCATCGTCAAGCGGCGTACCCTGCTGGAGGAAATGAAGGAGGAGGAGTTCGAAGTGCGCGAGGCCGTCGAACGCCTCGCGGATGGCCGGCAGCGCGCCCGCGAGCGCCTCGTGCGCCTCGCGATGCGCCTGGGCGTTCCTGTTCAGGTGGTCCACGAGCGCCGCATTGAAGGCTTGTTGGCGCTGAAGGTGCGGACCGACGATGTTCCAGACGAGGCCTGCGAGCCGGCCTCGCCATCCGCCCTTCGAAGGGGCCGGGTCGCCGGGGAGGATCTCCCACGCCTGATTGAGCGGCGTGATCTGGCCTTCGTCGTAGAGCGGCGGCGCCTCGGGCCATCCGGAGAACTTCTGGCGTGCGAGGTCCAGCGCGCTCAACGCTTCGTTGTAGCGGCGGGAGGCCTCGTCACGCTCGGCCTTGGCGCGGGTGACGAGCGCGCGCACCGGCTCGTCGGTCATCCGCGTCCGGTCGGAGCGCCCGCGGCGGGTGCGCCGATCACGCCTTCCACGGGACTGCTGGCCGAGGCGTACATCTTCCGGGGAATGCGTCCGGCAAGAAACGCCAGACGCCCCGCTTCGACCGCGAGCTTCATCGCGGTCGCCATGGCGACCGGGTCGGTGGCGCCGGCAATCGCGGTATTCATCAACACGCCGTCGGCGCCAAGCTCCATCGCGACCGCCGCATCCGACGCCGTGCCGACGCCGGCATCGACGATGAGCGGCACGCTCAGGGACTCGCGGATGATGCGGATGTTGTTCGGGTTCTGGATGCCCAGCCCCGATCCGATCGGTGCTCCGAGCGGCATGACCGCCGCGGCCCCGAGGTCGGCCAGCTTGCGGCACACGATCGGATCGTCGTTCGTGTACGGCAGGACGACGAAGCCCTCGTTGACGAGCACCTTCGTGGCTTCGAGCAGCGCCTCGTTGTCGGGGAAGAGCGTGCGCTCGTCGCCGATGACTTCGAGCTTCACCCAGTTCGACAGCCCGGCCTCCCGGCCGAGGCGCGCCGTCCGCACGGCCTCGTCGGCGGTGTAGCAGCCGGCGGTATTCGGCAGCAGAAAGATCTTGGACGTGTCGATGTAATCGAGCAGCGACTCCCGGCCCCGGTCGCCGAGGTTCACGCGGCGCACGGCCACCGTCACCATGTCGGCGCCCGACGCCTCGTG